>CAJXKB010000069.1 GCA_913055825.1 uncultured Bacteroidota bacterium
CCTCCTTAAACTGTTTTAAGGCTTTTTCTTCTATGCCTCCTAATTCTTTTCTACCCATATCGCTAAATTAAAATTTTGGACAGAGTTGAGTTTACACCCTCGAAAAAATTAATCTTCCTCATCATTAAACTCAAAATCGTTGTAATCACTCAAATAATCCTTATCCGAGTATTTCTCACCATAAAGTTGTTTTGCAATTTTGGTTAAATTGCCATCCTCATCAAAATCATCATCGTCTAAAATAATTTGTTCAGCGCGTTTTCCCGACATCTTAATTAAATAAACGGTGTCGTCGGTTTCAAACCGTAAGGCGAAAACTTTTGCTCCATCCTTCCCTTTATACTCGATTAAGGAATCTGCAAAACCCTCCGAATAGACCAATTTAACCTGCTCCTGAAGCGCTTCGCTGAGCTTTTCAAAAGTGGTGAGCTTGTGGGGTTTCTGATTTACTTCCATGGTTGTTTTGTTAGGTTCCTGATTTAAAATTTGAATGTTTACTCAATCAATACTTACTGTTTTATTTAAGATTATTCAGGGCAATATTAAATTGTTTTTGGGTATAAAAAACAAAAGCAAAAAAAATATTTTTTTTATTATTCGTAACGCAGGGCTTGCGAAGGAATAATACGCGACAAATAGTGGGAGGGAAGCAACAACATGGCTAAACAGAGTATCAATACACTGATGTTCGTATTTGATATGGGTAATGATGATTTTGGAAAGAATTGTAAAGATAAGTTAAATCTAAAGTGTTGGCCGTTAGGCGTGTTTTTCGATAATCTGTGATAAGATAACCGCTGTTAGATCCGGAAAAGCAACTTCAGTCCTCCCTGTTTTCTCCAGCCATGGGTCCAGTTGATGATGCCCCCTCGAAAGTGTTTTAATGACATTGATTCCCATTTGCTCCAGGGCCATGGCATTACATTGTTGTTCGTATTGCATTTTCATGGGAACGACCATCAGCTTCTTTTGAAGGTATAGCGCCTCTGCCGGCGTTTCGAAACCCGCCCCGCAAAGAATGCCTTCAGCAGAGGCCATACTCTGCAAAAAAGCCTCATGTTCCGTGGGGAAAATAGCGACATTTTCGTGTCTGTATTTTCGTTGGGCATGCCTGCTGAAGACGTGCCATTGTACCTTTTTGTAGTCTGACAGGTATGAGACCAAAGCTGAATCCTGATAGGAGGGTAAGTATACGGTATAATGGCCTTTGTTGACGGGTTTGATGTCACGAACATATTTCCGGATTACGGGAGTAAAAATCGCTTCATCATAAGATTGGAAATGAAATCCGTATTCGATTTTTGCAGGAGCATAGTTTTTGAGGATTTGTTTTCCCAACGGATCGAAGAGGCTGGGCTGCGGTGCGGCATCATTGATGACGGCACTCTGGTGACTTAAAGCAACAACCTTCTTTCCCCGCAGTTTTCCGGCCCAGGCAATCACCGGTTCAAAATCCTGAATAATCAGGTCGTAATCTTCCAGGGGTAACTTGAGCAGGTCGTTTAAAAAGCGCAGGGTTTTGGTTTTATGATATGTCATCAGGTAATCGATACCGCCCGATTTTCCGGAAAAGAAACTCAAGCCGTAAAAACGGTATTTCACCGGGAACGGAAAAGAAACTGAATTCTGCATGCCGCTCATCAACACATCTACCTGGGCTTTTTTCTGAAGAAGGGGAATTATCTCTGTTGCCCTTGTTATATGGCCGTTTCCGGTAGCCTGAATGCCATAGAGGATTTTCATGATACATCAGGAAATTGTGGGTGAAGAAAATTTGGAACTTTTAATGTTTATTTCGGCAATGTCCTTTTTCAGCGAATCGAAGATCTGCTGATAAGACGGAGCAAGAGGCGTTTCTTCCCGAATGTCTGCGATCAGGGGATCATCTTTGAAACGGTAGATATTCCATGCTTTACCGTTAAACTCCAGTGCGGAAAGGTTTTCGATCCAGTCGCCTGAATTCAAATAGGTGATCTCTCCGTATTCAGTGATATGTTTTCTTTTTTCCGGCTTGTGGATGTGCCCGCAGACAACATAATCATAGCCTTTCCGGGAACCAATCCCGGCGACCAGGTTCTCAAATTTGTTGAGATATTTCACGGCTGATTTCACGCTGTCCTTTACTTTCGATGCCAATGAAACCGGACTTCGCCCCAGCAGTTTACTGACCCTGTTAACCAAACTGTTGATGAGGATCAACAAATCATAACCATAAGCGCCCATGCGGGTCAAAAATTTAGAATGCTCCATCATCACATCGAAGACATCACCGTGAAAGACCCAGGCTCGTTCGCCATTGCTTAAAGGAAGGACTACCTTGTCGAGGATTTCGAATTTTCCAATCTTTAAGCCGGAATAACGCCGCATCATTTCATCGTGATTCCCCGTGATGTAGATGACTTTAGTCCCGGAAGATAGCAGCGAAAGGATCTCTTTTATGACAGCTGCATGAGATTTGGGCCATAAGTGTTTGTTAAATTGCCAGATATCGATAATATCACCATTCAAAACCAGCGTTTCGGGACGTATGTTTTTCAGATAAAGGAGCAGTTCTTTGCTACTGCAACCATAGGTTCCCAAGTGCAGGTCGGATAATATTACCAGTTCGAGCGTTTTTTTTTGGCTTATTTCTGTATCGAATGATTTCACGGTGCAATATTATAAGCGTAATATTAACTGAATATTAGAAAGTTGTTAAGTTTCGGTGAAGTCTTTTTCCTGTTTATCAGGTTTTGCCTAATGAGTTTCTTTTATAAAGTTTAAAATATTTTTGGCTTAAACCTCATCCTTTATCCTGCTTTCTATTATCACATGTATTCTTTTCATTATATTATTTTGGTTGAGGTAAATTAATAACCTGAAGTTGTGGACAAAGCTTATGTCGAACCCGGGTCATTAAGGTATAATAAACAAAGTTGGCGGTTCTTTAAAACTAAAGCTGAAAATTGCTCCTTTTTTCTAACTTTGAATTTTTAACCAATGGACCAATCATGGTATTTAACCCAATAGAAAATTACAGCAACACTCAAAAGAAAACGGGCTATGTGACCCGAAAAGAGGCTACACAGCAAACTTACGACCACCTTGGCTTTATGTCGGGGCTGGAAGTGCACCAGCAGTTGCTCACAAACGAGAAATTATTTTGCCATTGTCCGGCAGGTATTTATAACCGCGATGAAGATTATGATGCCGAACTTATCCGCCATATGCGGCCTACGCTGAGTGAGCTGGGCGAATACGACGGTACTGCCCTTATGGAATTTAAGACCCGCAAAGAGATTGTTTACCGTATTAACAATCAAAATGCCTGTACTTATGAAATTGACGACACACCCCCATTTCCACTGAACCGTAAAGCGTTAGATATCGCCATCGAAATTTCATTGCTTTGCAAATTGAATATTGTTGGTGAAGTGCATATCACCCGCAAACAATACCTTGACGGAAGCATCCCCACAGGGTTTCAGCGAACTGCCATCGTAGGCGTGGAGGGGAGTTTGCAAATGCCGCATAAAAAAATCAGACTTATCCAGTTGAGTATTGAAGAAGATGCTTGTCGCGAAATTTCTGACGTGGGGCATCGACGGGTGTATAAAACCGACCGCCTTGGCATGCCGCTTATCGAAACTGTTACTTATCCCGACTGTGTAAATCCGGATGAGGTTATGGAAGCCTGTAACACCATCCGTTTTTTAAACCGTAGTACCGGCAAAGTACGAACAGGTATCGGAGCCGGTCGTCAGGATGTAAACGTGAGCTGCAAAGGAGGAACAAGGGTCGAAATAAAAGGCGTGGCTCACAGTAAATGGATTCCTGAATTAACACATAACGAAGTGTTCAGGCAATGGGCTTTATTGCAGATAATGAGCTTACTTAAACAACGTATTAAACTTTCTGACTGGAAGATGCAAAGTATGGAACTCAGCGGACAGGTTTCACATCCCTATTTTAAAAAAGCTGAAAAAGTAATCGCTGTAAATTTGCCTTATTTTCGGGGTGTGCTGTCACATTTCACGCAGCCCGGGCATATTTTTGCTGATGAACTTTCAGGCAGGCTAAAAGTAATTGCCTGCCTCGAACATCCCAACATGTTACAAAGTGAGGCGTTGGAACCGGCGTTTAGAGACACAAGTTGGGAGAAAATAAAGAAACTGCTGAATGCCGGGGACGAAGATGCCCAACTTATTATTTGGGGTGCTGATGATGATATGCCCACTGCCCTGGAAACCATTGATGAACGTTGCCGCATGGCTTTTGAAGGCGTTCCCAAAGAAACCAGAAAATCCTTACCAGACGGAACTACTATTTTCGAGCGGGTATTGCCCGGTGCCGACCGCATGTATCCCGATACGGATTCTGTTCCCATACCTTTGGAGGACTCTGCTATTGAGCAGATTGCCCAAAACCTGCCCGAAGATATAATCCATCAATACAATCAATTGAAAAAATGGAATGTTCCTGAAGAATGCTTCACCTTTATTTTTTCAAAGAACCTCTTTGTTTTGATGCGGAAAATACTGAAGTCAACAGCACTAAATCCGGCTTACCTCGGTGTGTTTTTAAGCGAAAAACTCAAGTTTGCCATTCATCATTATCCATTGCATGAGGCCTTTGATGTGAAAATATTATTGCCGCTTTTTAATTTCCTAAAAACGGAAGCACTCGATCCGCAACTTGCCGAGATTATGCTTCCCATTATCATTCAGCATCCAAAAATGGAATTTGAATCGGTGTTGACAGTACTGCATTTCAAAAGGTATACCCATGAAGAACTTTTTTCACGGATTCCGTTGTTAATCGAAAAATTCAGGCAAAACAAGTCAAAGGTCAATCTGCACAAAGAGCATAATTGGGTAATGGGACAATTGCGGCAAACGGGACTGGGAAATATCGCGTTAAGCGAGCTCTCAAAACAAGTGGACCAGGTTCAAATTAACAGCTAAAACAAATATAATGGACAAAGATATTTTTCAGGGTTATAAAGGAGATGCCCTGGCGTTACTGACAAAATACAAAGTGCGAGTGTGGGGTACCGCCAGTATAGAAACTTCTCGTGGAAATTTTGAAGGTACTGTATTACCGCGTGCTGAAAATGACGACGATAAACATATCGTGCTGAAAATTAGTACCGGCTATAACATCGGTATTGATGTACGAACGGTAAAAAAGATGAAAGAAACAGGCTACAAAAAAGCACACTATAAAATTCCCGAAAAGGAGTTTCCATTTACCGAAGGCCTGCCCCGTGTAAAACTATTTGGAACCGGCGGCACCATTGCTTCACGTCTTGACTACCGTACCGGTGCGGTAATTCCGGCTTTTTCGCCGGGCGAATTATATGGTGCTGTTCCCGAGTTGGCCGACATCTGTAACTTAGAAACCGAAAAAGTGTTTGCTGTGTTCAGTGAAAACATGGGTTCACGGCAGTATATTGCTTTAGCAAAAGCTATCGGTAAAGAGATTGAAAAAGGGGTGGACGGTATTGTGATTGGTCATGGTACCGACACACTGCACCACACAGGTGCCGCCCTTACTTTTATGTGCCAGAACTTGCCCGTTCCGGTGGTTTTGGTGGGTTCGCAACGCTCTTCTGACCGGCCCAGTTCCGATGCGGCCCTCAATCTGATGCATGCCATGAATGCTGCCGGCCATTCCGACATTGCCGAAGTGATGGTTTGCATGTTTGGCCCTACATCCGACGAATACGGTTTGCTGCACAAAGGTACACGGGTAAGGAAAATGCACTCTTCTTACCGATCCACATTTCGCACCATCGGGGATACGCCTTTGGCACGCGTGAACCGCAAAGAAATTATCCCGATCAAAAAGCATTACAACAAACGCCGCAGCGACAAAAATGTCAAGATTCTTCCCTATTTTAGCGATAAAGTGACCATGATGTATTATTATCCCGGGATGAACCCTGATATCCTTGATGCAATGATTGACAAGGGATACAAAGGAATTATATTTGTCGGCACCGGCCTTGGGCATGTGAACAAAGAGTTGTATCCCGCTATCGAGCGGGCTCATGCCAAAGGTATTCACATGTTTATGACCCTGCAAACCCTTTGGGGATATGTAGGTATGTATGTGTACGATACCGGTCGCGACATGATGGCAAGGGGAGTTGTTCCTGCCGGAAATATGCTTCCCGAAGTTGCCTGGGTAAAACTGAGCTGGATCTTAGGGCAAACCGATGATCCTGCAAAGGTAAAAGAGATGATGCTTACAGCGGTGAACGATGAAATCACCTTGCGGGAGCCTTACAACGGCTACCTTATTTACCAGGGCGGCGTGCCCGAGGTAGAAGCCTTTATTAAAAAGGTGCACAAGTAAAGAGAAACGGTTCTATGTTAAACGCTGTGGGTAGCGTTAAAAAACAAATCACAAAAAACGAACGGTAAATTTTTCCCCACTAACGTTTAACTTTACTATCATTCATAATCTCCGTTTGGAGGTTGATCGACTCCTGGTGGATGGCTTTGAATGCCCGGTTGATAAATTCGCGGCTGAGGCCTTTCTGTGCCCCTTTTTCAATGCTCTTATAAATGATTTCTTCCCAGCGTTTGTTTTGCAGGATACTCATGTTATTTTCCTTTTTAATTTGACCGATACTTTTCACTACCTCCATGCGTTGTTCCACGATTTCAAGAAGCTGATCATCATAAAAGTCAATTTTGTTGCGAAGTTCATCAAGGGCGCTTTTTACATGGTCATTATGAGTCATGGGTTCCCTGAGGACCAGGTTGTTTAGTATTTCAGCCAATCGCGTGGGCGTAACCTGTTGTTGTGCGTCGCTTAAAGCAGCATCGGGATTAATATGTGATTCAATCATTAAACCGTCGTAATTCAGGTCCATTGCTTTTTGTGCAATTTCCAACAACAACGAACGCTTCCCACCAATGTGGCTGGGGTCGTTGAGCATTGAAACTTGTGGTAAACGGCTCTTCATTTCGATGGGAATTTGCCATTGGGGCAAGTTGCGGAAGCGTGATTTCTCGTAGGTTGAAAATCCGCGATGAATTAGGCCTATTTTCCTGATTCCGGCATTATAAACACGTTCTACAGCTCCCACCCACAATTCCAGGTCAGGATTTATGGGGTTCTTTATCAGAACACCCACGTCGGCGCCTTCCATGGCTGTTGCAATTTCCTGCATGGCAAACGGATTGGCTGCAGTACGGGCGCCAATCCATAAAATATCCACCCCGAATTTCAGCGCTTCGTAAACGTGTTTTGCATTGGCTACCTCGATGGTCAGTGGCAAACCGGTTTCCTGTTTGGCTTTTTTCAGCCACGGCAATCCGGCAGAGCCCACCCCTTCAAATGAATTTGGGCGGGTACGCGGTTTCCAGATTCCTGCACGCAAAACGTCTACTTTGCCGGTTTTTTTCAACCCGATAGCTGTTTCCAACACTTGTTTTTCCGATTCGGCACTACAGGGCCCGGCAATGATAAAAGGCCGTCCATTGTATTCTTTCCATGTCGTTATTGATTTGACGTTTAAGCTTTTAGGCATGATGTATTGTTTTATAATATTTTTTGAATTTTATTTGATTCGTGAATTAATTCCGCTACTTTCTCATCTTCTTTGTGATAAATGGCTTCGCGGAAAAGCAATAATTTTTCGATATAAGTATCGAGTACTTCAAGTACATTTTCCGAATTTTGATGAAAAACAGGGACCCACATTTCGGCAGAACTTTTGGCCAGACGTACGGTAGAAGTAAAACCACCACTGGCGAGGTCGAGAATACGCTTTTCATCTTTTTCTTTTTCCAAAACAGCCAGCGACAGGGCAAATGACGAAAGGTGTGAGATATGCGACACATAAGCTGCACTTACATCGTGTTCGCTGGAATTCATAAAAATAACTTTCATATGTAAAGCTTCGTACATTTTTTGAATCAGTACAATGGCCTGTTCCGAACTCTTCTCGCGGTCGCAAATGATGGCGGTTTTGTAATCAAAAAGGTGGCTGATAGCTGCCAAAGGGCCGGAGAATTCGGTTCCCGCCATGGGGTGCGAAGCCACATATTGCCCACGGTTGGGATGATTGGCAATTTGTACAGCCAGGCCTGCTTTGGTTGAACCTACATCGGTAACCACTTTTGAAGTGCCGGTACACAAATCGAGTACCTTGGGTAAAAGTATTTTGCCCACATCAATGGGTGTGGCTAGGATAATAAGTTCTGCAGCCTCCACGGCCTCTTCCAGCGTAGCTGTCCGGTCCACCAGCTTGCTGAGTATGGCTATATTTGCATGCTGTGGGTTGTTGTCCACACCAATTATTTCATTTGCAAAACCACGTTTTTTTAAATCCAGAGCCATGGAGCCACCAATCAGACCAATACCTATAACTGCTATTTTCATTTATATATAATTCTTTAAACTTTTTAATAAATACATTTCAAATTTCAACCATTGAAAGTTTTTTCAGTCGTTCAGTAGCTTCCTGCAAGCGTTCTTCGGTGGCACAAAGCGAAACACGGATGTACTTTTTACCGGCACTCCCGAATATAAACCCGGGGGTCAGAAAAATACTGTTTTCGTGTAAAACCCTTTCCGACAGGGTTTCTCCGTCATTGAAGGTATCCGGAATCTGTGCCCACACAAACATTCCCACCTGATTTTTGTTATACGAACAATTCAGTTGGTCCAAAAGGCGGAAAGCCAGGATTCTTCTTTTTTGATAGGTAAAATTGAGTTTATCATACCACGATTTTCCCATGCTAAGTGCTTTGGCTGCAGCCATCTGTAACGGTTTGAACATCCCCGAGTCCATATTGCTTTTGGCCTGTAAAACAGCCTGAACATAATCGGCTTTCCCCGCCAGCATGCCAACACGCCATCCGGCCATGTTGTGTGATTTGCTCATTGAATTTAACTCAAGCGCAATTTCCTTTGCCCCTTGAACCTGCAAAATACTCAGTTGTTCATTATTCAAAATAAAGCTGTACGGATTGTCGTTGACAATTAAAATATTATGTTTCAACCCAAAGGCCACAATCTGTTCAAAGAGTTTGGGGCTGGCAGGCGTTCCGGTAGGCATATGCGGATAGTTGATCCACATCATCTTCACATCCGACAAATCGCGACTTTCCAATTCTTCAAAATCGGGCAGCCAACCTGCACTTGAGTGTAAATTGTAAGTTTCTATTTTGGCGTCCAACAGGCGTGAAACAGCAGCATAAGCCGGATAGCCCGGATTAGGGATCAACACTTTATCACCCGGATTGATAAAAGCCATGGAAATGTGCATAATACCTTCTTTGGAACCCATAAGCGGAAGGATCTCCCGGTCGGTATCCAGGGTTACCTCAAAATACTTTTTATACCAATCGGCGAAAGCCCGGCGCAATTCAGGGATGCCTGCGTAAGATTGATAAGCATGATTATCAGCTTTGCGACTTTCAACCACAAGTGTTTCAATGGTTTCAGCTGCCGGAGACTTATCAGGACTGCCGATACCGAGGTTAATCACATCGATCCCCCGGTTTCGCATGGTTGCAATTTCCTTCAGCTTACGCGAAAAATAATATTCCCCGACCGCTTGTAACCGATTTGCTGTTTTAATTTTCATGAGCTGTTTCTCCTTTCTGGTATTCACCTAAAATGTTCATTTCACTCAATAAAGGCCCGATGGCTTCCAGTGCCTTTTTGTATTTGTCGTAATCATTAAATTCCAAATCCACATAAAATAAATATTCCCAGTTGCGCCCGGCAATCGGTAACGACTGTATTTTTGTGAGGTTGATTTTGTAAAAAGTCAATACCGATAGTACCTCCGACAGTTTCCCCTGTTCGTGTGGCAGTAGAAAATAAAGGGATGATTTGTTGATGTGCTGTCCCTTTTTATGGTTTTGGTAATTTTCTTCATTGGACAGAATCAAAAAGCGGGTAAAATTGTTTTTATTGGTTTCGATACTTTCGGCCAAAATATCGAGATGATAAAGTTTTGCAGCCAGCCGGCTGGCAATGGCAGCATGTTTTTTCAGGTTTTCTGTGCTGATTCGCCTGGCACTTAAGGCGGTGTCTTCTGCATCTACCATCACTACGCCTTTGCGGCGAAGAGGTGTTAAAAATTTATTACATTGTTGGATAGCCATGGGGTGCGAATAAATTTTTTTTATTTTTTCGATGGTCGAACCCGGTGTGCCCAACAAATGCTGTTCGATGCGTAAATACACTTCGCCAAGGATGCGTAAACCCGATTCACGCAACAGGGTGTAATTGGGTAAAATACTGCCTACCAATGAGTTTTCAATAGCCATCATGGCATAATTGGCCCTACCGTCATGCAACGCATCAAACAGTTCATTAAACGTATCACAGGCCACTACATCATACTGCTGTCCTTTGAAATATTCCCTTATGGCAATTTCGTGAAATGCACCGCTAACTCCCTGCATGGCTATTTTCATCTCTTGATTTTTGTTTAAAAAAAAAGTCCCGAAAATTTTTCGGGACTTTTTATGATTGTTATATTTTAAATATGATCAATACAAACTTCGCCCCGAATTACTTTTAAAATAAAAATAATAAAAGGAGTAAAAGAAGTTGTTTGACCAGTTTTGCATTTCTACTCTGTTTTAACGCGACAAATGTAAATAAAATCTTTACTAATCAAAGCATTTTGCAAAAAAAAATGGAGTTATATTCTTTAATGTGGATAAATGGAAACGGTATGGCTGTTATCTATGAAAAGTTCCAAATTTTTTTACCCCAATCAGCCTGGACTATATTCACTAATTAATTTTGGTATTTGTGGTTGAGAAACCCGGATTTCTTGATATTTTCCAGGAACTTTTTCGTTTAATGAGCTGAAAGACTATTTTTTATTTAATCCCCACATATAGTGCATTCCCATTATCGGCAGGAATCACCTGAGTGTTTACAAATTGCTGTTCTAACTCCTCCGTGAAATGCTGTTTAAAATGTATGTAATCGCTGCGTTCCAAAAACTCAAGTATTCGGATAATCCAATGATGATTGGTGTAGAAATCGTGAATAACCACCTGTTCTCGGGCAATTCGTTTCATCTCGGCCAGTACTTTAGTACGCTTGGGTGTTTTCATACCATGGAGTACAAAAGAGGTAGTTACAATGTCAAAACTATTATCCTGAAAAGCAGATAAGTTTTCGCCGGACTGATGAATAAACTCAATTTCAGGATGCTTCTTTTGTGCTTGCTGAAGCATTTTAAGGGAAAAATCTGTTCCGACCATTTTGTCCGGTTTAAAATTACCCAATGCCCTTATCCACGAACCGGTACCACAACCCACATCAAGAATGTTTTTCCCGGCAAGGGGGAAATGATCATTGAATATGGCAGCCATTTTTTGAAATTCAACTTCCGACCCTTTATCAATAAGGCTGTACACCGGGGCAATCAGATTAAAAATATACTGCGCCCGTTCATCTTCATCACCAAAAAAATAATGTTTGAGTCCCATGGCAGGCAAAAGTAAAATATTTCAGATATTGATTTTAAAACAGCTTCAATTTGTGAAACAACAGTCTTTTTTACCTAATTTTGACATTAATAGAAAAATAAAAATCATGAAAAATATTAAGAATCTCAAAGCCTGGATTATTTTGGCCGTTGTCTTTTTTCTGGCCCTTTATCTGTTTGGCCTTTTTGTTAATTACTACGGCGACTGGCTTTGGTTTAGGAACATGGGTTTCGGCTCTGTATTTGATACCATGATTTTTTCGCAGGCTATTTCATTCGCCATCTTTTTATTGGTTTTTGTCCTCTTTGCCGGCATTCAGGTCCGCAAGGCATACAAAATAGGTAGCCGGAGCCGCGATGTCAGTTTTTTGCCTGATGAAGATCCGCGACGAATACTTATGCCTTATTACCACGGAAAAATTGCGTTTTGGCTTTGGACTGTAGTTCTACTGTTCTTCGGCATCGTGATGGCCACCTCTGCCTCAGGGCATTGGAATGATTTTTTACAATTCATACACCCGTCATCCTTTGGTATTAAAGAACCTATTTTTGGTAAAGATGCCGGTTTTTATATCTTCAAACTCCCCACCTATGACTTTGTTACCGGCTGGTATATGTTTATGGTAGCCCTTACCGCACTAATAGTTATTTTTTCCTATTATCTCGACAATGCCTTTAATTTTAACGGAAACCGTTTTCATATTTCCAACGCAGCAAAAGATCATTTAATCAGTTTATCCGGTTTTTTTACCTTTGGTATTTCAGCCCTTTATCTCATCAAGCTTTACAATATTCTGTACTCCTCTAACGGTGTTGCCTATGGGCCTTCATACATGGATGTGCATGCCCTGATCCCCGCTTACTGGGTAATGTTTATTTTAAGTATTGTAGTAACTGTTCTTTTGTTCCTGTTTCCGGTTATCAAAAACCGTAAAATCCTTTTGTATACTGTTGGTACATGGGTTTTGGTGCTGGTCGGTTTTGTGTGGATTTATCCCGGCATCGTTCAGCAATATATTGTAAAACCCAACGAGTTGAAAAAGGAAACACCTTATATTTTGAACAACATAAAATTTACACGGGCTGCCTTTGGCCTGAATAAAATAAAAGTAAAAGACTTTCCTGTAAACCAGGATATCACTTATAAAGATATTCAGGAAAATCATCATACAATTTCAAATATCCGTTTGTGGGACAGGCGTCCTCTGATTCAAACTTATAAACAGTTACAAGAAATTCGTTTGTATTACGATTTTAAAAGTGTACAGGTAGAGCGTTATCATTTTAAAAAATATACCGAAGTGGCTGTAGCTGCCAGAGAATTACCCCTTTCACAAATTCCCGCGAGGGCACAAACATGGGTAAACAATCATTTAATTTATACCCATGGCTACGGTGTGGTAATGAGTCCGGTAAATAAAATAACACCCAATGGTATGCCCGATTTGATTGTTAAGGATATTCCGCCTACCACAACGGTACCCTTGAACCTGAAACAAATGGCTATTTATTACGGTGAAAAAACTAACCAGTACGTGGTAGTGAATACAAAAACCAAAGAATTTGATTATCCCAAGGGAAATGAAAATGTTTATACCAGTTATGCAGGCAAAGGAGGCGTTCGTATTTCCAACCTTTTCCGGCGTCTGCTTTATGCCTGGAAGTTCTCCGATCTTAAAATTCTCCTTACGGGATATATCACCAACCAAAGTCGTATCATGTTTTACCGGAATATTATGCAACGCGACCAAACGCTGGCCCCCTTCCTTTCGTACGATAGTGAACCTTATCTTGTTGTTGGCAAAGATGGGCACTTGTATTGGATACACGATGCTTATACAACAACTAATATGTTTCCGTATTCGGAACCGGTTACTCAAAACCTGGTTGAGCGGGGTTTTAATTATGTAAATAATTCGGTAAAAGTGGTGATTGACGCCTATAACGGTGATGTTTCTTTTTATGTAATCAACCCGGACGACCCGCTTATTCAAACGTATCAAAAGATATACCCCAAACTTTTTAAACCTATTAGTAAAATGCCTGTTTCATTGAAGGAACACATCCGGTATCCTACAGATTTGTTTAATATTCAGACCAAAATGTACAACGTGTATCACATGACGGATCCCAAAGTGTTTTATAATCAGGAAGATTATTGGCAGATTCCCAATGAAATTTACAGTAGCTCGCAGCAAAAAATGTTTCCTTATTATATTATTATGCGTTTGCCCGACAACAAAAAAGAAGAGTATATTTTGATGTTACCGCTTTCACCATCCAACAAGGACAATATGATTGCCTGGATGTGCGCACGCTGTGATGCTCCAAATTACGGTCAATTAATTGTGTATGCCCTTCCCAAAGACAAGCTGATTTACGGCCCCATGCAAATAGAAGCCCGAATTAACCAAAAACCTGATATTTCATCGGAGTTAACACTATGGGGGCAACAGGGTTCACAAGTAATTAAAGGAAATCAGTTGGTGATTCCCATGAAAAATTCCCTGTTGTATGTCGAACCGGTTTATTTGCAATCGGAAGAAGGCCAGATTCCGGAACTCAAGCGGGTGATTGTGGCTTTTAAAGATAAAATAGAAATGAAAAGAACTCTGGATGAAGCACTGAAAGCTGTGTTCAATGTTTCTCAAGGTACCGGAAATACCCCTCAACCTCAGGCTATCCAAACCGTTATTGCTTCTTCGCTTTCGCAACAGGCACAGGATGCGCTGAAACATTATAACCAGGCACTTGACTATTTGAAACAAGATAATTGGAGTGGTTATGGAAAAGAGTTGCAACAGATGAAAGATATTTTATCGCGCATGGCGCAGAAAAAAGCTGAAGGTAACAGGAAAACAGAAATTAAGTAAAAATGCATTTTCCGGATAATATACCTGTTGATTTTACTAATTTTATTCTAATTACGCTTTTTTCGTTGCTGATTGGGTTGGAACAACGCCGGCATCATTTTGCTGACAAACCGGGGAGCCTTTACGGCACCGACCGTACCCATACTTTTATCGGGATACTGGGTTTTATCCTGTATTTGATTTCCCCGAAAAGTCTATTGCCTTTTTTGTTTGGCGGCCTGGCAATCATGGTTTTGCTGGCCATTTTTTACTGGAAGAAAATCGAAGAGCGCAAACAGTTCGGCATTACATCGCTGTTGATTGTTTTTATTACTTATAGCCTAACTCCGCTGTTGTACTTATATCCTATCTGGTTGACCATTACTGTGGTCGTTACAGTATTGGTATTCACTGAGTTGAAGCCACAATTCCGAACACTTTCAAAACGTATGGGAAATGATGAATTTCTGGTATTGTCGAAATTCCTAATTATTTCAGGTATTATTTTGCCGCTTTTGCCGCATCAGATTATCAGCCAGGTTATTCCTATTTCTCCTTTTAAAATATGGCTGGCAGTGGTGGTAATTTCCGGCATTTCGTACCTTAGTTATTTATTGCAACGCTTTTTGTTTCCCCAAAAAGGAATTATTATCACAGGATTGCTGGGCGGGTTATACAGTAGTACAGCTACTACTATTGTGTTGGCACGTAAAAGTAAAGCGTCACAAACAAGCCCTCATTTGATAGTTTCTTCAATAGTTTTTGCTACCGCGATGATGTTTGTCAGGATTTATGTCCTTTCATACATCTTCAACGAGAAACTTGCTTTGTCCCTTTTGGTCCCTTTTGTTGTATTAAGCCTTCTGAGTTTTTTGCTGGGATGGCTTATCCTTCGCTTTGGCCGTAAAGGGGAAACTGCCGATTTAAAAGAAGCTAACAATAAAAACCCCCTCGAATTTAAAACGGCTTTGGTTTTTGCCGGTTTATTTGTGCTTTTTGCCATTGTTACCAGATATGTTTTGCAATATTATGGTACCCACGGCCTTAATATTTTATCGTTGGTAGTGGGCGTTACCGACATTGACCCGTTTTTGCTGAGCTTATTCACGGGTAAATTTGCAATCAGCCTGCATGCCATGGGCCAGGCCGCCCTTATTGCAGTAACAAGTAACAATGTTATTAAACTAACTTATGCCCTCGGTTTGGGAAGTATTCAATTGCGAAAATCATTACTCATCAGCTTTTCTGTGATCGTTGTTGCCAGTTTGATCTTTATTCTGATTTAGGTTTTATCGATTAGGATTAGTTTTAACACTGTTTTTAATTGCTGTTGGAGCTTGTCGATACTTTCATTATTGTCTAACTTGAAATCGGCCAGCCGGATACATTGGGATAAATTTTGCTTGTTCGGGTCGGTGGTATTCATCTCGCGGGCTTCGTTGGCCATGAAAGTTTCGAAGTCGATGCGGTCGGTTTCGGAAGCCCGAAGCTGAATTCTTTGGAAACGTATTTTGGGATCGGCATCCACCGCCAACAAATAAAAATTACCCTGCTTTCGCAGAAAAGCGACTTCTCCGGGTGTACGGATGCTCTCAATAATTGCCCTGCCTCCATGGCGAATGGCCTTTTCGTATAACTTTTCGATGATATATGCCGGGTGGTGTTTTTCGCGCAAATCGTTGGCTACATTTGTCATGCTATCGCGGTTTACAGGCAGGCCCTGCCGCTCAATTTCCTCAATCAGAAACTGTCGCACCGAAAAATGCCGGAATCCCTCCTCTTTCACTAAAAAATCTACCAAAGTGCCTTTTCCTGCACCCAAAGTGCCTGTAATTCCAATCACTAACATAATGCTGTTTTATGAAACAAACCTACGGATTTTTTTTGCAAAATTCTATAAAAGCCACATGCTGTAGGTTAAATCTCCGCAAAATTTTGTTTTTATGTTTTTTATCTTTTTCTCTGTAAAAGAATCAATAATGCC
>CAJXKB010000070.1 GCA_913055825.1 uncultured Bacteroidota bacterium
AGAAAAATTACAATGATGCTTGCGTTTTTGTTGTTTGCAGGGCTCAATTTTGCCTTTGCACAAACAAAAACGATTAGCGGTACGGTAACAAGTGCGGATGATGGCACTGCCCTTCCGGGTGTTACTGTTCAGGTAAAAGGTACCACTATTGGTACTATTACGGACATCAATGGAAAGTATTCAATTAATGTGAGCAATAATGCTACAACATTGGTCTTTTCATTTGTTGGTATGAAAACCCAGGAAATTGCCATTGCTGGCAAAACTACTATTAATGTGGTGATGTCTACTGAGTCTATTTCTATGAATGAAGTAGTGGTTACTGCATTGGGTATTTCACGCCAAAAGAAATCGCTGGGTTATGCCGTTCAGGATGTAAAAGGTTCTGATTTGGCTAAGGTTCCAAAGGACAATGTGATTAACGCTTTGTCAGGACGTGTTGCAGGTGTTCAGGTTACTGCTTCAAGTGGTGCTGTTGGTGCTTCTACACGTATCACTATTCGTGGTAACTCTTCTTTCAGGAGCAACAACCAGCCTTTGTTTGTGGTTGATGGAGTTCCTGTAAGTAATGCTACTACAGGTGCTACCCAATGGGGTGGTACTGACTTTGGTAATGCTATTGCTGATATTGATCCTGATAACATCGCTTCAATGACTGTACTGAAAGGTGCCAGTGCTGCTGCCCTTTATGGTAGCCGTGCTTTGAATGGTGTTATTTTGATTACTACCAAAAAAGGTAGTGCTAAAAAACATGGTATTGGTATTTCTTACACCTATAACATCGGTTTTAGTAATATTTATATTCTTCCTGATTACCAAAACAAATATGGACAGGGATATTACGGAAGTGAGTATTGGTATAATCACTTTAACAATAAGTATAACTTAGGTCTGACTTATCAGGAATATGCCCAGGGTGACGTTATAGGTGGTGGTTTTGCTTATTATGACGGTAACTGGGGCGGCACAATGGACGGTATGGACGAAAGCTGGGGACCCCGTTTGGACATCGGTTTAAAGCTCCCTCAATTTGACAGCCCATACACATTGGATGCTAACGGCGAGCCTGTTTACGAAGCTACTCCCTGGGTATCACAACCTAATAACGTGAGAGATTTCTTTACCACCGGTATTGATCAAACCCACCATGTTGCCTTAACAGGCGGAAATGCAAAGGCTAATGGCCGTATCGCTTATTCATACAACAATAATAAAGGTGTTGTTCCGAATACCGATCTTACAAAACATAGTGTTGATTTCAGTGGCCATTATCAACTGGTTCCTAAATTTTCGGCCAATGCCACGGTCACTTATGTCAACAATCATAGCGACAACCTTCCTGGTCAGGGTTATGATGTAAATAATATTATGCAATCACTGGGTTCATGGTTTGGTCGCCAGATTAATATGACCCATTTGAAAGACCATTGGAACGAGTTAAACCCATGGGGAAACCCTTACAACTGGAACTCATCCTATCATAATAACCCTTACTGGACGGTTTACAACAATACAACTTCCAGGGTTAGAAACAGGATTTTTGGTAATTTATCATTGAAATATGATATTACCGATTGGATGAACCTGAACTTTCGTGCAGGGACTGATTTTTATTCTGAGCGTCGTAAACATGTTGAACATAACCAATCACAGGATTATCCCAATGGTTATTTCTGGCAAAATAAACGTACCAATCAAGAAACAAACTTAGATTTGTTTTTGAATGTTGATAAATATTTGTCGAAAGAAGTTCGTTTAACGGCAATGGTTGGGGGTAACTTCCGCCAAAACCTTTACAATTTCACATCAATGACAGCCAATGAATTAACTGTTCCGAACTTTTTTGATATCAGTAATGCCAAAGGAAGTCCTGTTGTTGATATGTACCATAGCAAAAGAGAAACTAACAGTATTTATGCACAGGCTGATGTCTCTATTAAAGATTATTTGTTTGTTGGTGGTACTGCCCGTAACGACTGGAGTTCGACTTTGCCTAGTGGCAACTGGAGTTACTTCTATCCTTCGGTAAATATGGGTTTTATTTTTACCAATGCTTTCAATATAAAAGGAAAAGGCTTTACTTTTGGTAAACTGCGTGCCAGTTATGCTATTGTGGGGGGTGATGCAAGTCCTTACACCTTAAGTAATGTCTATCTGGCTTCTACCAGTGCTTTTGAAGGGATTACACAGTACTATTATACCCGTACATTGGCCAATGCCAACTTAATGCCCGAAAGAAAATATTCATGGGAAATTGGTACCAATTTAAAATTCTTCAGCAACCGCTTAGGCTTTGATGTTACTTATTACGATTCAAAAACCAAAAACCAGATAATGTCCATCCAGGTTCCTACCTCTTCAGGTTTTGGTCACCAGTGGATTAATGCAGGTCAAATCTCCAATAAGGGTTGGGAAGTCACTGCTTATGGTGATATCTTCAAAAATGCCCGTGGCTTTAACTGGCGTATTACCGTAAACTGGGCAAAAAACAATAATATGGTTGATGAATTATATGGTGACTTGCAGTCGTTGCAAATTGGTAGTTCATGGAGTGGTCTTTCCGTACAGGCTCGTCCCGGCGAAGAGTATGGTGTAATTCGCGGTAAAGGATATGTTAGGGATAAAAATGGCAACTTTGTTGTAGGTGCTGATGGTATCCCGTTGGCTACTCAAGGTAACATTGATTTAGGTAATGTTACTCCTGACTGGACTGGTGGTGTTGCCAATGACTTTAGCTATAGAGGCATTAACCTGCACGTGATGATTGATGGCCGTAAAGGTGGTGATATCTTCAGTGTAACCAAAATGTTTGGTTTGTACTCCGGCTTATTGGCACAAACCGCTCAGGGGAACATTCGTGAAACAGGTGTTGTTGCCGGTGTTAACGTAATGCAACAATATACTTTCGTTCATGCAGATGGAAGTGCTTTGAATACGAATCTTGATGACCCGAACAATACTGACCTGAATAGTGCACAAAGTTTTTACGAAAATTATTATTTCGTTAAAGAAGAGAACATTATTGACGGTTCATTTATAAAATTGAGAGAAATCTCATTGGGTTATACTTTCCCCAAATCGATTTTGGAGAAACAAAAAGTTTTCCAGAGTCTGAATTTGTCATTTTTTATCCACAATGCAGCTCTTTTGTATGTGGATAAAACCAATGATGTGCGTATTGATCCTGAAACCGGTTATGGTAATGGTAATGCTGGCGTAGGTTTTGAGCAATATCAATTACCACCATCACGTACTATGGGTTTCAAATTGACAGCTAACTTCTAATCTGAAAATATAAAGCTATGAAAAGAATATATATTAAAACATTCGCATTATTGTTCACGGTGTTGTTTGCAACATCATGTACAAAGGATTGGGTAGATATGAATACCGATCCCAATAACCCGGTTGATGCGCCAATCGCTAATGTCATTACTCATTCTATCCGTTATATTGGAAGTACAATGTTTGACGACTGGCAGGGTATGAACAACTTCTGTAGCTATGCAGGACAAATTACTAAAATCCAGTATATTGATGAAGCACATTATCAATATCGCGATAACGTGGTTTATAATGCATGGAGCGACTATTATGAAACCCAGCTCGACCTGAGCAAAGTGATTGCTAAAGCACAGGCAGCGGGTAAAAACCGTACCGAAGGGGCGGCTTTAACGTGGTCAGTGTATTTGTGGCAGATGGCTACCGATCAATGGGGTGACATTCCCTATTCTGACGCCATTAAGGGTGAAGCCGGAAATATGACGCCTGCTTATGATACACCAAGCTCTATTTATGCTTCTCTTTTTACCAAAATTGAGCAGGCAAATGATTTGTTGGCAAAGCCTAATCCGACTGATGTACTAGGAGCAGAAGACATCCTTTACCATGGTGATTTTGCAAAATGGCAAAAATTTGCTAACTCAATTCACTTGCGTTTAGCCATTCGTCTTGCTAATGCTGATGCTACCACTGCGCAGACGGAAATTGAAAAAGTATTGGGAGATCCTACAAAGTATCCCATTTTTGATAGCCGTGATGATGAAGCTAAACTGAAATGGCAGGGAACTAATCCTTACGACGAGCCTTATTATAATAACCGTTATGTTAGTAATCGTGATGATCATGCCGTTGCTAAAACGCTTATCGATACTTTGTTAAGCTTTGGTGATCCTCGTATCGCTGCTTACGCCAAACTTACTAAAGATGATGGTGTTTACAGAGGCATGGTTGAAGGTGGTACACAAGTCGGTTTAGGTACGGTTTCACGTATTGGTGCCATGTATCGTGATGACCCAAAGGGTTACACGTACTTTATGCGTTATGCTGAGGTGCAGTTTATTATTGCCGAAGCAGGTGCAAGGGGGTGGAATATAGGTTCATATACTACCGATGGTGCTTATGCTGCCGGTATTGCAGCTTCTTTTGATGAAACTTATTCCGGAACACTGTCTCCTTTGAATGGTTCGGATGAAGCTTCAGCCCTGGCTGCTTATATGGCTAATCCGAAAGTTGCATTGACAGGTAATACAGGAGCTCCATTTAACATGGATCCTTCTACTGATCTTGTTAAAATTTATACTCAAAAATGGATTTCCATGTTTAAAGAAGGTCAGGAATTATGGGCACTTCAGAGAAGGACTAACTTCCCTCCAATGTCTGCTGCCCCTGCTTCGTCCTATCCAGGACATACCGTAGGACCTTTCCGTTATCCTTACCCAACTACTGAATTTGAATTGAATGCTGCACATACCGAAGCTGCTGCTCAAGGTATTGTAGATCATTTCTGGGGAAAACAAATCTTCTGGGATGTCCGCCAAGGCGTACAATAATCAGTTGATTAAATGATAATTAAAAAAGGCCGGATCGTAGATTCGGCCTTTTTTATTTTATTATAAATTAACGCTAGCGCAGTCTGACGTGGAGCCGGTGCGTGGCGACTCGTGCTAAAACTTCACTAACATCGAAATAAACTGCTGTCGAAAGTTTGGAGTGCCTAAAGTTTGGAGTGCCTAGAGTTAGATTTGGAAATCGCTTTGCGCGACTTCGTGAAAACCCTTTGAGCGCCTTGGTGGTTAAAACAATTACAAGTAAAGTTTGGAGTGCCTAGAGTTGGATACATTATCCAATTTGTCAATCCCTGAAATTCGTTGACCACATCCAGCGCGAGTCTGACGCGGAGCCGGTGCGTGGCGACTCGTGGTAAATCTGCTTTTCTCCTTCTCTGACCCAATCTACTCAGGTGAGTCGTTTATTACAACGAATCAAGCAAGGGTTTATAATGTTGTACCAGTGAATCAAAGGCAGGCCTGTATTTTTTTTCGATGGGCTTTGCAGGAGGTGATTTTAATTTGAGTGGATTGATGGTGTGTCCAAATTTATAAACCCTAAAATCGAGATGTGGTCCGGTAGCCAGTCCGGTATGACCGACATAGCCAATAAGTTGGCCCTGATGAACCTTTACACCGACACGCATCTTTTTTGCAAAATGACGTAAATGCGCATACTGCGTGGTATAGGTTCCGTTGTGACGGATTTTTAAATAATTGCCGGCACCATTTCTTTGGTATCCTTTTTTAACAATCACACCATCGCCTATGCTGTGAACAGGTGTTCCTTCGGCGGCAGCATAATCCACCCCATGGTGCGGCCGGTAGATTTTTAATATTGGATGCCAACGATGATTGGTAAACCTGGAGCTTATGCGCCGGTATTTTAAGGGTGCCTTTAAAAATGTCCGCTCCAAGCTATTTCCATTCTCATCAAAGTAATCTCCTTTATCGTTTTGTTTGAAATAAAAAGCATAATGGTTTTCTCCATTGTGAATAAAGTTTGCTGCCTGAAGTTCGGTGAAACCTACATAGTTACCGTCTACATACGATTCATTGTAAATCACTTTAAAAGCATCTCCTTTTCGGAGTTCGAAAAAATCGATGGTCCAGGCATAAATCTCCGAAAGTTTTATTGCAAGGTTGGGGTCGGCCTTTTGCTTCTGAATGGCTAACCATAAAGAATTGTTTATTTTGCCTTTTATCTTTTTTTGTTGGTGCACAATCGGTTTCTGCCCCGGTTTTGCGTAGATGGAGTCTTGAAGATGATATATTACATAGTGTGAAGGCGAAATTTCATAGGCAAAATAGAGTAGCTTCGGCACAGAATCCCTGGTTTTTATGTAAGTGTATGGGTGTCCTTTTCTTATTTTCCGTACATCGAAAACAGTTCGGGTATGTTTGGCCAGATAATCGATGGTGGCATAGCTTATGCCCTGAGGCAAAAGCAGGTCTGCCAAAAATTGATTTTTCTTTATCTTTCCCCGGATAACGGTGAGGCTGTCGATGTTGATGCCGTACAATTGTCTATGTGTAGGTGTTTCATTCTGCTTCATTGGGTTGGGCTGATCTTTACTTTTTCTTTCTGATGAATGGCAGGATGCAAAAAGTAGCACAATGAAGGCGATAAAAAATATATGGGAAGCATATTTTATCTGAGACATAAATGAGTCATTTTTATCGGCAGCAAAAGTAAGGGATTTAAGGAAATTGAAAACCTGAAAAGAGAAATCTTCTGCAAGGAAACCTCTCACGATTGCGCACAACCATCCCAAATGTTCAAGACGACAAATTTTTTCCTTTGTGTGCCTGTCTGATAGGTTCATAGTAAGGCACAAGCGGATGCTAGCGCCAGCCAGGGAACTTTATTTCTTAACAAACACTTAGCTGTTTTTCTCGGCAAATTCACGTCCGGCCCTGAGTGCCTTCAAATTGAGCTGTACGATATCGTCACCTTTTTTTCCAAACAGTTGTTTGATGGCTTTTTCGAGCGATTCGTATTTTAAACCCAAATAGGGTGAGGCAGCCCCAAGCACCACAATGTTGGCGGCTTTTACCGATCCCTGGTCTTTGGCAATTTTATCAGCATCGATTGTAACGTAACGCGGCAGTTTTCTGATCTCGGAAAGAACATCTTCCAGATCGGGGTAATTTGAAATATTATTAAACGGATTAATACTGGTAATTAACCAGCCGTTTTCTTTGCTGAGCATGTTAAAATATCGGAGCGATTCCATGGGTTCTACAGCAATAATCATATCTGCTTTTCCTTCGGGGATAAGGTCGGAGGCGATGCTATTGGATGATATGCGCAGGTGCGACTGTACATCACCTCCACGTTGGCTCATGCCGTGTACTTCCGACTGTTTCAGCTGAAGGCCTTCTGATAAAGCGGCTAATCCTATGGTTGTGGCAATAGTTAGCGCTCCCTGGCCACCTACGCCACCGATTATAATATCTTTTTTCATTTTATGTGCTTGTTTTATGTTATTTATTGACAGCTTCTGTTTTCTTTTTGGCATGTTTTAACTTCATGCGACGGGCAAGGGTTTGTACACATTCGCGCCGGGCAATAATTACCGAAACTCCTTCGTATGCAATTTCTTCTTTAAAAACTTGTACATTCTCATCATGTAACCTCCTTAGCGGTTTGATGATACGGATATGTTCTTCAGCTACGCCCATGCCTTTTACAATATTGTCCAGTTTGCCAAATCCTGCCGCATCCTGACCTCCTGTCATCCCGGTTGTGGAATTGTCAAGTAATAAAACAGTGATGGGCACGTTCCGGTTAACGGCATCCAACAATCCGGTCATCCCCGAATGGGTAAAAGTAGAATCGCCAATGGCGGCAACGGCAGGAACCAATCCTGCTTCAGCGGCACCTACTGCCATGGTAATGGATGCGCCCATGTCAACACAGCTGTTAATGGATTCGAGTGGGGGCAGGGCGCTTAAAGTATAACAACCAATGTCGGCCAACACTCTGCCTTTGGTGTATTCGGCCATGACTTCATTTAAAGCGCCAAACGAATCCCAATGTGGGCAACCGTCGCAGAGTAGGGGAGGTCTCCCTTTTAAAATGTCAGGAATTTCATAACCTTCGGCTATATCTATTCCCAGGGCTTTTCCAACAAGGTTGGGATTTAATTCCCCTGCCCGGGGTAATGTGCCATCCATCCGGCCTTTTACCGGCTTGCCTTCGTCCAAAATACCCCTGACGAGTTCTTCAAGGATGGGATAGCCCTCTTCGAGTACCAAAACGCTGTCAACTTCGTCATAAATCTGTTTCACGAGTTTTTTTGATACAGGATATTGACTGATTTTTAATACGGGATAGGGAATTTCGGTTTGCTGGTAATTCTCCAGTAAATAATTGTAGGCTAACCCACAGGCAATAATGCCCATGCTTTTGTCTTTACCGTCGAAAAATTGATTATACCCCGATTCTTCACCTTCCTGTTCAAAGGCTTTTTGTTTACCCAACAACGTATTGTATTGTTTTCGGGCAATGGAAGGCAGCAATACAAACTGCTTGAGATCGGAGGGCAGGCTTAGGGGATTCTCCTCACGCGGGGTTTTACGTGCCACCCCCGAACGTGAATGTGATAAACGTGTGGTAGGCCTAAGCAGTACCGGAGTGCCATATTTTTCGGATAGCTCAAAAGCATAAAGGGTCATGTCGTAGGCTTCCTGTTGGTTGGAAGGTTCCATGATGGGGATTTGAGCAAACTTTCCATAAAAACGTGAGTCTTGTTCGTTTTGTGAAGAGTGCATCGAGGGGTCATCGGCCGACACCACCACCAAGCCACCGTGTGCTCCGGTGATTGATGAATTGATAAAAGCATCGGCGGCTACATTAAGTCCCACATGTTTCATGCAGACTAGTGCTCGTTTGCCGGCATACGACATGCCAATGGCGGTTTCCATAGCCGTTTTTTCATTTGCTGACCATGCCGAAGCAATGTGGCGTTCTTTGGCTTCTTTTGAAGCTTGTATGTATTCTGTAATTTCGGTAGATGGTGTCCCCGGGTATGCAAAAACGCCGGAAATACCGGCGTCAACAGCCCCTTGGGCAATGGCTTCATCTCCTAAAAGCAGTAATTTATCCATGAGTTTGTGTGTTTTGTTATTACTTCAATCGTTTGCAAAATTACCAAAAATACTGCCTCTCATTGTTCAAAGGCTGATATAAATAATTAATTTAAATTGATAGATTGAGCCAGGTAGCATAATCAAGTGCAGAAACAAAATGCCTTTAAGGACGTTTGTCGATTGCCAATCACCAAATGATACATGGAAATGTTTTGAATAAGCTATTTTTGTAAAAAAATGGAATGAACTTTTTGGCTCATGCTCACCTTTCTTTTAACGATGAATCGCTTTTGGTGGGAAACCTGATTGCCGATGCGGTAAAAGGAAAACAGTTTTTTTTGTTTCCAGAGGGCATACGAAAGGGCATGTTGCTACACCGGAAAATTGATGCTTTTACCGATAGCCATCCGCAGGTTCGTCATAGCAAGCAATTGATAGTTGACGTTTTGGCAAGATATTCAGGGGTAGCGGTTGATATTTATTATGATCATTTTCTGGCTTTGTATTGGGCCGATTATTCCACCATCCCTTTAGACACTTTTACACCCTGGGTTTACCTTGTCTTGGGAAAAAACATGGCAATACTTCCTCCCAGGATCCGCCGGATTTTACCTTATATGGTTGCCCAAAATTGGCTTTCCGGCTATGCAAATCCAAACGAACTCAAACGGGTTTTTCGTGGGATGGACCGCAGAAGTGGTGACCGCTCAGGACTCCGGCATGCCATGGTGCCATTGGAACAGTATTACGATGCCTTAAGGGATGATTTCAGGTTGTTTTATCCGGAATTGCAGCAATATGTAAAGCAAGAGCAGATGGTTGAGACATGAAGGAGAGTAATTTAAATTTGATGGCAGCGCTTATGGGTTGTGATGATTGATAAATAAGAAGATACGGAATTAAATGAATGTTAAAAAAAAGATAAGCAGCACTACAATTTCAACTCCTCTTGGGGAGATGTTGGCCTGTGCCACCGAGTCGGGGATTTGTTTGCTGGAATTTACTGATCGAATCCGGATTCAACAGCAGGTGTCGGGTTTGAAAAAGCAGTTGAATGCGGAGATTGTTGAACGCGAATATCCTTTGTTTGATGTCTTAAGGCTACAGTTGAATGAATATTTTAGCAGAGTGCGGAACTCATTTGACCTCCCTTTACAACTGGTGGGAACCGATTTCCAAAAACGGGTATGGCAGGCATTATTGACCATCCATTACGGTGAAACCAGGAGTTATAAGCAGTTGTCGGATATGCTGGGAAACAGATTGGCCATTAGGGCTGTGGCTGCTGCCAATGGTGCCAACCGGATTGCCATTGTGGTTCCATGTCATCGTGTGATTGGGTCGGATAACCAATTGACAGGATATGCAGGCGGTTTAAAACGGAAAAGGTGGTTGCTTGAGTTGGAAGGATGTTTCCCGGATGGTCAAATCAGCTTGAATTTTAAGCCGTAATAGGTATTTTTAGTAGGTGTCGATGCTTTAAAGGATGAAAATAAACGCATTTTAATGTTGAAGATGGAGAATGCCATTGAAAAAGTGTCGCTTTATCCCGTTTACTTATCAATGGGGGGTGCTTACCAATCAATTTGGCTTGACACTTTTTTTGTGTTTCATTTTTTTTCGGCTCGCTGAGCTTTCATATCCTGGGTTTGCGGACACCCAATGCCCCGTTGACGCATGGCTTTGTTGTGACCAATTTGTGACACCGGAAATTTACCGTCTTTTTTTAACAAGATTCCTATGGCCAAAGCCAGGAAGGCGAAGGCTAACAATAGAGATGCGAGAAGAATTACCAGAAACATGTTGCTATGAATAAATGGTGATTACAAGGTTTCGACGTCCTCCGTGGTTGCGAAATTCGCAAAGGTAAATGCCCTGCCATGTACCTGTGTTTATTTGGTAATCAGTAATGGGAATGCTCAGCGATGTGCCCAGAAGCGCCGATTTAAAATGGGCTGGCATATCATCGCGTCCTTCGAGGGTATGGGTGTAAAAAGGGGCCCCTTCGGGTGCGATTTTGTCGAAAAGTGTGTTCAGGTCGGTGCGCACATCGGGATCGGCATTTTCGTTGAGCATCAAAGCGGCCGAAGTGTGTTTCAGGAAAAGATGAAGGATGCCTGTTTGAGGTAAATCGGTGATGGCATCCCTAATAAAACGATCGATAAGGTGGTAGCCTTTGGATACGGGTGGCAGACTGATTTCTTTTTGTGTGATCATTTTTGAATTGGTTTTGAAAATGAAAAAAAGCCCTGCAAATTTACAGGGCTTTTTATAGAATTGGTTTTAAAACCTTTTATTTGATGCCGGCAATTTCTTCCAACATATCTGTGGTGAGCGATTTAGGTCTTTCAATTGCATATCCTAAAGCTCTGTCCCAGGTAATGTTAGCCAAAACGCCCATGGCTCTTCCTACGCCAAACAATACGGTGTAGAAATCGTATTCGCGCAAGCCATAATGCCATTGGATAACTCCTGATTGGGCATCTACATTCGGCCATGGATTCTTGGCTTTACCATGTTCCCTTAAAATATCAGGAACTACATCGTATAAACGCGAAACAAATTTAAAGATCGGGTCGTCCGGGAGATGTTTCTGGCAGAATTCACGTTGTGACATATAACGTGGGTCGGTTCTGCGCAAAACAGCATGACCGTAACCGGGAATTACCTGACCACTATTAAGGGTGTCCCAAACAAATTTTTTCATTTCTTCTTCCGAAGGTAATTTTCCACCCATTTGTTTCATTACATTTTGGATCCATTTCAGCACTTCCTGGTTGGCTAATCCGTGGAGAGGACCGGCTAGGCCGTTGAGACCTGCAGAAAGTGAATAATAGGCATCCGAAAGGGCCGAAGCTACCAGGTGAGTGGTATGGGCCGAAACGTTTCCTGATTCGTGATCGGAATGGATGATAAAATACATGCGGGCTACATCGTCGTAAGGCTCAGGAAGTCCCATCATATGGGCAAAATTTCCACCTAAATCCAAATTAGGATCAGCAGCAATAGGCGTATCACCTTTATATTTCATGCGGTAAATGTAAGCTGCAATGGTCGGTAATTTAGCGATAATGTCAGTGGCATCTTCGTACATAGGTTCCCATGCGGTCATTTTGTTAAATCCTTCTGCATAGAATTTTGCAAATTTTGATTCACGTTGCATGGATAAAACAGCAGCCGAGAACATGGTCATAGGATGGGTATCGCGGGGCATTGTTCTCAACAAATCATATACATATTGCGGAACGCCACTGCGTTTTTTGAAATCGGCAACAATTTCCAAGGTCTCTTCCTTTGTAGGAACATCACCAGTTAGCAGGTAAAACCAAAAAGCTTCCACATAAGGGTAATCTTTGCCTTCGGGTTTTGGAATGGCAGCCATTACTTCGGGAATGGTTTTTCCCCTAAAACGGATACCTTCCATAGGATCAAGATAAGAAATGTCGGTGGCAAGGCCTTTAACGCCCCTCATACCGTTAATTGTTTGAGAAATGTTGACTTCCCCTACTTTAACGTCACCAAATTCTTTTAACAGGCGAGTTGTCCTCGGCCTGTGGGCTTCAATTTTTTCTTTTAACTTTTCTTTTAACGTTGCCATAGATTTTAATTTTTGCTCAGCACTTGCTGAATTAAATAAACAAACTAAATATTTTTAAATTATATCACGCAGTTATAAAAACTGCCGGATATAATTTTGTGGCTCAAAGGTAAGAAAAAATGCTTTCTTATTTTTGTCAGATCTCGATTGCCGAGATGATACTGACCATATTTTCGTGTATAAATTTCATTTTAAGCAAGTGTTCCCGGATGTTATATTTCCCCACGATCATTAAAAAATATTTTTGGAAATATTGGGTATACAATCACCTGATTTGTGATTTTACAACCATGTTAATCAGTTACATGTGTTTATAATTAATATGTAATCATCACTAGCTCATAATGATAAAAAAACACAATCCGGTTATATCATATGTGCATACTTTGTTTTTATTGTCTTTTTCATGTTAATTTATTCACAGTTCGCCATCAGAATGGCCGCTTCATTTTTACTGTTTTTATCCAAAATAGCTATTCATTTTTTCGTAATAAATAGGACTTTTTAACTCAAAATTTAATGTAATTTTTACCGGCTCTAAATTTTACTTTTTTTCATAAAAAAGGGCTTTAAGCGGCTGTACCGATTAAGATTTGTTCAAATTGATTGGTTAATTCAATAATTTCCTGCAATTTTGCCGATGGAATTATCCGATGGATTTATTTGGCTTTTGAACACAATTTTAACCTATAACATATAGTAATGAAAAATAAATCATTAAAAATCAACTGGACTAAAGTGGACGAAGCTCCGGCTCTGGCCAGTTACTCGTTATTGCCCATAGCAAAGGCTTTTACCAAATTTGCAGGAGTGGAAATTGAAGAAAGCAATATCTCACTCGCAGGACGCATTTTGGCAAATTTTCCTGATTATTTAAAAGCGGATCAAAAAATTGAAGACTATCTGGCCAGGTTGGGTGAGTTGGCACTCCAGCCGGATGCCAATATTATTAAACTTCCGAATATAAGCGCAACGGTTCCTCAGTTAAAAGATGCCATCAAAGAATTGCAAAATAAGGGCTTTGATGTTCCCGATTATCCCGAAGAACCCAAAACCGAAGAAGAGCACAAACTTGCTGAAAGATATTCAAAGGTGTTGGGAAGTGCCGTAAACCCGGTTTTACGTCAGGGCAACTCCGATCGGCGTGCTGCCGGTTCGGTAAAGAAAAATGCACAAAAGCACCCTCATAAGCTGATGAAACCCTACAGCAGCGATTGTAAAACGCACGTGGCTACTATGTCGGCAGGCGATTTTTATGGAAATGAAAAATCCATTGTAACCGAAAAGGCTGTTCCTTTTAAGATTGAGTTGGTCGAACCTGATGGTAAAACGATTATTCTTAAAGACGGGCTGCAATCAAAAGATGGCGAGATTTTAGACGGTACTTTTATGAGCGCCAAAGCCTTACGTGCTTTTTACGCGGAACAGATTGAAGATGCTAAAAAACAGGATGTTCTTTTCTCGGTTCATTTAAAAGCAACGATGATGAAAGTATCCGACCCTGTTTTGTTTGGGCATGCCGTCGATGTGTTTTTCAGAGAGGTTTTCGAGAAATATGCTGAGGAGCTTAAATCCGTTGGTTTTAATCCTAATTTCGGATTGGGTGAGTTGTATAAAAAACTGGAAAAGCTTCCAAAAGAAAAACGTGATGAGATTCAAGGTGCCATTCGGGAAACTTTAAAAGTGCAGCCGGATATCGCTATGGTCGATTCGGCCAATGGTATTACCAATTTGCATGCACCCAACAAAGTAATTATTGATGCTTCGATGCCTGTGGTGATTCGGGATGGCGGTAAAATGTGGGGACCCGATGGTCAGCTGCACGATACCAAAGCTGTGATTCCCGATCGTTGCTACTCAACTTTTTATCAGGTAGTCATGGACGATTGTAAAGCCAATGGTCAATTCGATCCGGCTACCATGGGTGATGTCTCTAATGTGGGTTTGATGGCTCAAAAAGCCGAGGAATATGGTTCGCATCCAACAACTTTCGAAATTCCTGCTGACGGAACTGTGAAAGTAGTAGATGGCAATGGCAACGTTTTAATTGAGCAAGTGGTTGAAAAGGGCGATGTTTGGAGAATGTCGCGTGTAAAAGATATTCCTGTAAAAGACTGGGTTAAACTGGCTGTTACCAGGGCAAGGGCAACAGGTTATCCAGCCATTTTCTGGTTAGACAAAAACAGGGCCCACGATGCTCAGGTTATCAAAAAGGTTGAAACTTACCTGAAAGATCATGATTTGAGTGGACTCGATATCAGGATCATGTCACCTGAGGATGCAATGAGGTTTACTTTGAAAGAAGTGAGAGCGGGTAAAAATGTCATTTCTGTATCCGGTAATGCCATAAGAGACTATTTGACCGACTTATTCCCAATTCTTGAACTGGGAACCAGTGCCCGTATGTTATCCATTGTTCCTTTGTTGGCGGGTGGCGGTTTGTTTGAAACCGGTGCCGGTGGCTCTGCCCCAAAACACGTTCAACAGTTTTTGCAAGAGGGGCATTTAAGATGGGATTCTTTGGGTGAATTTCTTGCATTGATGGTTTCGCTGGAATTTATGGGCGATAAATACAACAATCCCCGTTTAAAAGTGCTTTCAAAAGCCCTGGACAAAGCCGTTGAGGTGTATCTTGAAAACGAAAAATCCCCATCGCGTAAAGCCGGTGAACTGGATAACCGTGGAAGCCATTATTTTCTGGCTCAATACTGGGCAGTGGCTTTGGCCGAACAAAACGATGATGCCGAACTGAAGGAGAAATTTACAGAAGTTGCCAAACAACTCGTTGAAAAAGAAGAAACAATTGTTAAGGAGATTATGGCAACCGAAGGTAAACCTACCGATATTGGCGGTTACTACTTGCCTGATTATGGTTTGGCAGAGAAAGCCATGCGCCCCAGTACTACTTTAAATAGCATTATTGACAACATGTAACAACAGGTTCTCAAACAATATTTTAAAAAAGGCTGCCTCCTTAATTTTGAGACAGCCTTTTTTTAGTTTCCTGATTATTTTATTCGATGATTTCTCCGTTCACCGACAAAAAACTGCGAATTACCGAAATCTTGTTTCCCATTGTGTTTGGCAATACTATTTTTGTGGCTGAATTAAAAAAGATAGAAACAATGGGAAATTCTAAAAAACTGTATCGTTCGCGAAGAGACAAAATGATTGCCGGAGTGGCAGGAGGCC
>CAJXKB010000071.1 GCA_913055825.1 uncultured Bacteroidota bacterium
TTACTCAAAAAACATTTTTGAAGTTTTTAATTCTTTAATAAAAAAATTACCTAACAATTTCTTTTAGGGTTGAGAATTCATAAGGGATTATATTTCAAATTCAATTTTTAAAACAAATCTAATCCTTCTATTAATTTTTATATGTTAAATCAATCCTTTATTTTTATTTTCTTTAATTTAAGAGATTTTTTATTTGAATTGGTTTAAAGTGTTTTGTACAATTCAATAAAAAGATGGTGAGAATGTTCTGGGAGCTCATCATGAGTCTCTTTTTCAGTATGAAATTCATCCTTTGCAATAAGAGAGAATTCTTTTGGAATTTGAATTCTTTTATCAAGATGAACAACTAAAAAATATTTAGATTTTTTTATTTCTTCAAATAATTTTTCTCTTGCTTCTTTTTTTATAAAATGTAAAAAAAGAGATGCAATAACTAAATCTGATTTTGGGACATTTTGATTAAAATTAAAGTTTTTAAAAAAGAAAGAAAGATTATCATTTTGTTGTAATTTTTTATAGAGTTTCATTGTTTGAACAATATCAAATCCAAGTATTCTTGAATTTGGAAATAAATCAGAATAACGCATCTGCTTGCAACCTAAATCCACAATTGTTTTTGGATTAACTCCATTTTCATTTAAAATCTTTTTAATCCTATTTTTTAATTCCATTATGTATTAACCCCTCTCTAAAAGGAGTTAAATCTTCTTTTTTAATATGTTGCTTAAAACAAGAGGGATCTTCAGAAAAGAGATTTCCTGTTTTAGCATATGTAACCGCACGACAACCCCTACAATAAGGTTTATGCTCACAATTTGTTTCTAATTTATTAAATTAATTCTTTAATAAAAAATTATCTAACGATTTCTTTTAAGGTTGATGACTTTCCTGTTTTCTTGTTTGTTATCTTTTCTAAAATTAGCCCAGCTGGAAAGTTGTATTTTGAAGTATTAATTGTTGCCTGCTTATTAGATGGATTTACTGTTTCTTGCCCGAGTAGTCGTCCTGAGACGTCGTAAAACTCGACTAATAAACTTGAACCATTGTTGCTTTGGGGTAACTTTAGGTGCAAGTTTTCTCCTTTTCTTATTGGGTTTGGATAAGCTTTATATGGGGCTTTGTTCGCTTTATGATTGAACACACCATCTGTATTTTTTGTAACATTTACTTTTTGTTTTGAAACGTCTTGTTTTAAAACTGTGTAATAATATCTCCCATTTGGATATACAGGATTACCAAGCAAAATTCCTTTTTGAATAAATTGAATTGTATCGATTACATCTATTGGAAAAGTTCCATTGGTTTCATTATGCAAATCTGTTGTATCTGGGTATGAAAATTTGTTTTTAATGAGATAACTTATATCAACTTGCGTTGCCCCATCGTCTGTGTGAATTTTTGAAGTTGTGTCTTGATTCGTTGTGTTTACTACTTCTTTTTCTAATTTACTCCTCCAGTCACTTGAATAATCAATGTTACTTGGGAGAGTTGCTGAGGACTTGATTGTATGGGGGTTTATTGTCATTGTCTTTGGATTTACATAAATCAAATAACTCTTTCCATCTTTATCAAATTGAAAATTCATTAAATCATAATTTCTCCATGCTCCAGCCCAACCATACCAAGAGACATTTACTGTTCCTTTTTTCACCATAGGAGGGGTTCCTGGAAGTGCAGAGATATTTGTTTTAGAATCTCTAATTTGGAAATCATTTTCAAGATTTGTTTTTTGAGTGATTTTATCTTTAAGAAAAATTCCTGAAACTGAGTGATCAACATTGTCATTTGAAATTCCAGTAATGTAAAGATGAGGTAAATTAAAATATCCATTATGGTCAATTGTTATTTTTTTAATATCAGGATAAGTATTTAATGAAGAACCTGGGTCATGTTCAATATTATTTTCTCCTTCAATAACATAGTCTGCTAAATTAGTATAAAAATAACAAAGTTCATTACCCACCATTAAAATTGTGTCTCCAGAATTATAAACTTGGTCGTACTTTGGATATAATTCAATGAACTTTTGCATTGTTTTTTTGAAGTAATCTGCTTTTTCTTTTGGGGTCATGTTATTCCAGTTTAAGTTTGGGTCGTTTCCTTCTTTTCCGTATGTTTTTACTATATTTGGTCGGGAGAAGACATTGTAAGCAATTGAGTCTGGGGTTGAATTGTCTTTTCCCCAAAGGGTATCAACTTCTTGAGTTTTTGATTTATAATTATTGTATTTATTGCTAGAAGTATTTTGTGAATATACTTTTGCGGGGGATAATGCTTGTGCTCCTGCGAGAGCCAAAGTTCCTGCAAGAGCTAATGTATCATAATTTCTTTTGGCAAAATCTTTTGTTTTATTGACAGAGGTCTTTATTTTATTTGAAATTTTATTCAATAAGGTTTTCATTAGTAAAGAGTAACACACTTGTTTAACAATGAATGCGGATCGGTCATGGTCGATTGTGTTTATATTATTGAAATTCAATGTTTTGGATTTGCCAAGGTAACTTTTAAAAACATATTTTCCGTTCATGGTTGTAAGGTTTTAGCGTTTTGTAAATTTTTGAATCATTCAAAGATACGAAAATTTGTTTTTGGCATATCGCTTGACAAGCCGGATGGAGAAATGTCCTTATCCATGGTAGGAGGCCGTATCTTTTCATTCGTTTTTACCTGCTTGTACGGTCGGGGGACCCGTTAGGAAAGAGAAAATACTTATCTTTGACAAAAAAAATTATGGCATCACGCATTCTGGTTCTACCCATTTCAAAGCTCAAAGAATCGCCATATCAGGGAAGGTTTTTGGATAAAACGGCCTTGAAAGACAGGAATAAACGCAAGCGCATGGAAGGACTGGCGGCCAGTATTGAAAGTACCGGGCTGCTCACACCCATTACCGTGCGCGCAACAGATGACGGGAATTACGAAATCATAGACGGACACCGCCGGGTGGAAGCCTACCGTTTGCTTCACAAGGGAAACATTCCGGCCATTGTAAAGGAAGGCACGGACAAGGATGTACAATTGATGTCGGTTGTTGCCAACCTGCAGCGTGCCGGACTGAGCAACCTGGAAAAGGCAGTGGCCTTTGAAAAAATCCTCTCGGAAGGATTGTTTGAAAACAAAAAAGAGCTTTCAAAATCCATTGGGAAAGATGAGACTTATGTCGGTGATATTTTAAACCTGTTGAAAATGGATCCGCGTATCATTTCCGGCTTGTCGGGTGAAAAAAAACTGACCGATCTTCGCATGCTCAGAATGATACGCAATGCCGAACCTGTTGATGCATCGGGCAAGTCTGACAAACAATATAAACTGTATTTAAAATGTGTACACGAAAATTTCACCCGCAAAAGGTTACAGGAATTTTTGCAAAAAAAATCAATTACCAAAAGTAGTTGTTCAGTGAAAAAGGCCCAAAACGGGCTGAATATTCGCTTTTCAAAAAACACGACGCCCGTCGAAAGGAAAAAGGCATTGGATATCATTGAGGCCAGGATGAAAGAAGTGATTAAGGAATTGGGGATAGAAATTGAGTAGGTTATCTTTCTGTTGGCTCTGCAAGGATACCGGAGGATGGCCGGTTGCCCCTTTGGATAAACCTGTCATTGCGAAGGAGGTTAGACTGAGAAATCTCCCCGGAATTGTCCTGTCCTTTCGACGAATGGAACCAACTCCAGGCACTCCAAACTTTTTCCTTTACCTCGTCCTCGTTGCAAACGAGGTTACGGACAAACTCCAGTTCACTTTATGTAATTTTATCTAGATTATTTTAATATATTTGTAAATAATTATCTAGATAATATGATAAAAGACATCTTTTTATTACAAAATCCGCTCGTCCGGGAAAGATGACACCGCAGATCTTATGGTTACGGCGGCAAAACAAGAAATGCATTCACCATATTTCGTCCGCAAAACCGGTAAAAAGCCCAAGAAAAATCAAAATCAACAACATTATTTCATTCAAAGTCTTCCAGGGGTAGGACCCGCCATCGCACACAAACTATTGGCACATTTTAACACCATAGAACAAATAATTCTTGCCGACATCAAGACGCTGTCAGAAGTTGAAGGCATTGGCAAAGCAAAAGCCGAAAGATTGTTTCATTTTTTCAGGGATCAATAATCATAAATCCTGTCTTCAAATAACTGGTGATTGGATAACTTGGACACTGACAGATTAATTTTTTGGTTCTTTATAAAAGAGTGAGGGTAGCATACAATTTTATCCTGATTAACCCGGTTTATTCATACAAGAACGGAGTGAATTGTATGAATGCGCGGTGGATAGAAGGGGGCAAACCGGGAAACCCCGCTTTAGGGACACCCAAATTTGGAGTATGCCAATAATCCAAATTTGTTTGGTGGAACTTAAGCGTAGAAAATTCTATGAATTTTCCGGGTTAATTCATAAACTACTATCAATGGTTAAATATTTTTTCCTGCTTTTAGTTGCCCAGACAGCGTGTATCCATATTTTTACATAAGGCATGATGATAGGTTTTAATAAGTTTCCATACAAAATTATAAAATTTTAATGGCTAAAGCCTTAATTATTACGTTACTTATCACCGGCTTAAAAGCCGGCGGAAAAATTTGCGGAAAAACATATTTGCTCATGTATGAAATATGAATACTTTTAATGATGTAACTACCTAATATTAATATTGGTAACAATAGCACCAAATGTTTATAAAAATTAAAGTAGAATTCAAGTTACAAATACAATTTTTGTTTGTGTTTTAATTTAACAAATTGAAGTTGTTTAAAATTAACTTGTCAGAATGTTATTAAATGCCTTTTGAACTTTAAACAACTTCACATATCAAAAAACTCGATGGGAGTTAGAAAACTCAATCTTTTGCTTAGTCTATTTTATTAGTTTTGTATAAACTAAAATCGTTTTTTACGCCGCACTTTAGTGCGGTGCTCTCAAAAGTCAATACAAACCGGCTTTAGCCGTTAATCATTTATCGCCCTTAAAAACTACAAATCCGTATTTCTCAATAAATTCAATATGGAATGATAAAAAGAAAAAGAACAGGAAAACAACTCCAGAAAAGTGGTGATTTTAAGTTTACTATTTCCAGTCATTGCCGGATTTCAGAAAACGAACGCAGGCATTTTGTAAAAATATTTTGGAAAAAAATGGAATCCAATTCCATTTTTTTCTATTTTTGTACATATGATTCAAAGAGCAACCATCGACTTATTAAAAGAACTAATAAAACACTTTAAAGTTGTTGCCGTTATCGGGCCTCGCCAGTCAGGAAAAACCACTTTGGTAAAGCAGGTTTTCTCCGGAAGAGCTTATGTCAACCTGGAAACTCCCACTAACCTGAACTTTGCTTTTGAAGACCCTGTCGGGTTCCTGCAACAATACCCGAACGGGGCAGTTATTGATGAAGCACAAAAAGCGCCACATCTGTTTTCTTTTCTTCAGGAAATAGTAGATAACAGCAATAAACCGGGAATGTTTATTTTAACCGGATCAAATAACTTTTTGCTTAACAAGACTATATCGCAATCATTGGCCGGCAGGGTAGCCTATTTACAATTGTTGCCGTTTAGTTTCCGGGAATTAAAAGAGAATATACCTGAATACAAAGATGCAGAATTAATTCTAAATGGTTTTTACCCACCGGTTTACGATCAAAACATCCCCTACAGATTATGGTACCCGAACTATATTAAGAGCTATGTTGAACGGGATGTGCGACAGATTAAAAACATCAGTAACCTGATACATTTTGAGAAGTTTATAAGATTACTTGCAGGCAGAACTGCACAGGAGTTGAATTTCAATTCACTTTCAGTGGAATTGGGCGTTGATTTAAAAACAGTGCAATCCTGGGTGTCAGTGCTTGAACAAAGCTTTTTGGTTTTTTTACTCAAACCTTATCATAAAAATTTCAACAAAACCATCGTTAAGCGGCCTAAGCTATTCTTTTACGACACCGGGCTTGTTTGTTCATTGCTTGGCATAACATCAGAAACAACGCTTAACCTGCATCCGTTAAAAGGAGCAATTTTTGAAACCATGGTTGTCTCTGAATTTATTAAAATCCAACAAACATTAACCGACAAGCCGCAACTCTATTATTGGAGGGATAAAACAGGAAGAGAAATTGATTTAATTATTGAAAAACAAAACGGTTTCGTTCCGGTTGAAATCAAATCGGGAAAAACCATTCAGGAAAGTTTTTTTAAAAACCTGAAATACTGGCAAAGATTGTCAGGAAGCAAAAAGGCCTTGCTGGCGTATGCAGGAGAAGCGGAGCAAAAACGAAGCAATGGAATAGAAATTATAAATTGGAAAAATTTGGACTTAGATTCCATTTTTTTAAAAAAATAGATACTGGAACGATGAACCTTTTTTACGCTCCCGACATAAAACCCCCTGTTTTTCAGCTCAATGCCGAAGAATCAAAACACATCATCAAGGTGTTACGAATGAAAAGCGGGGACATAATTCATTTTACCGATGGCAAAGGGATGCTTTACCATTGCCGTATTTCCGAAGCCAATCCGAGAGGCTGTTTTGTGGAAGTACTCAAAGAAGAAAAAGGCAGCGACCGTCGAAATTTCTACCTGTACATGGCTGTAGCGCCTACCAAAAACATCAACCGCTTTGAATGGTTTCTGGAAAAAGCCACCGAGATTGGTATTGATCGCATCACTCCGATAATTAGTGAGCATTCTGAGCGAAAGGTTGTAAAACACGATCGACTGAACCGCGTAATCACAGCCGCCGTAAAACAATCGTTAAAAACCCGGCATCCTCAGCTGGATGACAGCATGGCATTTTCAAAAGTCATCAAAACAAACTTTAAAGGAGAGAAATACATTGCATATATCGACGAGAAAGTTACCCTCGAACTTTCGAAAGCCTACACCCCCGGAACCAATACGATGGTGCTTATCGGCCCCGAAGGCGATTTCAGTCCCGAAGAAGTTGAACAGGCCAAAAAAGAAGGGTTTATCCCTGTAAGACTGGGGCCATCGCGTTTGCGAACCGAAACTGCGGCTGTGGCTGCTTGTCACACTATTAACTTATTGAATTATTGAACAATTGACGCATGAAACCTGCCCAAAGAAAACATTATGATGTGATTATCATCGGTGCAGGACCGGCCGGCTTAAGGTGCGCTGAGGTTTTAGCCCCTTCGGGGCTGAAAGTGTTACTCCTCGAAAAGAAATCACACATCGGACAAAAAGTATGTGCCGGCGGAGTTACCCGGAAATTTTTTGAGATTTACGATTTCCCGCCGGGACTCATTGAAAAAGCTACAAACCAAACGCTATTGACTTCCCCCCGCCGACAGTTTAACATCCGAGCCAAAGAAAACTTTCTTTTTACACTCGACAGGAAAACTTTAGGGCAGTGGCAACTGGCCCGGATTAAACGAGAAACGGTTGAAATACAAACCGAAAGGCAGGTTACACGAATAGAAAAAGATTTTGTGGAGGTTGATAGCAATAAACAATATAGCTTTAACTTTTTGGTAGGTGCTGATGGTCCGTCGTCTCTCACGAGACGATACCTGAAAATACCCACACGGCATTATATCATGGCGATGCAATACAAAATTCCTTATCGGAAAAATGATATTCCTTTTGAAATAATTATGAATTCTCACTATTTCCATACCGGATATGCATGGATTTTTCCGCACAAAAATTATCTCGCCGTGGGCTGTGGTGCTGACCCGCACAGTTTATCTCCCAAAAAGATGAAAGCAAATTTTCACCGCTGGATTAAAGAAAGAGGATTTGATATTTCACAGGCAGCTTACGAAAGTTTTCCCATTTTATACGATTACCGGGGATTCCGGTTCGGTAATATTTTTTTGGCGGGTGAAGCCGCGGGCCTCACGTCAGGACTAAGCGGAGAAGGAATTTATCCGGCGCTGGTTTCAGGGCAGGAGACAGCGAAATGTATTTTAGATAAGAATTATCAGTCGGAAACAATGGAATACCTGCTCCGGCATAAGAAAATCCAGGAAAATATCCGGCGTTTTTTAATCCTGACAGGTCCGTGCCGGAACATAGCCTTCAATCTTATTTTGAAGCTTCTACACATTGAAAGCTTCAACCGGCGCCTGACCAAAGGATTTTCCTGATTTTACACCAACAACAGTTCTTCTGAATCCCAGAAGCTTGATCATTAACTCTTTTTCTTTAATCCAGATACAAAAGTAAAACCCGTATCTTTTGTACTTTTGCATTAAAATGAAACGAAAATGAGCGAGTTTAATTTTGACGACATACGGCCTTATACCGAAGAAGAAGCTCAAGAAGCCATAAAACGTATTGTCGTACAAGATGAGTTAAGGACCATCCTGGAATATCTTTTTGGGAAAGGAAATCATACCGACTTAACTAAGTTAGCATCGGAAGCCGTGTCCATCGCCGATTTCCAGAAGAAATTCATGAAGCCACTGGTGTTAAAAATTCTCGGTGACACGTCCGACGGACTAAGTACATCAGGCTTTGATTCATCAGCAGACATTTCGCGCCTTTATATAGCCAACCACCGCGATATTACCCTCGATTCGTCCATTTTGGCCAGCGTTTTAGTAGAAAAAAACAAGGAAGCCTGTGAATTTACATGGGGCGATAATCTGATGGTTTCTCCATTTGTAACAGATATGGGTAAAATAAACAGGATGATCACGGTTTTTCGCGAAGGCAAACCCCGTGAAACACTTTATAATGCACAGAAACTTTCGGCATATATCCGGAAAAAAATAACCAAAGACAATCATTCGGTTTGGATTGCACAGCGTAAAGGAAGGGCCAAAGACGGAAACGACAAAACCGATGTGGGCGTACTAAAAATGTTGAGCCTGTCGGGAGAAGGTGATTTGATTACCCGGCTGATGGCACTAAACATTACCCCTGTTAGTATTTCGTATGAATGGGAACCATGCGATGCACGCAAAATCAGAGAAATATATATCTCACAAAGCAAAAATTACGTGAAAACACAAAATGAAGATTTGCAAAGCATTATTGGTGGGATACTGAGCAAAAAAGGCCGGATTCATATCGCCATGGGCAAATCGATAAACCATGAATACAACAAAATAAATAAAGGCCTGCCCAACAACGAGCTTTTACAACAAATTGCACATTTGATTGATATCGAAATTTACCGGAACTACCGTTTGTGGCCCACCAATTTTCTTGCCTATGACTTGTTACACAAAACACAACAGTTTACAGATCACTATACTGAAGGAACAAAGATTGGCTTTGAAGAAAGGATGAAACAAGCTGTTGCCGGAAAAGACGGAGATAAAAGTGATGCCATTGAATTGTTCTTAAAAATGTACGCACAACCGGTTATTAACAAGCTACAGTACGACCTCCCTCCGGATGAGCCAAAATCTGAAAAAAATTAAAGCCACAGGAAGGTCAATAACTTGAAATAAAGTTAAGAATTAATTACCTCAGTGTCTACTAAACTTGAATGTTCAGAAAGATTAGATACCTCACTTCTTTGATCGTATCATTTGCTCAAGTTTATCCCAAAGTTGTTGTGGAATCTGCTCAAGCATATTAAATTCGCCGGCCCCTTTTAGCCATTCACCACCATCGATGGTAATCACTTCTCCATTGATGTAAGCTGAAAAGTCCGACATCAGATATGCTGCGAGGTTTGCCAGCTCCTGATGGTTGCCCACACGTCCCAACGGTACTTTTTTGGTCATATCGAATTTATCTTTCAAGTCGCCGGGCAATAAACGATCCCAAGCCCCTTTGGTGGGGAAAGGCCCGGGAGCAATAGCATTCATACGAATACCATATTTGGCCCATTCCACCGCCAGCGAGCGCGTCATGGCAAGCACACCGGCTTTGGCTGTAGCCGACGGAACCACGTAAGCGCTTCCGGTAAAAGCATAAGTGGTAACAATATTCAATACGGTGGCTTTTTCCTGTTTGGCTTTTATCCAGTGTTTCCCAAAAGCCAGGGTACAGTTTTTACTGCCTTTCAAAACAATATCGATCACTGTGTCAAAAGCATGAGCCGACAGCCGCTCAGTCGGACTGATAAAATTCCCGGCGGCATTATTTAGCAAACCATCAACACAGCCAAAGGCATCCAACGTATGCTGCAACATGGTTTCTACTTCATCATAATTCCGCACGTCGCACTTAACAGGAAGGATTTTCCCACCGGTTTCTTTTTCCAATTCACCGGCTGTATTTATTAATTTATCCAGATTCCGGGATGTTATCACCACCTTTGCACCGAGTTGCAAAAAATAGCGGGTCATGGATTTACCAAGTCCTGACCCGCCACCTGTTACAGCAATAACTTTATCTTTAAGCTCCCGTGCTTTAAACATAGGTTCATTAAACTTTTTGTTCATTATTTTCTTCTTTATATAAAAATCGCTTAATTTTTTTTGTGGCTGTTTTGATGAAATCATCTTTTTGCAGCGTTACCTTCTGAATTTTTGAGAAACGGCTCACCCGCTGGTTGATATAATCTTTAATTTCATTGCTAAAGTCATCTACAAAACCGGAAACATCCTCTTTTATTTCCTGATATGTTTTTTCAATGGCAGCCCAGTCAACCTGCACCAAAGCCACAAGTTTCCCTTTTTGTTCAACCACCAGCGATTCCAACACATGTTTAAAATTATTAATAACCGATTCAATTTCTTCGGGATAGATATTTTCGCCACTTGGTCCGATAATTACATTTTTTGAACGCCCGCGGATATGCAGATAACCTTCTTCATCAATAATGCCGAGGTCACCGGTACGAAACCATCCATCCGGGGTTAAAACCTGACGGGTTAACTCAGCCTCTTTAAAATATCCCTGCATAACATTGGGGCCACGGGCCCACACTTCTCCCTCGCCTGTGGTTTCGTCGGGCTGATAAATCTTTATTTCCACATCTTTTACCGGTTTACCTGCTGCTTGCAAACGGGCCTCTTTGATACCAAAGCCGGCCAGCAAAGGCGAAGTTTCGGTTAACCCGTAGCCAACAGCATACGGAAACTTTGCTTCCAGCATAAATTGCTCAACCTGTTCATTCAACTTGGCACCGCCAACACCAAAAAAGATGAGTTTACCGCCAAATGTTTTCAGCAACTTCCTGCCTGCCATCCGGTTGAGTTTTTTCCTAAAAAAAGGTTTCGCGTAAAGCTTTTTCATGATTTTATTCTCCATGAAAGTCGGGAGTACCTTATTGCGATAAATCTTTTCAATGATCAACGGGACAGTAAGCATCATTGTTGGCCTTACCTTTTGAAAGGCAGGAATCAAGACAGAAGGTGACGGAATTTTTTTCAAATAATAAATGCAGGCGCCAAACATAAGTGGCAAAATGAAACCGATTGTATTTTCATAGGTATGCGACAAAGGTAAAACCGACAAGAAGCGGTCATTCTCTGTAATTTCTTGAATATAACTACCTTGTATTGCATTAAAAGTAATGTTTTTATGACTTAACATCACCCCTTTCGATTTGCCGGTAGTACCTGAAGTATAGATGATTGCAGCCAAATCATCCTCCTTTATGTTGTACTCTTTCTCAGGCAGACGACCAGGGCGATAGGTTCCTTTGGTTTCCTCATTAATAAGGCTGAAATCCTCAATGGAAATTCTATGTTTCAATGCCCTTGAGCTCTGTTTTTGTAATATTGGCCATAAATTTTTCGAAACAAAAATGGCTTTGGCATCCGAATGGCGTAAAGTATTTTTAATCTCTTCACCTGAAAAATCAGGAAGCAAAGGCACCACAACAGCTCCCATCGAAACAATGGCAAAATAGCTTATTCCCCAATGTGGCATGTTCGCACTTAAAATGGCCACACGATCACCAGATTTCACTCCGATATCTTCCATCATAGCCATTACTGCCTTTACCTGTACACCAAATTCTGCATACGTAATCGGCTTATCATCAATAAAGGACACAGCCGGCCTTGTGGCATGTGCATTAACCGTGGATTCCAGTAAAGCAGGAAGCGTAAAAACAGGAAGATTTCTCATAATTTTCTATTTAGTTATCAAAGATACAACATTGATATCCGTTTCAACAGCAATTATAACATTAAAAACAAAATCACACAAAAAGTGCTGCTAAAGCTTTTCAATCAGTTGTGAAAATAAAGTAACCAATTGTTGCTCGGCACGCATGGCATTGGCAATAATATTATCAATATTTGCCGGTTCCAGATTATCAGGATCACAATGGTCGGTGATAACCGAAACAGCTGCCACTTTCATCCCCATGTGGTTAGCCACAATCACCTCGGGCACAGTTGACATCCCAACCGCATCGGCTCCCATTGTTTTTATGAAGCGGTACTCGGCACGAGTTTCCAGGCTGGGGCCAATCCATGCCACATAAACCCCCGTACTGATATCAATTTGATTTTGTTTTGCAATCTGCAGCATTTGCTTAACCAGACCAGGATCGTAAGGACAACTCATGTCCGGAAAGCGGGGGCCCAATTCATCCAGGTTCTTTCCTACCAAAGGGTTACCAGGGATCATGTTGATATGGTCGTCGATAATCATAAGCGATGCTTTTGGCATATCGAGATTAATGGCACCGGCAGCATTGGAAACCAACAGTGTTTCCACGCCAAGCAGTTTCATTACCCTCACGGGGAAAGTAACCTGTTGCAAACTATAACCTTCATAAAAATGAAAACGGCCATTCATTACTACCACCTTTTTACCCCCCAAAGTACCATAAAGTAACTTTCCTGAATGCGTTTCAACAGTTGAAACCGGAAAATGGGGAATATCTTTGTAATCTAACGAAATCTCAACATCAACTTTGTTTACAAGATTACCCAAACCAGTACCAAGGATAATTCCGATTTCAGGATTATCTATACCATGCTGCCGGATAAAAGCGGCAGCCTCCTCAATTTTTTTCATCATATTCATTTATATTTTAAATATACAAATTTAAATATTTTTGCATTGCTACAAAATAACTAAGCAAGATGAGTAATAAATTACCACTATCTTTGTTTGATGAAAATTAAGAGTACTCTAACGACAATAATCTTCTGCATAAGCTTAAGCGGTTTTATACATGCACAAAATTCTTCTATAAAAATGGACACAACAAAATTAGACAATAAACAATGGATCGAAAAATTAAGTCCCGAACAGTACCGGGTAATGCGTCAGTGTGGAACAGATCCGCCATTCAGCGGAAAATATTATCATAATACTGAAAATGGCAAATATTATTGTGCCGCCTGTGGCGCGCTGTTGTTTACTTCTGAAACAAAATACGATTCAGGATCGGGTTGGCCCAGTTTTTATGCGCCTGCAAACAACAAAAACATCGTTGAAGTGAAAGATACCAGTTTCGGGATGGTACGTACCGAAATAAAATGTGCCCATTGTGGAAGTCATTTGGGCCATTTATTCCCGGATGGCCCCCGCCCAACCGGCATGCGCTACTGTGTGAATTCCACCTCTCTGGACTTTAGAAAGAAGCAATAACCGGAAGTTTTACATGCCCTAATATTATTTAAATTTAGGATTAAAAGTGTGATAATCAAGGGGTAACTTTGTAAGCTGGATAAAGAAATTATTAATTTCGTAGTTGTTGTTGTTTGCTACAAACACATAATCCTGGTTCGCCTGAAAAGCCAGTGTATCCGAATTAAAAATGATAATGGAAGTGTCGCCGTGTTTGATACGAATCGTAGCATGACTATCGCCAAGGCGCTCCACTGCCCAAACGGCACTATCGGCAAAAGTAACATGGGCAGACTTATCTCCGTAAATTCTCAAGTTATATGAAATCTGAAAAGTATCCGGAGGATTAACGATGGGTTCCAGGTAACTAAAAGTCGGGATTTTCTTCAAAGAAGGCTTATTACACTCGGAAGCTGTAAAGATCCAAATGGCAATCATGGAAATCAAAACTATCCGCCATGTATATTTCATCTTTTTCAGTATTAAGTTATTTTGCAAACTCACGTTCAATCCTGTGCTAAATTAAGCATTTTTTCCACAGCAATTCTTATATTTTTTTCCACTGCCACATGGGCATGGATCATTTCGGCCCACTTTTTTAGCTACTTTAACCGGCTGTGGTTTCACACGTTCCTGCGTATCTGCATGGGCCTGCGAAAGCATATCGCCACGCTCTTCGCGGATTTTCGACCGGTCGATACCACGTGAAATGTGTGCTTCACGAAATTCAGTTTGATTCGGATTGTAAATATCAGCCCTTATGAGATATGAAACAACATCACGGTTTACCTTTTCAATCATACTTTTGAAAAGATTAAATGATTCGAATTTATAAACCAACAACGGATCTTTCTGCTCATAAGAAGCGTTTTGAACCGACTGTTTCAAATCATCCATCTCGCGAAGCTGCTCTTTCCATTCGTCGTCTATACTGGAGAGCACAATTCCTTTTTCAAATGCAAGGGCAATTTCTTTTCCCTCCGACTCCACCGATTTTTTCAGGTTAGCAATAATCTGTACCTGGCGCTGACCGTCATAAAAAGGGATAGCAATATTTTCATATTGTTTTTGATTTTCATAAACGTCCTTCACAATAGGAAACGTTTGCCGGATAAGCCGTTCGCGTTTTTGAAGATAAGCTGCATAAACTTTCTCAAAAACTGTTTGTGTAAGTTCTTCCACGCCAAGTTCAAGAAATTCTTTTTCATTTACAGGTAATTCGACGGAAAGGACACGGAGCGACTGCAATTTAAAATTCTCAAAGTCGGCATTCTCCTGATTTTCGATAACAATTTGTTCTACCAAATCGTACATCATGTTCGAGATATCCATGGCAAGACGTTCACCAAACAAAGCATGGCGACGTCTTTTATAAATCACTTCCCGTTGCGAATTCATAATATCGTCATACTCCAGTAATCGTTTACGAATACCAAAGTTGTTTTCTTCCACTTTTCGCTGGGCGCGTTCGATGGATTTGGTAATCATCGAATGCTGAATCACCTCTCCATCCTGCAAGCCAAGGCGATCCATAATACCGGCAATACGTCCGGAGCCAAACATACGCATCAGGTCGTCTTCGAGCGACACAAAAAACTGCGAACTTCCCGGAT
>CAJXKB010000072.1 GCA_913055825.1 uncultured Bacteroidota bacterium
AAAAACAAAAATTTTTCTTCAGAGAGAAACAGAACATTAGACCTGTCCTGCTCCCCTCTCGAAGAAACTTTTTATTGGGTAAGGACAAAGATAAGTTGAATAAAAATAATTTGTATAATTGTAAACTAATTGAGTCCTAATAATAGGGGGTTGGTGCATTACTCAACTATTTTTAATGATGAATACAATAATATCATATTAAAGAGCGACTATTTAAACCAAGGCGTCACATAGGTAACTGTTCTGGGCTGACTGCGTCCATATGCAACACCAACATCTCTTGCCTCTTTTATTTGGGCTTTTTGTAATTCAAAACCTTTGGTTTCTTTGAAAGTTTGCTGCCGATTGTACTTTTCATACATAAAATTCCAGTCACGTTTTTCATTGGCATTCATCTTTGTGGATATCTCGGAATATAAATTTTTGGCTTCCCCGGCACATTTAGAATCATCTGGTACTTGAGAAAGAAATCGGGCTGCCATTTCATAATTCCTTACGGCCCAGTAGCCTCTTGCTTTTGCCAGGAAATCACTGCAACGATGGTCTAAAATAGACTTCAGCATAGTCTGTGCTTTCTTGTAACAGGAAACATCCGGAAGAATGGTTGACAGATAATTGGCAGCGTCTTCCCAGTTGTTGTTGGCTTCAGCTACCGATGCAAGCTGTATGTTTTTTGAACATTCATTCTCCATTTTCATATTATAAATCTTTACACTTAAATTCTGAGATGATTCATAACATTCTTTACATACCTCAGGGACAATGACCAAATTGGAGATGGCCTGGTCGTATTCTTTTTTCTGAGCAAGTGCCATTGCATTAGTTTTGATAAATTCGCAGTTGGTATTATAATACTGGATTATTTTATTTTTTCCTTGCTCAACCATACTTGTCAAATCTGGATTATGAGGATTAATACGACTTAAAGCACTGATATATGCCTTTGCCTCATTGGTGCCAACCCCTCTGACTTCAATAGTAGTTGTGGAAAACAAAGTGCCGTCAATTCCGTCACCAATGTAAAAAGAAACATCCAGTGTAACTGCTACCATAGGAGGTGCTGTTGGTGTTATGTTTTTACTCACAACTGAAATGTTTGGAGTTATTATAAACCGTTGATTAAATGCATCAGCTCCCAGACCATTGGATAAGGCAATTTGCGACAATTTATTCTGCAACAAACTTCTCGCAGCAGGAGGTAACCCTTCAACCTGGGGAGGAATATAGGCATTGATGATGATTTTCCCGAAATCATCAGTGGTGCCAATAGAATTCTGACCATACGCATTAACACCCAGAAATCCTAAAATAAATGCTAATAATGTGATATTGATTTGATTTTTCATGGTTACTTACTTTAGTTTACTTGCCTCCCAAAATTATTGATGCTTCGCCTAACCCTTTTGTGGTTAACTTATTAGGAATATTCAGAGTGTCTCTTAAATAATTACTTAGCCCTCTAGTAAACCTTCGTGTGTCCATGGCTCTTTCTCTTCCATTTCTTTCATAATACAAAGGAATTCTAACTTGTTCAAAGAGCATCATGTTTTCGGTGGCATCGGTAGTACTGAATCTTCCCTTAACAGTGTTATCAGACAGCCAGTCTTCTATTATATCAGATAACGGTTGATGATCGTTGCCAAACTCAGTTTCCAAATCTTTACCCCAGTCATTCCAGACCTTAATTCTCAATGTAACTTCGCGTCCGTTAGCAAAGAGATCATCAAAATAGTTTTGAAGGGTGTAAGAGAAGTTATCCATTTGGGATACCACCGCTTCTTCCAAAAGAACTGGAAGCTCAGCAGTAAAGGATGGATTCCCTGTTCCGGAAGCTGCAGCAATTTGTTTTCCCGTATAAGAATCCAGCCCCTGAAGGATGAAAGTGACTGATTTTTTTGGTCCTATCTGATTTACTTTCCAGGTAAGCTGAAGAATAATGTCAGCTTTTGCAACTTTTTTCAACTTATCAATAGGATTTTCCATAATATTGGCACCAGTGGTTTTGGAAGTCATCATAACATCTTCAGCACTATTTTGCTGAAGTGTTTTCAAAACAGACTCCATGTTTTTTAAGGGGAAGCCTCGGGCTGCCATCATCTCATTAATCTTGCTGATGACAAGGATTAAATCAGGATCTTCCTGAAATGCTTTTTTGTAATCAGGTACTTTTACGGTTGTGCCCTGATCTTTAAATTCAAGCATATAACCATTTTCGTTGCACCAAGCATCACTGGGAACCACCATAAGTGTCGGCTTTTTTGCTTGTGAAAACGCCTGACCGATACTAAACAACAATATTGCTGATAAAAACAGTATTTTTCTCATTTTCCTATTCTTAAAATTTATTTAAAATCCGCTGGATAAACTTTTTATGATTCCTTTTGATTCAAGATATTTCCGCAATGCGTCAACTTTTACCACAACAACAACACCTATTTTGAATTCCCTTCTTCCCAAATAAATTCTGTCTCCGGGTCCTATGTTGCCGTTATCTGCCAGCATGACGAATTTTAAATAATCGCCGCCTTGTTTAAAAAAGTCATCAAAGAAAGCTGCGTTTTTCTGGTATAATTCAGGATCACGGGCCAGAGCTTGCTGCCCGGGAATTCTTCCAGAACTTGAAAATCCTTTAAAAATGATTCCGTGTACGGCATTTTTCTTAGATTGCTCCGCGGCAACTTTTACACTTTTGGAATAGGACCAGACTTTCACCTCATAAGATCCTTCCGTGCCAATCCCAACTGGCTTTATTTCATAGCGCCAGACTGCAGTTTCTTCATCTGCTTTTTTTTGCTTGTGTTTTTGAGCATTGGCGGACTGTATTGCTATAAAAAAAATAAATAGCAGCAAAATACCATCTCTCTTCGTTAAAAATTGTATTCGCATTGTTTGATTATTTAATTTGAACTAATAACATTCCCGGTTGGATATTTGATGACCCTTTAAAGGTGGTCGCTGTTACTTTGGAAGAAACATCACTAGTAACAGAATCGGGTATTCCCATATTATATCGGTTGTCCCATATTGGAAACTTTTTCGAAACTTTCACCTTGCCAACTTTTACATAGGTGGTTTTTCCGGTTGTTGTGTCCATTTCCATTTCAAGCACTTCAAATTTGTCACCAGGTTTTACTCCCTCTTTCAACCCAATACGGGCCGTAATTGGATCCGTTGAAAGAACAGGAATTTTAGGCTTAAATACATCGAAGTCTTTTTGAAGCTTGGCAAATACTTTGTCGATATTACGTCCTGTGGCTAAGTTTATAATTTGTTCATTTGTCCTGTGACCCTGTCCTTTTTTTAGTGAAAACGTTACCAGACTTTTACTGGATGCCATACCAACGTACTTAAACCTGAAAATATGTGAAGAGTCGTAAGCTTCTTTATTGTCCCATAGGTTTGTATAAAAAAAATTGGAGATGGAGTCGTTCCAATCCAATTTGTACAACCACGTATGGGTCCAAACAGAATAACCTTCTTTTGCTTTTTCATAAGCCAATCTTGCAGCCGCAATGGCCAATGACTGCGCAATGGGATTCTTCACCTTTTGTTGTATTGTCAGAATAGCAATGTCCCTGATTTTTCTGGCAACTGGCTCATTCTGAACGAATGTCACTTTAGAGAAAGTGACAAAGGTGTTATTTATTAATTGTTCGCCTGCATCCCCCAATAATGCCAACCCCCTGATCTGATGTTTGGCAATAGCTGCATCCATAGCGGTGGCATTATAAAAGCCCCTTTCTTCAATTAATTTAGTATCAAAGGTTCCATCAGGAGATCTGTCGAACCATTTAGAAACCATTTTTTTGGCTATGTTCTGACTTTTAATAAATTTTTCAATTTTAATAGGCATTTCCTTCAATGAGTTTTGGGCATCTGAAGATGTATTAAAGAAAGAAGTTCTCATACCTGCATCTTTTAAATCTTCTCTGGTAACAACATAATTATCAGGATCCATAGACGAAACATCAACATTGTGATCATTGTACTTATCCGGGAAAGGGTAATTATTCCATGCCTGCATCACAATATCCTTGTCTGGAAATGATTTAGATTCAATGAGTATCATAGCAAGCGAACTTCGACGGTACTTGTTTATTTTTTCAGGTTTTTTTGCAACTAATTGCTGGGAAATTAGAAAAAATGCTAAGATAAGAAGTGTCAATTTTGTTTTCATTTTTGCATAGTTTTAATAATTATTTTTTTTAATGTTCTCATAAATACAACTCCTATATTTTATTTTACTGCTCATAGTGGTTTACCCCCTATTAATCGGACAATTTAGTTTTCAGGTTCAAATATAATCATTTTTTTTCATAATCACTGTTGTCCGATAAAAAAATAAGAGAACGTAGGTTCAAGTGTCAAATGCGAAAATCACGCTACTAAATTATAAAAAACGGACTTAGAATTATCAAAATTCAGATTTTCCCTAGGTCATCTATTGATTTTAGGCTGAACCTCAGCAATATAAACATCAGAAAGATGGTCAAAAATTGTTTTTTTTGAGAAAATATTTTACCCCGAAAGTACAAGTTGAGCTATTTGCTGCTCAAACAAATTCAGCAGACGTTAATGGTTTGGTAGAGAAAATCTTGAAAGAATGATAGACTTGCTTTATGATGCAAAACATAACAAAAGAGTTAATAATACGACCCCATCGGGGTCGCACCTATTTACCAAATATTTTAGCTATAAATATATCAATCCTACGGATTGAGGACGTAAGTGAAGTTTACGGGTTCTAAAGGGGTCAGTTGAAGGTGGAATGCCTAAAATTATGGAGGAGATGTAAAACTTTTGGTAGAAAACTACCACAAGTTATATGGGCGCTAACCTGAAACATTTCCTTGAGATGGCTACTAAATGAACCGGCAGAAGACCTGAGTTTTTTTGAGCTCCTATTTTGAAATCTATCGAAACAAGGAAATCTGCCTGAAAAATTATTATTTGAGAAAATATTTTACCCCGAAAGTACAAATTGAGCTATGTGCTGCTTGAATAAAATCAGCAGACGCTACATATATTTTGACATGCCGGGATAAATCCCGAAAGGATTAAACAGTAATAGCCACAGGTGGTTCCTGTGGAATTATTTCAGGTAGGGATCAACTCCGGAGGAGTTGAACGATAGCCAATATTTTTCATTGAAATCTATCCCATGTTCAATTAATAAATCAATCAATTCTTCGCGCTATGTTTTGATTTTATGGTTCGCCTCCTGATTTTCAATCTATTTTATCCATGCGTTCTTTCCTTTTATCGATTTAGTTGAACCCGATCCGGGTTCTGAATTCTTTTCGCCACATCTCCGTACGCTTCGCATACGGCTATTATTGTTCAATCCCTTCGGGATTTTTGACAAAGTGTATAACTATGATCAGCGCATCAAAATAGGAATGAACAAAATTCTCTCAATTCTGATATGTTTTTTGCAAATTCAATTCTATATCCCAAAAAACCCTGTTTTTATCGAACCTTTTACATCGAAAACATCCATTTACACACACAAACACATGGAAAAAATCAAATCGTACATCGAAACAAACAAAGACCGTTTCCTTGAGGAGCTCTTCGGAATCATCCGCATTCCATCCATCAGCTCCCAATCAGAACATAAAAAGGATATGTTAAGGGCGGCTACTTATTACAAAGAACAGTTTCTAAATGCCGGTGCCGACAAAGCCGAAATTATGCCCACCAAGGGAAATCCGGTGGTTTATGCCGAAAAAATTATCGACCCGGCTAAGCCTACGGTTCTGGTTTATGCCCATTATGATGTCATGCCGGTTGATCCCATTGACTTGTGGAAATCGCCGCCGTTTGAACCCAAAATCCGTGACGGTAAAATTTATGCCCGGGGCGCCGATGATGATAAAGGTCAGGGATTTATGCATGTAAAAGCTTTTGAGACTTTAGTCAAAACCAACAACCTTCCCGTAAATGTAAAATTTATGATTGAAGGTGAAGAAGAGATTGGCTCTGTAAGTCTCGGTGAATTTTGCGAAAATAATAAGGAGCTTCTCAAAGCCGACATAATTTTGGTTTCCGATACGGGAATGATTGCCAGCGATGTACCTTCCATCACAGTTGGACTTCGTGGCTTGGCTTACTGGCAGGTGGAAGTCACCGGTCCAAACCGAGACTTGCATTCAGGCCTCTTTGGCGGAGCAGTGGCCAATCCCATCAATGTATTGTCAAAAATGATTGCCTCCATGACCGACGAAAACAACCGCGTTACCATGCCCGGCTTTTACGATGATGTGTTGGAAGCTACTCCCAAAGAGCGTGAACTGCTCAACAAAGCCCCGTTCGATGAAGCCGAATACAAACAAGCCATCGATGTGGAAGCCCTTCAGGGTGAAGCCGGTTTCACCACACTCGAGCGAACCGGAATCAGGCCCTCCTTCGATGTTTGCGGCATTTGGGGCGGGTATACCGGCGAAGGAGCCAAAACTGTGTTACCTTCAAAAGCCTACGCCAAAATCTCTTCACGACTGGTTCCCAACCAGGATCACGAAAAAATCGCACGCCTGTTTGAAAAATATTTCGTAACGCTGGCCCCTAAATCGGTAAAAGTAAAAGTCGATTCGCTGCATGGCGGACAGGCTTATGTTTGCCCCATCGACCTTCCGGCTTACAAAGCAGCAGAAAAAGCTTATCTCCAAACCTATGGAAAACAACCGGTTCCCACCCGCAGTGGCGGAAGTATCCCCATCATTTCCACATTTGAAAAGACATTGGGTATCAAATCCATTTTGATGGGATTTGGTCTCGAATCGGATGCCATTCATTCGCCCAACGAAAATTATCCGGTGGAGCATTTTTACAAGGGCATTGAAACCATTTGCCGGTTTTATACTTTTTATGCCGGGGAAATGGCAAAATAAAAATTGAATCCTTACACAAACACAAATCAAATTAAAAGTATGAGAGCATTAAAAATTATTGTTCTTGCAAAACAGGTTCCCGATACCCGGAATGTGGGTAAAGATGCCATGAAAAGCGATGGCACAGTGAATCGGGCCGCTTTGCCAGCCATTTTTAATCCGGAAGATTTGAATGCACTGGAGCAGGCATTACAATTAAAAGACAAATACGAAGGCACTACTGTTTCAATCATCACCATGGGCCCCGGACGGGCTGCGGACATCATCCGTGAAGGCTTGTTCAGGGGAGCAGATAACGGCTTCTTATTAACCGACAGGGCTTTTGCCGGATCGGACACGCTGGCCACCTCCTACGCCTTATCATGCGCCATTAAAAAGCTGAAGCCTTTCGACATCATCGTCTCGGGCCGGCAAGCCATTGACGGCGACACCGCCCAGGTGGGGCCTCAGGTTGCCGAAAAACTGGGAATTCCACAGGTTACGTATGCCGAAGAAATTTTATCGGTCGAAAAAAATACCGTTATAATTAAACGCAGGCTGGAAAGAGGCATTGAAATAGTGAGTGCCCCCATGCCCATTTTGGTCACAGTAAACGGTACCGCCCCCGATTGCCGCGTGAGAAACTCAAAATTGCTGATGAAATACAAACATGCAAAAACAGCAAGTGAATTGCAAAATGAGTCGGAAGATTACATCAAAATGCAGGCAGGACGAAAACACCTTCATATTCAGGAATGGAATGTTACTGATGTTAATGCTGATGTAGAAGCCCTTGGCCTTTCGGGTTCACCCACAAAGGTCAAAAAAATTGAGAACATTGTCCTTAAAGCCAAAGCCTCCAAAAAGCTTACGGCCAGCGATAAAGCCATTGACAATTTAATTAAAGAACTGATTGGAAACCACACAATCGGGTAAGCTGACATGCAGTACTTGTTTTATTTTTAAAAACTAAAATTGATTAAAGTGAATAACATTTTTGTATATTGTGAAATTGAAGAAGGTATTGTTGCTGATGTCAGCCTGGAGCTTTTAACCAAAGGCCGCGATCTGGCTAACCAACTCAAATGCGAGTTAGAAGCAGTAGCAATCGGACATGATCTCAAAGAAATTGATAAACAAATCATCCCTTACGGTGCTGATAAGTTGTATATTGCTGACGACGAACGCCTGGTGCACTATCTCACCCTGCCCTATTCGTCTATTTTAATTAAATTGTTCCAACAGGAAAAACCGCAAATTGCTTTATTTGGGGCTACCACAACCGGCCGTGACCTGGGGCCACGGGTTTCTTCAGCATTGGTTAGCGGACTTACTGCCGACTGTACCAGTTTGGTAATTGGCGATTATGAAGCACCAAGAACAAAGAAAACATATAAAAATCTGCTGTATCAGATCCGGCCTGCTTTTGGTGGAAATATAATTGCTACTATTGTCAATCCCGACCATCGTCCGCAAATGGCTACCGTGCGCGAAGGAGTGATGAAAAAACAAATTGTTGATAAAAATTATTCCGGTCAGGTGATTCAACTCAATGTGAACGAGTATGTAAACAGCACTGATTTTGTAGTTAAAATTATCGAGCGCCATATTGAAGCCAATAAAATTGACATCAAGAAATCCCCGATCATTGTGGCCGGAGGATATGGTGTAGGTTCCAAAGAAAATTTTAAGCTTTTGTATCAGCTTGCCGATGTTTTGGGCGGTGAAGTAGGCGCTTCACGTGCTGCCGTTGATGCCGGTTATGTTGACCACGACCGGCAAGTAGGACAAACAGGGGTTACTGTGCGTCCGAAATTATATATTGCCTGCGGTATTTCGGGACAGGTCCAGCATCGTGCGGGAATGGAAGAATCTGTCATCATCATATCCATTAATACCGACCCTTCAGCTCCCATCAATGCCATTGCCGATTACGTTATAACAGGTGATGTGACGGAGGTGATACCTAAAATGATCAAATATTACAAAAAGAACTCAAAGTAGTGTAAACAACTAATTTTTAAGAAAATGGCTAATTTTTATTTAGATAATAACGACCTGAAATTTCATTTGTCACATCCCTTAATGAAAAAGATCATTACGTTGAAGGAACGTGGCTTTATCGATAAGAATAAATTCGATTATGCACCTTTAGATGTTGAAGATGCTTCAGACAGCTATGATAAAGTGTTAGAGATTGTTGGCGAAATTTGTGGAAATATTATTGAGCCCAATGCCGAATCGGTTGATGCTGAGGGACCTGAAGTAATCAACGACCATGTAAAATATGCAAGAGGTACACAGGAAAATTACGATGTCCTGGTAAAAGCCGGGATGATTGGTATGTCGTTACCAAGAAAATATTCCGGTTTAAATTTCCCGGTAGTCCCGTACGTCATGGCGGCCGAAATGGTTTCCAGGGCTGATGGAAGTTTTGCAAACATCTGGGGATTACAGGATTGTGCCGAAACTATTCACGAATTTGCATCAGAAGAAATAAAAGAAGAATATTTACCCCGTTTTGCAAACGAGGGGGCTACAGCTGCCATGGACCTTACCGAGCCAGATGCAGGTTCGGACCTCCAGGCTGTACAACTGAAAGCCACCTATAACACTAAAAAAAGGCAGTGGTATCTAAATGGCGTAAAACGATTCATCACAAATGGTGATGCAGACATTGCCCTTGTTCTCGCCCGTTCGGAAGAAGGGACTACCGATGGCCGCGGATTATCGTTGTATCTGTACGATAAAAAAGATGACGCCGTAAAAGTCCGCCGGATTGAGCATAAACTGGGCATTGTGGGTTCTCCCACCTGCGAACTGGTGTTTAAAAACGCACCGGCAATTTTGATCGGACAACGAAGACTGGGTTTGATAAAATATGTGATGTCGCTGATGAATGGCGCACGCCTGGGGATTGGGGCCCAATCCGTCGGAATTTCAGAAGCTGCTTATCGCGAGGCATACGCATTTGCAAAAGAACGCATACAGTTCGGAAAACCCATCATCAAATTTCCGGCTGTCTATCAGATGCTTACCGACATGAAAGTCAAACTTCAGGCCGAGCGCTCGTTGCTATACGAAACGGCCCGTTTTGTTGACATTTACAAAGCATATAATCTGGTTGCTGAGGAGAGGGCGCTTGAAAAACATGAAAAGCAGGAACAGAAAAAATATCAGCGGTTAGCCGAAATTTATACTCCTTTGTTAAAATTAATTTCAAGTGAGTATTGCAACCAAATTGCTTACGACTCATTACAAATTCATGGTGGTTCGGGTTTCATGAAAGATTATCCAATCGAGCGAATCTACCGCGATGCACGAATCACTTCTATTTACGAAGGAACTTCACAACTACAAGTGGTAGCAGCCATCAGGGGTGTTACAACGACGTCTTTTTTAAAGCATATCAGGGTTTACGAAGCAAAAGAGATTCCTGTTGATCTGGAATATTTACGCAGGATACTGATCGAAATGACCAATGAATACGAAAAAACGATCACTTTTGTAGAAACAATCAATGACAAGGAAAGCGATAATGAATTCCTTGAATTTCATGCACGTCGCCTTGTTGAAATGGTCGGGAACATCATTATGGGGTATCTGCTTACTTACGACTCAACCCGCGACAGTGAATATAAATATTCAGCTGAAATATTTATCAAAAAGGCTTATGCCGAAAATAAAGAAAAGGCTAATTATATTCAAAACTCAAATCTGAGAGACCTGGGTATTTTTAAACAGTAAAAAAATGTTGCGGCAGGTTTTCCCACCGCAATATTTTTTTACATGCCTCACCAAAAAGTACAACGGGAAACCGGTTTAACTGCTTTTAGTATCCGATGGTGTTTGCTTCTTTGCTTTGCGGCTTCCTTCGTAAAGCTCAAACTTAATAAACTTACTTTCAATTTGACCGTTATACAACTTGATTTTTTTGGAAGGCCGCAGTCCGACAAATTTAGCTGCAGCCGGGTTTCCGGTAATCATCCAGGCTTCGTAACCCTTAAATTTGGTTTTCAGCACATCACCAATCATCTTATACAAAGCAATAATGTCCTTTTCCTCAAGACGTTCGCCATAGGGAGGGTTAAACAACAACATCCCTTTGCCACTTTCGGGATTCATCTTTTCAAAAGGCTTATTAATCAAGGTAACATCCATTTGCAGACCCGCATTTTTTAGGTTCGAACGGGCTATGCTAAAAGCTTTGAAGGACTGGTCGGAAGCGATAATTGGATTGTCATATTCGGCAATCCGGTTGTTAGCCTCTTCTTTAATATCATGCCAAAGGTCGTGATCGAAATCATGCCAATTTTCAAAGGCAAAATGCTTGCGGTAGTATCCTGCAGGAATATTTAATGCTTCCATGGCCGCTTCAATGGGGATGGTCCCCGAACCGCACATGGGATCCATGAAATCGCCCTCTTTATTCCAGCCACTCAGCTTAATCAGTCCTGCAGCCAGTACCTCATTAATCGGAGCTTTATCGGTCGCTACGCGATACCCCCTTTTGTGTAACGAAGCACCTGAACTATCAAGCGATATCGTGCACTTTTCACGGTTAATGTGCACATCCACATAAATGGTAGGATTTTCTTTGTCCACATAGGGCCGCTTCCCCAGCTTATCGCGAAACTGGTCCACAATGGCATCCTTGGTTTTTAAGGCAACATAAAGCGAATGCGTCATCGACGATTGCGAAATTGTTGCATTTACCATAAAGGTTTGCCGAAGGCCGAAAACCTGCGTCCAGTCGATGCGCTTCACTTTTTCATAAAGCTCTTTTTCGTTACGTACAGTAAAAACGCCAATGGGTTTCAAAATACGCAAAGCCGTACGACACAAATAGTTGGCTTTATAAATGATTTCTTTGTCACCTCGAAATAAAACCACTCGTTTTCCGGTTTGTACCTCTGTGGCACCCAGGGCCTTTAGTTCATCGGCAAGCACCTCCTCCAGACCTGAAATGGTTTTAGCCGTGAGGTCCATTCCCTGTTCGTAAGTTTTCAAATTTTCCATTGCCGCAAAAGTAGTAAAAAGAAAGGGCAACAAATCAAAGACTTAATGAATATGCCGGCAATTAATAAAACAGTAATATTGGCTGACAGGCCAATCAAAATCAATGAGCCATCCGGTCAACGGTTTTCGGCGCCCAAACATAAACAGAGTGCCTGCCACCGGTTTTTAGGAACAACAATTCACTCACTTCGCCCTGTTCATCTTTTTTGGCATATAAACCCAACTGACGTTTTCCTCCTACGCTGAAAAGATTTTCAAAATTTTGATCGGCAACCTCCTGCAAAAGGTGATGATAAAGGGCACTGTTTTCGCGAACATTTCCCGAATCGGCATCAAATGTCATCACATACACTTCCTGAATACCATCCAGGTATCGCATCATCTTTGACATACTTTTTGGACCATCCGACAGTGAATCGGAGCGAACAATTTTTAAATCGAAACCCTGCTGATGGGCATAATGCTGAAAGGTGGTACCCATATCTGAGCTGCATGCCGTGAGCAGGAAAAGAGAGAAGATGGCCAGCACCATCCCGCTTTTAACAAGACTATTTCTTTTCATGATGTTCCTTTAGTTTTTGCAGGTTATTCATTCCCTGCACATTGATTGATTTGGAAATTTCGCTGATGGTTTGCATATCAATCAAACCGGTAAGGCTCATAATCAACGTTTCGTCCGACCCGCTGATGATCATCAGCAACTCTTTTATTTTACCATTGCTGTTCTGACTGGCCAAAAACTTCACCTTTCCATCCTCACCATCCACGGTCATCAGCTCGCTATAGGATTTCATGGGGATAGTTTTTTTTATTTCATTATAAAAATCAAGGGCTTTGGTCGAGTCTTTAGGTTCATAAACCAGCATTTTCAACCCTTTCAATTGTTTTATGGCCTCCTGCGCCTGCAGTGCCTCCTTTGAACTGTCTTTCATATTAAACCCCGAAAGCATTTGAAACATTTGAGGAGAAATATTGATACTGGTAAAACCCTCTTTACCTGCATATTTACTGTATAATCCGTCGATGGCGGTTTGTGCGTTTGTAAACAGGGGCATGGCCGCCATTAGAAGTACAAACAATGTGATACTAACTTTTTTCATGATTTTTCGATTTTATTGTTTTTTTTGATTTGGTTGTAAGTTGATATACACGCTGTTGATCGACTGCATCAGCTCACGTGCTTTTTCCATTTCGCGAAGACGCTGTAAATCTTTCAGCGATTGATTCATTTTATTGATGGCTGCTACTTTATTAAGTGGTTTGTTAAAATCGGCTGCCGCAGTTTTCACGGGATTTAACCCCTTATTCAGATTTTTCGACACCTTTTGCAACGCCGCCCGGGTTTGTGCAAAGGCCAGCTGAGGATTATCAATGGTTCCATAAGGTTGTGTATTATGTGTATTAAACAAGCCCCCCATCCAAATTGCCAGCAGTATAAGCACAGCAGCTGCAACTCCGGAAAGGCTGTAAATCAACCGTCTGTTGATAAAATAGGGACGATTACGTTTAATCTGCTTCAGGATTTTTTCATCAAACTGCTGATCCAATATTTCTTCAGACTGTGTTTCTGACAAAATCCGAAATAACAGTTCGTCATCGAGGAAAGCCTCCGGCACTTCCTCCCGCTCGAAAAATACCCTCAGATTTTTCTCTTCCTCCAGCGAAGTTTCTCCGGCATAAAACCGGTCAAGAATTTGTCTTATTTTGTTGTAATTCACTTTGTTGTAATTTTTCAATGGTTTCCCTGATTTTTTTTCTTGCCCTGGACAAATTTACCCGCATATAATTTTTGTCAAAACCTGTAATTTCCATCATCTCATCAAAGCTGTAGGCTTCCACATCGCGAAGCTGAATAATTGTCCGCTGTTGTTCCGGCAGTTGCCCAATCACCTGCCTCACACGCCTCACTAGATCTTTTTGTTCACTTTGCTCGTGTGGATTTTGATGCTGTGGCGGGTTATAATCCGGATGAAGACTCAAAGCTTTATTTTTTTTCATTTTGAGTTTATCCAGGCACATGTTCCGTGTCATTGTCATCATAAGCGCCTCCACACTCCTGTATTTTTCCAGATCATCACGCATTTTCCAGGTTTTTAAGAACACTTCCTGAACTACATCTTCCGCTTCCTCACGATTATTCAACAAACGCATCGCCAGACGGTAAAACTTATTCTTTAGCGGCAACAGCCGTGTTTTAAATTCTTCGGTGTCCATTCAGTTGTGATGACGATATCCAAGGGAAATTATTACAAGGGGATAAATTTAATGAACAAATAAACGCAGAAACACAACACTTGGACCATAAAACCAAAATATCTATTTTCGCTAAAGTGAAAAAGAAAAGCCTCATATCCGCAACAAAACAAAAAAATATTTTTTAGGCATTGAAAATGCCTAAATGGTGTAAATTTTGAAAATTTTTAGATTATTTATGATGTTTTCAACCAATTTTACGTTTTAAATCGGAAACGACATTACTTAAAAGACATATCAAGATAGTTTCCTGTTCTTACCACAAAAGTAAAATTCTAATCATTATTGGAAAAATTCTTTAAATTATTGACATACAGATAAATAAGGTTGTTAACTCATCAAATTACAAGGCGTATTTATCTTGTATTATGCTGATTATTAGTGGTTTTACTTGATTATAATTTTTTCATATGGCCTATTGGTGAATAGTTTTAGTATCCATATTCGTCCTTGGTATACCCATTTTCCTGCCACAGCTATAAATCTGAATATAAATCGTCTAAGTCGTGTGTTTGGATTAATATCCTCAAATATCAACGAAACTTTTTTGACTACAAAAAGATAAAAATTTCTTACCAACGCCATGATAATCATAAAAACCGCATTTTGTTCCAGGAACGAAAACGGCAGGTGTTTCCATCCAAAATCATTGTTCATCTCATCAAAAACCTTTTCGCTGGCTCCTCTGTGGTTATATAGTTCAATAACTTCTTTTTCGGTACTTTTCCAATCGTTGGTAAGAATTGAACGATAAATGAAAGTGTCACCTGTAAATATATTCATTTGATTGTCATCACGTTTCTCTCTCATAATTACCAAACGAAATTTGCGGTCTGCAAAAAATTGTGTGAAAGGAATTGAGGCTACTT
>CAJXKB010000073.1 GCA_913055825.1 uncultured Bacteroidota bacterium
CACCTGTTTTGTTGTTCGTACCACTAAAATAAGTGAAATTTTTATCAGGTTAAATGCTGTGCAATTTATTATTGCACAGTTATTTGACCTGAATTATTAATAACTTTGTTGCGGATGTAAGGTTGACAAATAAACTAAAAGTATTACTTTTGCATTGTTTTGGTGGATTTTTCCTTACAGGAAAAACCTTAAAATGGGAATCCGGTGACCTTGATAACTATTGGGGGATTCCGGAGCTGTACCCGCAGCTGTAAGTCCTTTTTCAAGATTTTGAAATATCCCCTGCCACTGTTTGCTGATTAGCGGATGGGAAGGCTTCAAAATCAGGACAAGCCAGAAGACCTGCCAAAATTTAATTGTTTAATTCAAGCTTCGGGAGAAAAGTTTTGAATCACTTTAATGGATTCATTGTTGTTTTTCCGCAGGCCTTAAAATTATTATAATGAAGGCATTTGCGTCATGGAGTGGGGGTAAAGACTGTATGCTTGCAGTATATCGCCAACTTCAAATCAAAAGTAATGATGTTGCATATCTTGTAAATATGTGCGATATCGACGGAATACACTCGCGTTCCCATAGAATCAAAAAAAGTTTTATTCGCCTACAGGCAAAGGCCATAAATATTCCAATTGTACAGGAAGCTATCGATTTTAGAGGTTATGAAACCCACTTTAAATCAGTTATCAATAAATTGAAAAAGGAGGGAGTAACAGCCGGCATATTTGGTGATATTTACCTCAAAGAACACAGAATCTGGATAGAAAGAGTTTGTAAAGAGCTCAATATTGAGCCCATTTTTCCACTTTGGGAAAATAACACAAATTCACTTCTAAAAGAATTTATTGAGCTGGGATTTAAAGCATTAACCGTTGCGGTAAACGCAGATAAACTGGATAAAAATTGGATTGGCAGAAATTTGGATTTATCCTTTTATCATGAAATAACTACCATGAAAAACATAGACCCTTGTGCCGAGAATGGAGAATATCATTCATTTGTTTATGATGGCCCCATCTTCTCAAAGCCTGTAAAGTTTGAAAAGGGTGAAATCTATAAAAAAGACAACCATATTTTTCTACCCTTAATTTAAAATGCCATGAAATTTCAAAGATTTTTAATGTCTTTTGTGCTAAGTGCATTGAGTCTGATGGTCAATGCACAGCAATATAAAAGAATCGTTTCGTTAGCGCCTTCCATCACCAAAGATATATACTACTTACATGCCCAGGCAAGGTTAGTAGGGTGTACAAAATATAGTGTCATTGCCAGAAAAGAAAACAAAACGGTAGTAGGCTCAACGGTAAATGTAAATGTTGAAAAAATAGTAAGTTTAAGACCTGACCTGGTTCTATCAACCACCATTACAAACCCCAAATATATTGAGCTGTTAAGAAAATTCAACATTCGTGTTGAAGTACTCAAAACACCAAAATCGTTCAATGAAATCTGTACCCAATATACAAAAATAGCTGACCTTCTTGGCAAAAAAGCCCTGGCTGTTCAGCAGGTATCAGCTATCAAAAAAGAATTAGATAAAATTAAAGCAAAATCTTCCAAAGACAGTGTAACCAATAAGGTGTTTTTCCAAATTGGAGCAAACCCTTTATACGCGGTAACTCCTAACCTTTTTATGAATGATTACATCTTGTTTGCCCACGCAGTTAATGTTGCCGGAGATTTGAATAATGGACTTGTTTCAAGGGAAACTATCGTTGCCCGCAACCCCGGTTATATTTTTATTGCCACCATGGGTATTGTCGGAGAACAGGAAAAAAAGATTTGGGAAAAATTTAAGGACATGAATGTCGTAAAAAACAAGAAAATATTTATAATCGATTCTGATTTAGCCTGTATTCCCACCCCACAAACTTTTCTTAAAACCATGAAGATTATTTCAACCGATCTGAATCATTAAAATGAGTTGAACCTTCATGAGACACAAACAAACTTCCTTCCAACAAAAAATGCATCAAAAATGGCTGCTGTTCCTGTTCATTTTAACGGTGCTTCTTATCCTTTCTGTTCTTTTGTCTCTCTCAACCGGCGATGTGAATATACCTCTATCGGGAATTTTTAAAATTTTAAAAGCAAAAAACAGTCTTAAATATGAGGTGTTAAATAACATTAGAATACCAAGGACTATTTTGGCTTTTTCGGTAGGCGGTGCATTAAGTCTTGCCGGGACACTATTGCAGGGAGTGTACCGGAATCCGCTGGTAGAACCTTATACCATGGGAATATCGGGAGGAGCTTCTCTTGGAGTGGCCATTTGTATTGTTTTTGGCATTTCTTTTAAAACCAGTCCCCTGGCGTTACCTTTTTTCGGATTCTTAGGAGCTTTTGGTTCAACATTCCTGGTTTATTGGTTAAGCTCCGGGAAAAGGGGCCTAAATATTAATAAAATGCTTTTAATTGGCGTAATGATAAGCTTTATTGCTTCTTCGGCGCTGTTGTTTTTAATGTCTATTACCACTGTAGAAAACCTGCAAAGCATAATTTTTTGGATGATGGGATCTCTAAACCAACCTAATAAATTACTAATTTACACCTCTTTAATTACATCGTTGCTGGGATTAATGATCAGCTATCTATACGTTGCCCCCTTAAATGCGCTTCGCCTTGGTGAAGTAAAAGCAAAACATCTCGGTATAAAGACGGGGCATTCCATTAAAGTAATTTTTATTGTAGCCTCTTTTATTACGGGAATCAGTGTTTCTGCTGCAGGAGTCATAGGCTTTGTCGGACTTATTATTCCCCACCTCATTCGCAATATTATGGGTTCTGATTACCGGGGACTTTTATTAGCATCGTTTATTGGTGGAGGAATATTTTTAATCCTGAGCGACATTCTTGCGCGAACGATAATTTCACCTATGGAGTTGCCCATAGGAGTCATCACAGGAATGCTCGGGGGAATCATTTTCATTGGTGTTTTAAGCAAGAAATTAAAACCGGATTAACCTATGGAGTTTTTAGAATTAAAAAATGCAAATTACGGCTATAGTAAGTCATTTCACCTGTCCAATGTAAGTTTTAGTGTTTCCAAAGGGACATTAACAGGAATCATCGGTCCGAACGGTTCAGGCAAATCCACCCTTCTTAAAGGGATTACAGGGGAAATACCGGTTTTGCATCATCAGGTTTTTCTCAAAGGAAAAGATATTAGCTGTTTCTCTGAAAATGAACGGGCAAAAGAAATAGCCGTCGTTATTCAGGCAACGGAACCATTGAATATGACTGTTGAAGAATACGTTTTGATGGGACGGATTCCTTACCGGAAAAGATATCAGCTTTTTGAAACGGATAAAGATTTTGAAATTGCCGGAAAATATATGAAGCTGACCGACACCTATCACTTAAGGGGCAAAAATTTTTCAACGCTTAGTGGCGGAGAACAACAATTGGCAACTATAGCCAAGGCTTTAACCCAAGAGCCATCCTTATTACTCCTGGACGAACCGACATCGCATCTTGACATTTCACATCAGGTACAAATCTTAAATTTAATCCGGGAACTAACCCACAATCTTGGGCTAACTGTAATAATGGTTATCCATGATTTAAACCTTGCCAGTGAATATTGTGATTATTTGGTCTTAATGAATAAAGGAACTTTATACAAAAATGGTTCCCCCAATGAAGTTTTAAACTTTAAAAACATTGAGGAAGTATTTAATACTGTAGTGATTACACAAGAAAATCCACTGTCAAAAAAGCCGTCTGTATTTTTAGTTTCAAACAAAGTATTAACAGATAGTAGTAAAAATAAATATAAATAATATATTTGCATCGAATTTGGTATTCCGATTTTTTTCAATCTCGGAATGAAAAGGGAATCCGGTGACCTCGATAGCTATCGGGGAATTCCGGAGCTGTACCCGCAGCTGTAAGTCCTTTTTTCCCGCTTAGGCGGGAAATGTTTTGAGAATACCTCTTGCCACTGTATCGGACAACGGTATGGGAAGGCCTCAAAACAGGACGAGCCAGAAGACCTGCCAAACTCATAAAGTATCGTAAGCTTTCGGGTTAAAAGCGCAGTGATTTTAGAGAAAGGAAACTAATCACCACCCTTCTATTCCAGATTGCTACCCGGGATGTAACTTGGAAGTAACTGAAAGTTTATGGTTTTTACTTTTTGTTAAACTAAAAACTTTAAAGAAATGAGTAAAATAGTTCTAATTGGCTTGCTATGCCTGATTGTGAATATTGGATTTTCACAGGAACAAAATTCTATTAAACAGGAACAAGATTCCATAAAACAGGAACAAGATTCTATTAAACAGTATAACCTCAACGAGGTGGTAATATCTGTAACCCGTTCTAATACCAGGCTTAAGAACATTCCTCAAAAAGCAGAAGTAATTGGCCAGGCCCAGCTCCGGGAATTACCAGCCACTAATATGGCGGATGTTCTAAAAAACGCTACAAACCTGGATATTATTCAGTATCCGGGATTGTCTTCCAGTATTGGAATGAGGGGTTTTTCACCAAGCGCACATTCAAGAAGTCACACGCTTATTCTGATAGATGGCAAACCTATGGGAACAACAAATATCAGTACTTTGGATAAAGATATTGTAAAAAGGGTTGAGATTATAAAAGGTCCTTATTCAACCTTCTACGGTTCTGATGCCATGGGTGGCGTAATAAACATCATTACAAAAAGTCCTTCTAAAAACAACACGGGAAATACTGAGGTGAGCTTTGGTAGTTTCGATAATCTCCGGTTAAGTGGAAACATTAATGGAGTTTTAAGTAAAAAGTCGAGTTTCTTAATTGGGTTTATCCGTAATCAACAAAGAAATGATTATAAAATCGGCAGCCATAATTTGCTCAAAATACCGGAGAAAGATAAACTGATTTTAGATAAAGCTTCCTATGGAGATGTTATTAAAAACTCTACATGGCAATATAACCAGGCATATGGACAATACAATTATAACATAAACGAAAAATGGACATCAAACACCCAAATAATTTATTTTAATGCCAATGATGTAAAATTACCCGGAAGCTATTGGGGAAGTTTCGGACAGAGCAAAAAAGATATTGACCGCATTAATTTATACGAAACACTTACCCGTAAATCAAAAAAGAACAACTTCTACTTTAGCCCTTATTACACCAAAGAATTAAATAAAAACTATAACAACAACTCTGATACAAGCTTTGTTTCTTTTAAAAGCAATTTAAGACAGTATGGTTTTAAAATGAACGACAATATACTATTCGGAAATTTTAAGCTTTTAACCGGAACAGATCTTGATATTTACAATTATCAATCGGATAGGTTTAAAGGTAAAGCTATCCCTACAAATCCTTATTCCCCAAACTATCAAAACACAACGCTGGCCATTTTTTCCCAATTATCATATAGTAAAGGTGGTTTTGCTGCTAATGCCGGAGTAAGATACAATTACATCAATTACCATGTTGATAAAAACGAACTTCTGAAAGGTACAGGCGGTTCGAGACATTACAATGTATTTAATCCTTCGGCGGGAGCACAATATACATTTCCTTTTCATTTAAAACTTCACAGCAGTTATGGTACCGGATTCTCTGTGCCCGATGCATTTAAAGTAGCAGGGTTTTATGCGATTTCGGAATACTTTGCAGCATGGAATTTTTGGTGGACTAAGAACTATTTAGGGAATCCGGATTTAAAGCCTGAATCTTCGTCAACAGTTGATTTTGGTGCTACCTATTCAACATCCAATAAGTTATTGTTATTTGATGCTACTTATTTTATAACCAAAGACAAAAACAAAATAATTGAAAGCGCACTTGATTCGGCAATGGTCAACAATAAGATGGTCTATAATGTGACTTCTTACAAAAATGCCGACAATTCAACCAAAAATGGTATTGAACTGATGGCTTCGATAAATATAGGAGCATTGTACAACAACAAATTTAAACTTGAGTTTTATGGAAAGTTAACCCATATGTTTAACAACACCGTTGATGAAACTTTGCGTTCAAGTACCGGTAATGACAGTATTGTGAAGCGTGATTTGTTGTATGTACGAAAAAGCAATGCCATCTTTGGAATTAATTATGATAATTACAAAGGGTTTTCGACAAGGTTAAATGCCCGGTATATCGGTCCGAGGTTAGAGAGAGATTATTTCTCAGGCCTTAGACCCGGCCTAACTGTAGGCGATTATTACACCGGTGGCGGTTATACGGCAAAAGACAAAATTTTAAAATTTCCTAAACATTTGGTGTTTGATTACTATGTGTCCTATACCATAAAAAATTACCGGTTTGGGATAAACATTTCCAACCTTTTTGATGAAAATTACACCGAAAAGGATGGTTATAATATGCCCGGCCGTACAATAATGGCGAATTTCAATTTCAAGTTTTAAACCCTGAAGTTGTGAAAATCATTTAAAAAGTTGGTCTTTCACACGAACTGATAACAAATAAGACATGAAAATATACACCCGAACCGGAGACAAAGGCCTGACCAAAATTTTTGGAAACAAGGTCTGCAAGAAAGATGATATCAGAATTGAGTGCAATGGCAAATTGGATGAAGCCAATTCTTTTATCGGATTGTTGAGTACCAAGTTAGAAGAAGAAGACGAGTGGCAGGAAGGATTGCTAAGAATCCAGACCGATATTATGAATATGATGTCACTCATTGCCACCCATTCATCCGTGCGGGGGAAAAACAAAGTGGACAGACCTGTTGAGGGGCCTGAATTTTGTGAGCAATGGATAGACAAGATGCTGAATGAAATGCCGGAGCCTCATAATTGGTTCATTCTTCCGCGAGGTAATGAAATATCTGCTTTATGTCATGTAGTGAGGACAACCGTTCGAACGGTAGAACGCAGACTGTGGACGCTGAACGGCGAAGATCCGGTGGAAGAGTTTATTCTAAAATATGTCAACCGCTTATCTGACCTGTTCTTTGTATTGGCAAGATATGCCTTGTATAAAGCCCAAATCCCGGAAGAAAAGTTCAGACCTTTTAGATCTAGATATGTAAAAAAGTAAATCCATGGAGATAACACTCATTACAGGCGGTCAACGATCCGGAAAAAGTTCTTATGCTCAAAAATTAGCAGAAGAAAAATCCCGTCATCCCATTTACCTCGCTACTGCCAGGATTTGGGACGATGATTTTAAAAACCGTGTAAATCGGCATCAAGCCAACAGGAGTGAAATTTGGCAAACCATTGAAGAAAACAAGCATATCAGCAAATACAACTGGGACAATAAAACGGTGCTCATGGATTGTGTAACGCTTTGGTTAGCGAATTTTTTCTCTGACAATCATTATGATGTGGATAAATCATTAAAAGAAGCAAAATTAGAATGGGATAAGTTTGTTCAACAGGATTTTACCCTTATCGTGGTGACTAACGAGTTGGGAATGGGTGTTCATGCGGAAAATGAAGCATCGAGAAAATTTGCCGATTTGCAAGGTTGGATGAATCAACACATCGCAGCAAGCGCAAATCATGTTTATCTCATGGTATCAGGAATACCATTAAAAATTAAATAATAATGAAAGAAAAAATTCAAAGAAAAATTGATTTAAAAACAAAACCACAAGGTTCATTGGGGAAATTGGAGGATGTGGCATTTCAAATTTGTACCATTCAAAAAACACTTACTCCGGAATTAAAAAAGCCGACCATTCTGGTATTTGCAGGTGACCACGGAATTACCAACGAAGGGGTGAGTCCTTTTCCTAAAGAAGTTACCCGCCAAATGGTATTAAACTTTATTGGAGGTGGCGCGGCCATCAATGTTTTTTGTAAGCAAAACGGTATCAACCTTAAAGTGGTTGATGCAGGGGTGGATTTTGATTTTCCGGAACATCTCAACCTGATTCATGCCAAAGTAGGTTACGGCACAAAAAATATACTACACGAACCGGCTATGTCCGAATCCATGTGTATTGATGCCATAAACAAAGGGAAAGAAATTGTTAACCAAGAATATCATAACGGCTGTAATATCATTGGGTTTGGAGAAATGGGTATTGGAAACACCTCTTCAGCTGCTTTGCTGATGAATAAAATTACAGGTTATTCCATTGAAGATTGTACCGGCAAAGGTACCGGTCATGACGATACAGGCTTAAAAAAGAAAATTGAAATACTGAAAAAAGCATCAAATCTGTATCATCCTAAAACACCTTTAGAAATATTGGCTGATTACGGAGGATTTGAGATTGCCATGATGGTGGGTGCCTTCCTTGAAGCCAAAGAGAAGAATATGATAATTATGGTGGACGGTTTCATCACGACCGCTGCTTTTTTGGTTGCCCATGCCATGAATAAGGAAATTTTGGATAATGCTATTTTCTGTCATGTATCAAATGAAAAAGGGCATAAACTCATGCTTAAGTATTTAAATGTGGAAGCATTGGCCGATTTAAACATGCGGCTGGGAGAAGGCTCCGGGGCTGCCGTTGTTTTTCCAATTATTCAAGCGAGCGTTCATTTTATGAACGAAATGGCAAGCTTTGAGGATGCCGGAGTTTCAAACAGAAGCTAATGATTAAAAAGGAACTGAATATACTGCTCACGGCCATAATGTTTTATACGAGGATTCCTGTGCCAAAAAACATTGTTTATTCACCGGATAATCTCAATAAAGCAACCCGTTATTTCCCTTTCATCGGTTATGTGGCAGGAGGTTTAGGTGCTTTAGTTTTCATAGGGATGCACAAAGTTTTAAGCACAAATATATCGGTTATCAGCGCCATTGCGGCCATGGTCTTATTAACCGGTGCTTTTCACGAAGATGCTTTTGCCGATTTTTGTGATGGATTCGGAGGCGGATATACCCGTGAAAAAATCCTCACCATTATGAAAGATAGCCGCATCGGAACTTATGGAGCAGCCGGCTTGTCTTTACTCTTTTTATTTAAATATATTTTACTTCGTGAAATTACTCCGGGGATGTTTCCCGTTATTCTAATTTCAGCGCATGTCTTTAGCCGGCTTGTTTTAGTCATCATGATTTACGTCTCACAATATGTAGGAAGAACAGAAGGAAGTAAATCAAAGCCTGTGGGTGAAAAAAAGTCATGGCGTACTTTTACGGTTGCCATGATTTGGATGGTTCCTATCCCCTACTTTTTGGGTATAAAACCATTCCTTTTTATTCTTCCTTTTCAAGTCATATTGTTTGTTTATTACCGGTATTATATCCACAAAAAAATAGGCGGTTATACCGGGGATGTTTTGGGCGCTTTACAACAATTATCAGAAGTGCTGTTTTATGGCACTTACCTCGCTTATTGCAGTTTGTCATGAAAATTTATTTGCTACGACATACAAAGCCGGAAATTGAAGAAGGGATTTGTTACGGACAAACGGATATCGGCTTGTCAGAGACCTTTGGTAATGAACTATCCCTGATTAAAAGAGAAATTAGCCGGATAGAATTTGATGGCATCTTTTCGAGCCCGTTAAAAAGATGTAAGTTGTTGGCGGAATCTTTATGTCCTGAAAACATGGAAATTATTCCGGATAAAAGGCTGATGGAAATGAACTTCGGAAGTTGGGAAATGATGCACTGGCAAGATATATCAAAAAGCAGTGAAGCACAAAAATGGTTTAATGATCATGTGAATGTTAAATGTCCCCATGGGGAATCTTTTATGGATTTATACAACCGGGTGAAAGATTTTTTGAACCGGTTAAAACAAAGCCGCTTCCGCAATCCGTTAATCATTACGCATGGCGGTGTTATAAGGGCATTTTATAGCATGATTGAATCCCAAGACTTAAGACAGTCCTTCGATTTAAAGATTAATTATGGAGAATTAAAAACATTTCAATTATGAAAAAGAAACTCCGGCCCATCATGTTTGTCGGGACAGGTTCCGATGTCGGGAAGTCGGTTATTAATGCTGCATTTTGCCGTATTTTCAAACAAGATGGTTTTAACCCTGCACCATTTAAGGCACAAAACATGTCGCTGAATAGTTATGTAACTCCTGACAATCTTGAAATTGGGAGGGCGCAAGCCATGCAAGCTGAGGCATGCGGCATTGACTGTAGGGTAGAAATGAACCCCGTGTTATTAAAACCGACAAACTATTTAAATGCGCAGGTAGTGCTGAATGGAAAACCTGTGGGTAATCAATCGGCGTCGGAATATTTCCTTGATACAAACCGGGATAAACTTTTTAAAGAAGTATTTAAATCATACACCAAACTGGATTCCATGTTTTCGCCCATAGTTATTGAAGGAGCGGGAAGTATTTCGGAAGTAAACCTGTGGGAAAAAGACATAACCAACATGCGTGTGGCGGAGGAAGCCCATGCAGCTACTTATTTGATTGCCGATATCGACAGGGGTGGTGTTTTTGCCAGTGTTTATGGCACCATGGAGCTTCTGCCCAAACGACAAAGAGGCCTTATTGAAGGGATTATTATCAATAAATTCAGAGGCGATATTAAATTATTTGAAGAAGGGAAAAAGATCCTTGAAAAACTATCCAAAAAACCTGTTGTGGGTATTGTCCCTTATTTTCATGATATTTACCTTGAAGCTGAAGATTCCGTAGTGATTGACAACAAAACCAACACTTCTTTACCCGGAAAAATCAACGTGTGTGTGGTTTTGCTTCCACACTTATCCAATTTCACCGATTTTGACAGTTTGGCAAGAGTTCCGGAAGTGCATTTGTTTTATTCAAATGATCCCAACCAAATTGAAAAGGCTGATATCATTATACTGCCGGGGTCAAAAAATACCATTAACGACATAGATTACCTAAATAAAAAGGGTATTGCGGAAACAATTATCCGGTTGCATAAACAAGAGAAACAAGTTTATGGCATTTGTGGTGGTTTTCAAATGATGGGCGAGAAAATTTATGATCCATATAAAATAGAAAGTGATATGGAAAAAATAAACGGTTTGGGAATTCTACCGGTTACCACCACCCTATCAAAAGAAAAGAAAACCGAGCAGGTGAAATTTAAATTTTTGAACCGGAACCGGACTTGTACCGGGTATGAAATACACATGGGAAGAACAGAATCAGAGGATAAAAGTCCATTATGTCATATCCATGATTTGGAAGATGGATATTTATTGAATGAACGTACCTGGGGAACTTACATTCACGGCATTTTTGATAATCCTGTGGTCATGGAATACATCCTAAAACAGGTGCGACCCGAAATAGAAATCAAAGAAAATTTCATTGAATTTAAAAACAATGAATATGACCGCCTCGCCGATCTTGTAAGACACGCAGTTGACATAAATTATATTTACAAAACATTAAACCGCTTTGTTTAAAGCAAATGAGGCTATGAAAATAATTATAGTAAGGCACGGATTAACTGTTGAAAACAAACTTGGAATCTGCCAGGGTCAAACAGAGGGACAGCTTTCCCGGGAAGGGATATTAGAAAACGAACGATTGTCTTTTGAACTCAAAGATACACCTATTGACGTTTTTTATTCGAGTACTTTATCAAGAGCCAGACAAACACTTTCGCAAATAATAAAATTCCACCGGGAGAAGCCCTACTTTTTAGATTCCAGATTAATCGAATGGGGAATGGGTCCATGGGAAGGGAATCCTTGTCCTGAAAATGATAACTTTTATGAAAATCTTGACTCCATTGAAACTTTTAAAGAGGTAAAAAACAGATGCGCAAGCTTTTTTAACCATATAAAAGAGAAGCATCCAAAGCAAACCGTATTGGTTGTGAGTCATGGTCTTACCATCAGAATGATGGAATCCATCATATTAAAAGTTAATTTTAATGAGGTTATACCACTGAAAAACAGCACGATAAAAACGTTTATTTTATGATTTACGGACATGGTAATGAATTATCTCTTTATGATTCTGAAATAATAGCAGATTTCAGCTCCAATGTTTCTTTTGAACCCGTTTCACCGGAGCTGATGAAGTACCTGTCGGATAAACTTTTGTGTATTACCCATTATCCCGAACCCGATGCCCGGAGTTTGGTATGGAAGTTAGCTCAACATCATGGTGTTACTGAAGAAAATGTATTGGTAACAAACGGTTCTTGCGAAGCATTTTATTTGTTGGCCAGATTATTTCAAGGAAAACATTCCTGTATTTCCATTCCTTCCTTTTCCGAATATGAAGACGCTTGTAAAGTGAACAACCACAAAATAAGTTTTATCGACAACAAAAACCTGAAAACTGATTTTAGCAGACATGATATTGTTTGGCTTGGAAATCCGAATAATCCGGATGGCAAAACAATTCCGAAAGAAACCATAAAACAATACTGTCAATCAAATCCTCATGTTTACTTCATCATTGATGAAGCTTACGCCGAATTATGTGCCGGTTTTGAAAGCAGTTTGGCTTTAATTAAAGAATGTAAAAACCTTATCATCATTCGTTCATTGACAAAAACATTTTCAGTTCCGGGTATCCGGCTTGGCTATATCGTTACTGACCAAATGGTTATTCAAAACCTGAAAAAATATATTATCCCTTGGAATATCAATGCTCTTGCCATTAAAGCAGGGAACTATATATTGGATAATTACAATTCGCTCCTGCCCGATATCAATAAAATTCTGCATCATTCTATTGAACTGCAAGCCTTGTTAAATGAGCTTAAATCATTAGAAGTGAAGTCATCAAAATGTAATTTTTTTCTTGTGCATTTGCTCAAAGGAACATCTCGTCAATTAAAGCAATATCTCATAACAAAAAAAGGTATTTTAATCCGGGATGCTTCAAACTTCAGGGGACTGGATAATACCTGGATTCGTATGGCCACCCAAAAAACGGTTTATAATAACTTGCTTCTTCAAAGCCTTGTAGAATGGACAGCATAATCAATCATATAAGGTTTTGGCTCCTTACGCCCATAATCTTGGGGTTTATTTTGGATTCTTTGTTAGGCGACCCATATTGGTTACCACATCCTGTCCGATTTTTCGGAAAATTAATATTTGTGGGGGAAAAGTATCTGAATCGTGGTAAAAACAAAGTATTAAAGGGAGGGATACTAGCCTTTGTACTAACGGGAATCGTATTTTCCTTTTTTAAGTTTGCTTTAATGCCACTAAAAAACTATCCGCTGATAGCACTGATTGTCAAAAGTATTTTCGTCTATTTTGGAATTGCAAATAGAAGCCTGATTACGGAGAGCCTAAAAGTAGAAAGAACTTTAAAAAAGAAAGGCATAGTTGAAGCACGGAAACAACTCGGTACAATCGTTGGACGAGATACTGCTAAATTAAAGGAAAACCACATAAGGATCGCAACCTTGGAAACGCTATCAGAAAATTTAAGCGATGGTGTTATTGCCCCTTTGTTTTACTATGCTATGGGAGGTGTTCCATTAATGTTTACGTATAAAATGGTGAATACCCTCGATTCGATGATTGGGTATAAAAATGAACGTTTCCGACAATTCGGTAAAGTTGCTGCTAAAACAGATGATGTTTTAAATTTTGTTCCGGCAAGGATAACAGCGCTTTTGATGGTTTTGGTAACTTTTAGTTGGCGTGGATTGGTTTTCGTTTTTAAATACGGCAATAAGCATTCAAGTCCAAATGCAGGTTATCCGGAGGCAGCACTTGCCGGAATATTAAATTGCAGGTTTGGAGGGCCAAATTATTATCTCGGAAAATTAGTGGAGAAACCTTTTATAGGCAAAATAGCAAAGGAAATAAAGTATGTAGATTTGAAAAAAGCCGTCATGACAAATGTCCTTGTTTCAATCGTTTTTATCTTCTTAATTTCTTTAATCCAAATAGGTACATTCTACCCATTAATACATCCATAAAAAGACGTTTATATTTTGAAACTGGAAAATTTAGACTTAATCATTATCTGATTCCAAAAAAAGCGGGAAATCTTATCTCCCGCTTTCAAAAAATAGAATCAACCTTTTCGTATCCTATTTTATTTGTGAAAAAAAATCCAATACTCGTCCTTCGATTTTTCATCTATCCAGTGCTCATAGCCGAGGCTTGTCGATTTGTCGATGAGTGGTGCAGGAATAAAGGGGGCTATAACTTTCAGTATTTCCTTGTTATCGAGTTTCCTGATTTGGGAAAGCACCTCATGAACCGGTTGTTCCCCGGCATGGAGCATATCCCGAATATCAATGGTATTGCTTATCTTTTCCTGATTGAACCAGTCAGGGCAAACCGTATTGTACTTTTCTCCGGAATCATCCATTTGCCCGATAGTTTCCTGTCCTATTTCTTTACGAAGTCTGTTTACAAGCTCTTCTGTCTTTAATCCGCCAATAGTGGCTGCTTGTCCGATGTTGGTGATTCGTGTGATGGTCTTTCTCAGCACCGGATTTTTCAGTTTTTTAAATTCAGGAGCTGCGCTGATGAGTGTATTTTCTAACTGCGGATAAGCTTCCAGCAGATCGTAAATTTTTGTTTTGGGTGTTATGATCAACTTTTCCATATCAATTTTCTTTATTTTCAGTGTAGGATAAAATGCGCCTTTCTCCTTCGAGCGCCCTGTTCTTGGTTAAATCCTGCGAAACTTCCAGCGTGCCGAGGTACTCCCCGTTTTCATCATGCAGGGCAAAGTATTCAATTAAAATAAATTTCCCATTCCTTTGTATCCAAAAAGGGGCATGGGAAGCCTTTCCTGCTTTAAAATCATCCAGTATCTTTTCAACAATATGAGCACTGGCGGGCGGATGGCACAAACGAACATCC
>CAJXKB010000074.1 GCA_913055825.1 uncultured Bacteroidota bacterium
ATCCAATTTCAATGAAATTCCTTTTAATATTTGGTTATCAATAGGATATGTAATTATCTTTACCACGGTAGTGGCTTATTTTCTAAATAATTATTCGCTGAAAAGAATCAGTCCGGCAGCCAACAGTTCATATATTTATTCGCAACCTGTTATTGCTTCGCTGGTGGCGGTTACCGCCGGCAAGGATCATATAACTACAACGGAAGTAATAGCTACTTTGTTAATTTTTGCGGGTGTTTATTTTGTAAACCGGAATCCATATTTACGTAAAAAAATATGATTCATTTCATTTTGTAATTTTGCTGAATAAATCTTGATAAAAAAATATGAATATGCCGGATAGCCTTAAGAGTATTCCCAAAATAAAACATACAGAAGGAAACAATTTTTTCCTATTGGCAGGTCCCTGTGTAATTGAAAACGAGCACATGGCGCTACCTATTGCCAGACGAATTCTAGGAATTACCAACCGGCTTGAAATCCCTTTTATTTTTAAAGCTTCTTATAAAAAAGCCAATCGCTCACGTGTGGATTCTTTTCGCGGGATAGGTGATGTAAAAGCCCTGAAGATTCTACGCGATATTTCAGAGGAATTGGACATCCCGGTCATCACCGATGTGCATTCGGAAGCGGAAGCACGTATGGCAGCTAACTATGTAGATGTATTGCAAATCCCGGCTTTTTTATGCAGGCAAACAGAATTGCTGATGGCCGCCGGTGAAACGGGAAAAGTGATTAATATTAAAAAAGGCCAATTTGTGTCGGGCGAATCCATGCGTTTTGCTGTGGAAAAGGTACGGGCAACCGGAAACGAGAACGTCTGGCTCACCGAACGCGGCAGCATGTTTGGCTATGAAGACCTGGTGGTAGATTTTAGAAATATTCCTGAGATGAAACAAATCGGGGTGCCTGTGGTGCTCGATATTACACATTCGTTACAACAGCCCAATCAAAACAGCGGAATAACGGGTGGTCATCCCGAATTAATTGAAACCATGGGAAAAGCCGGAATTGCTGCCGGAGCGGATGGCATTTTTCTCGAAACTCATCCAAAACCGGCCATTGCCAAATCTGATGGTGCCAACATGCTTCAACTGGATTTGCTTGAGAATTTACTTGAACATCTTGTGGAAATCAGAAAAGTAGTCAATGGTTTTTAGGCCCTTAATTTTTACTTAACGTTTTTCAATTCCTGTCAAAGTTCCTGTTTGCCAATCAAAATGAAGCTGTGTATTTTCCATGGAAGTGGACGAAACAACCCCCAACTGCGGAATAGGGAATACATCAGAATAAAAAGGATATGACCCAATAGAAATTTGAACAACTGCTTTCACAGGAATGCGATAAAAAATAAAATCAGGTTTTGGCAACACCGCATTCGGCAACGGCAATAAATTGGCAGGTTTGATGATTAGCCTGATATTTTGCTGCTGACCGTCGGCATTTATTATTTGCATCAACACCTTACTTAAATGTCCTTTTTCCGGATCGAACATAAAATTACGTACAACCATTTTTTTAGTTTCACGCCCCAGAAACAGTGTCAGGTATTGATGCTCCAGTTTCTGAAGTTCGGCATCCATATAGCGAACACCATCTCCATAATTCACTTCATGATAACCATTTAACAAATTAAACCGACTATCACGAATTTTCTTAATTTGCTGTGCTGCATCATTGGCCCTGTCCTCTTCCGATAAATTAACCCAGGAAGTTTTGTACAAAAAGCGCTTGATGGTAAGGGTATCGATGGTAAACTTCCTTACAATAGTATCCACTTTTTGTGCCCGGCTGTATCCGGCGGCCATTTTAAAACCACTACTGTTATCAGAATAAATATAGGTTTGACTTGATGTTTCTTCATTTTTTTTCTCAGTTTTTGAAACCGGTTTTAAGCCAAAAGCACTCAATACGCCCTCATCGTTTAATTGAAATCCAAAGTGACGAATCTCTTTTGCAGAGCGGTCTTCCGGGAACTGAACATAATAAAGCTGAGACGGGTCAGCCATGCTTACCGGCTGTATATCTACGGATAGCAAACGAAAATAGCTCCCATTGGTTTTAATAAAATTGTCTGTCCCAAGATATTTTTCGGTATAATTGGCAAATGGGCCACGTATCCTGCTCACCTTTTCCAGGATAAGCTTCACCTTAAATGTGGTTTTTGGCAACGCATAATAGATTCCCCGGGCAGTAACCGGCAAAGCTTTATCGGCAGCTTTAGTAACCAGGAACTGATACTGTGCCTTAAGTGGACCGGCCAGGGCAATCAAAATAAAAACTAAAAATATTAAACGGGACAGCTTTAATAACTTCATGGTTTTAAGATTATTGAAAATCGGGATAAAAGTACAAAAAAGCAGGGAAATCATTCCCCGCTAACAGACATATTTCCATAAAAAACCTCCCGCCAATAAATCTACCAAAAGCGGGAGGTATAAAAACATTTAAGGATATTTACTTTATAAAAAGCAGTTCCCGGTATTTTGGCAAAGGCCACAATTCATCATCCACCAGCATTTCCAGCTTATCAACATGATATCGGATGCTATCAAAATAGAACAATACTTTATCACGATAAGCACGAGCCTTCTCAGGTATATTTTCTAATTTGTTGGCAACTTTCCGTGCTTCGGTCATCGCAATAACTTCCTCCTTAATGATAGCCACATGGTCGGAAATATCCTTGATAGCATTCAACTGGTTGCGCGACAATTTCACAAACGTCTTGGAATCCAACACCTCTTTAAGTCCTTTTGCATTTTCTATAAGCCGGTTCTGATAATGAATAGCTGTAGGCAAGATGTGGTTAATGGCCAAATCACCCATCACCCGCGACTCGATTTGCAATTTCTTAATATATTTCTCCAACTTTATTTCATAACGTGCCTCTATTTCAATTTTGCTTAAAATATGATGTTTTTCAAACAATTGCACGCTCTTTTTCGAAATAAAAGCAGGAAGTGCGTCCGGCGTGGAACGGTTGTTCGACAGACCCCTATTAGCAGCTTCGGTTAACCACTCATCGCTATATGAATTTCCTTCAAACCGGATAGACTTAGACTCTTTTATGTATTTTTTCACCACATTAAAGATGGCATCATCCTTTTTTATACCCTTTTTAATAAATGCATCCACTTCTTCTTTAAACAAATTTAACTGTTCGGCTACAATCGTATTCAACACGAACATAGGTTTAGCCGTATTTGCCGAAGAACCCACAGCCCGAAACTCAAATTTATTTCCCGTAAAGGCAAAAGGCGAAGTACGGTTCCGGTCGGTATTATCCAATAAAATCTCCGGAATTTTGGGAATATCCGCAATCACATTCCTACCATGATTATTATTGATTTTTTTCCGTACCGGCATTTTTTCAATCTCATCGAGGCTGGCACTGACCTGTGTACCCAGGAATACAGAAATAATTGCCGGGGGAGCCTCGTTGGCACCCAAACGCAAATCATTCCCTTCGGAAGCAACACTGGCACGCAACAATTCTTCATAGGTATGTATTGCTTTCAAAATATTGGCCAAAATGGTTAAAAATCTGAAGTTGTCCTTTGCCGTTTTACCAGGCGATAACAAGTTAATACCTGTATCCGTAGCCAACGACCAATTATTGTGTTTACCAGAGCCATTGATACCTGCATAGGGTTTTTCGTGCAACAACACTTTAAAATGATGACGACGGGCAACTTTTTCCATCATATGCATCAGTAACTGATTGTGGTCCACAGCCACGTTTACCTCCTCAAAAACAGGAGCGCACTCGAACTGGCTTGGTGCCACTTCGTTATGACGTGTTTTTAAAGGAATGCCCAATTTATGCACTTCCACTTCCAACTCCTGCATAAAAGCCAATGCCCGATCGTTGATAGTTCCGAAATAATGGTCGGAAAGTTGTTGGTCTTTAGCAGAAGCATGTCCAAAGACCGTTTTTCCGGTCAAAACCAAATCAGGCCGGGCCGAATACAAAGCATCATCCACCAAAAAATATTCTTGTTCCCACCCCAGGGTAGGATACACTTTTTGAACTTTTTTATCAAAATACCGACATAGTTGTGTGGCAATTTTATCAATAGCAGCTACCGATTTCAGTAAAGGGGTTTTATAGTCAAGGGATTCGCCCGTATAGGAAACAAAAATTGTAGGGATACAAAGTGTGTTATCTAAAATAAATGCCGGCGAAGTAGGATCCCATGCTGTATAACCACGGGCTTCAAAAGTTGAGCGGATACCACCACTTGGGAAGCTTGAGGCATCCGGTTCCTGCTGAATTAACTCGCCACCCTGAAAGTGCTCCAGCGCTTTTCCATTGGACAGCGGATTAATAAAAGCATCATGTTTTTCGGCAGTGGAACCGGTAAGGGGGTGAAACCAGTGCGTATAATGCGTGGCGCCTTTGCTTAATGCCCAGGCTTTCATGGCAGAAGCCACCTGATCGGTAACTTTTCTGTCGATACTCAAACCTTGTTCCATAGCTTTTTTCACTGCTTCAAAAGCTTCTACAGTTAAGTATTCCTGCATCACAGACCGATTAAAGGTCATACAGCCAAAATATTCTGATGCCTTTTCAGAAGGGTACCGGACTTTTTCGACTACTCTGTTTAATGTTTTTTCGAGCGCAATAAATCGGAAGCTTGTCATAACTTGTAACTTTTTTTGTTTACAATAATAAAAATTAACCCTATAAAAGTAATCAGTCCATTCAAAATTAAAATTTCAAAACCCGTTTTGTATCCTGTAAAAACATACTCAAGCCAACGGCTTAACCCGTAAGCCAAAACAGGCGAAAGCAATGCAATTACCGGAACCCATTTGTCCCGCACACTATATTTTGTAAAAAGCCCAAATGCATATAACCCCAGCAACGGCCCGTATGTATATCCCGCAAAAGTGAATAACTGGGCAATAATAGCCTGATTGTTAATTGACTTGAACAATAGGATGACAAAGATAATGATAAGCATCATTAAAAAGTGCACATTTTGTCGTTTTTTACGTAAAAGTTTTTCATCACCGGCACACTTGCGGTCCAATTCCATTATATCAATCGATAGCGAAGTGGTTAAGGCGGTGAGGGCACTATCGGCACTTGAGTACGCAGCGGAGATTAAACCGACGAAAAAAATCATTCCTCCGGCAATTCCAAGGTGATGCAAAGCGATTTCGGGAAACACATGATCGGTTAAACCCGAAACATCAAGGTGAATATGTCCGGCATAAAAAAACAGAACAGCACCCAAAAACAAAAAGATAAAATTAACAGGGACCAGGATCAAACTCAACGTCGTCATGTTTTTTCTGGCGTCCTTCAAATTGCGGCAACTCAGGTTTTTCTGCATCATATCCTGGTCAAGGCCGGTCATGGCAATGGTAATAAACATCCCGCTAAAGAAAAGCTTGATAAAATTCTGTTTGCTTTTGATGTTACTCACAAATATCTTAGAGTAATCGCTCGACCAAACCTTTTGCCACATATCGCTCCAGCTAATGTTCATATCGTGTACAATAATCCCCACGGTAATCACTACCGAAAGGAGCATAAACGTAGTTTGAAGCGTGTCAGTCCAAACGATGGTCTTAATACCGCCTTTCATAGTATAGAGCTGAATCAGGATTAGGAAAATAGCTACCGTAAGCCAAAAAGGAATCCCGAAATGGTCAAAAACAAAAATCTGTAGGATACTCACCACTAGGTACATGCGAAAAGATGCTCCGATAATCCTGGAGATTAAGAAAAAGGATGAACCGGTTTTATAAGTTGATTTACCAAAACGCTGACCAAGATAAGTGTAAATGGAGGTCAGGTTTAAACGATAATACATCGGCAACAGTATAAGCGAAATTACAGCATAACCGGCCACATAGCCTAAAACAATGACAAAATAGGTAAAATGTGTAGTACCCACCCATCCGGGAACGGAAATAAAAGTAACCCCTGACAGTGAAGCCCCAATCATGCCGTAGGCCACTACAAACCATGGCGATTTACGGTTACCGATAAAAAAACTCTCGTTATCGGCTTTGCGGGCAGTAAACCATGAAACCACAAAAAGCAAGGTGGTATATAAAAGGAAGGCGATGAGTATGACTTGTGGTGTCATAAGAAATTATATTTTTTAATTAATAAAGAAAATTCAGCGAGTCCGCTAACCCTCAAATCAGTGGAAAATTTTTCGGGCATCCTGTCCCCGACAAAAACCATGCGCATACCGGCGTTTAAACCAAATTCCATATCACTAATCGAGTCGCCCACCATAATACTTTTAGAGAAATCAATTTCAGGGAAATCATGACGTGCCTGAAGAGCCATGGCAATACCCGGTTTGCGACAATTGCCAACCTTGCTTTCCAAATCAGGACAATAATAAATGGCATCTAACCGGCCGCCTGCCTGTTCAACTTCAACACGTAACTGATTATGTATATGTTTCAAAATTTCTTCATCCATCAGACCCTTGCCAACTCCCTGTTGATTGGTAACCATGATAATTCGTCCGAAATGTCTGGCAAAAACAGCCATACTGTCCAACACACCCGGGAGGATATGAAAACCTTCCCAGTTTTGCACATAACCACCAAAAACCCTTTCGTTGACCACACCGTCGCGATCCAGGAAAAGCGTCCAGCTTTGATCTATATTTTTCAGAAATTCAACCATCTATGGACGAGGGAAAATTACGCTTTCAATCTTTTCACAGATAATGTGGCCCATAAGAATATGTGTTTCCTGGATACGTGCAGTGTTTTTTGACGGGGCACACAAACAAAGGTCACAAATTCCGGCCAGTTTTCCTCCGCTTTCACCACAAAAACCAATGGTGATCATCTTTTGCTTTTCAGCCTGCCTGACAGCTTCGAGCACATTGGCCGAACTACCCGAAGTGCTGATAGCAATCAAAACATCGCCTTTTCGCCCGGCTGCTTCCACCATCCGGCTATACACCTTATCGTAAGAATAATCGTTTGCAACAGCCGTAAGAAAAGAAGTATTTACGTGAAGAGCTTCTGCATAAAGCGGTGGCCTGTCATACTGAAAACGACCCGAAAGTTCCGCGGCAATGTGCTGTGCATCAGCAGCACTGCCCCCATTACCACATAACAATATTTTTCCGCCCTGCTGCAATGATTCAATACAATATTCAGCAGCTGTTTTCAGATTATTCAACAATTCCTTGTCGTCAAGGAAAGCCTGCTTAACGCGAACCGCTTCTGCGGCAGCTTTTTCAATGGTATCCATATTAAAATTTTAAACAGACAAAACTAAGAAATTAACTTCAGCATGAAAAAATAGTTTATTCAAACATAAGTGGAAGTTGTTTCCTGGCTCGCGAATAATCTTCGGGAATGCCAATGTCGATAAAATAATCGTGACATACTTTAGCAAAAAAGGTGTAGTAGCGATAATATTTTTCAAAAAAGTCTTTTTCTATGGAGAAATTTTCAGGAAATTTAAAACCACTAAAAAAAGGTTTATTAAAGATGTAAACGCCCCCGTTGATAAACCCATTACCCGAACCTTGCCCTTTCTCGGTAAAGCCGGTTATTTTTGAATTGTCATCCAGCATCACGCTTCCATAACGATTTATATTGTCAACTTCCCTGACTACAAGGGTCATAACGGATTTTTTATCTCTGTGAAAATCTGAAATTTCATTTAGGTTAACATCGAACAGGGTGTCAGCGTTCACCACAAAAACATCATCGGTTTCCGTATTGCTCATTGCTTTAACAATAGCACCTCCGGTGCCCAAAGGATGATCTTCAATTGAATAACTAATTCGAACTCCCTCATAACTTCTCCCAAAATAATTCTTAATACTTTGGTAAAGATGGCCGACCGACAACACAATATGAGTAACACCCTGCCCGGCATAAAGCCGGATTAAATAATGCAAGAAAGGTTTTCCGGTTATATCTGCCATGGGTTTGGGAACATCTTTAACTACAGGTCGAAGGCGGGTTCCCAAACCTCCGGCGAGAAATATAGCTTCTGTAATTTTAGCCATTTTAAAACCTCCAGCTTGAGAGTCCGTTTTTTGTAAATTCGAACGGTAAAACATATCCTCCCCGTTGTTCCAGCGCATGTTTTACTTTAAACCTGAAATTTTGGGGACAATAAAAAAACATAAAGCCTCCGCCGCCGGCACCCGATATTTTACCGCCTGTTGCGCCATTTTTAATTGCTGTAGCGTATATTTCGTCCAAATTGGCATTGGTGATTCCCGCTGCCATCTTTTTTTTATTTTCCCATCCAAAATTTAAAATATCGCCAATCTGATCTAATTTTCCTTTTAGTATAGCTTCCTTCATCATAATAGCCTGTTTTTTAATATTATGAGTGGCCAATAAGGAATCCTGATCCTGCTCCGACACATTTTTCATCTGAGCCTCAATAATATCGGAAGAATAACGACTGGTTTGTGTATAATACAACAACATATTGTATGACAACTCATTAAGCACATCAGCACGTATTCTTAATGGATTCACGATTACTTTGTTGTCATTAAAAAACTCCATAAAATTCACACCGCCAAAAGTTGCTGCGTACTGATCTTGTTTTCCTCCGGCCATATTCAAATCAACCCGTTCAATTTCCCAGGCGAGGCGGGCAATGTCGTACTCACCGAGAGGAAGTCTAAGCCACTCGGCAAAAGCGCCGGTAATGGCCACTACAAGGGTAGAAGAAGAGCCCAGGCCCGAACCCGGGGGGGCATCTACATAAGTTGTAAGTTTAAATGATAACGCTTTGTGCGTAAAATCTTTCACAAGACGGTTATAAATTCCCTTGGCCAAATCAAGTTTTCCGTCGATTTCCAAAAAAGTTGTTGAATCTAAAGAGATAGTTTGCTGTCGGTCAACTGCTTCGATAACAATTCGACCATCATTGCGGGGTTCGATTGTAGCATAAGCATACAAATTAATAGTGGCATTGAGGATGGCACCTCCGTAAATATCAGAATAAGGAGCCACATCGGTACCGCCGCCGGCCAACCCAATCCGCAAAGGGGCTTTACTGCGTATGATCATAAGTCTTAACTTTATTTTGCTTAATATCAACTATTTCCATTACCTCATCAATCGCCTTAAGCATATTATCCCAGCTATATCTCAGTTTTAACTTTTTCACGTTTGCTTCAAACTCCCGGCTTTTATTTTCCTGATAAAACCGCAGGATAGCTTGTTGAATTTCAGTCACGTCCGGAGCTGTTACAAATCCCGCTTCATTATCGGGAACAATTTCGGCAAGCCCTCCTACATTGGTAGTAATTATCGGCTTTTCAAAATGATACGCAATTTGTGTTACCCCGCTTTGGGTGGCATCTTTGTATGGCTGCACCACCACATCTGCCGCATTAAAATAGTTTGCTACTTTACTATCAGGAATAAAATCGTTAGACATGATAACCATGTCAGCGAGCCGATGTTTTTCAATTAACTCAAAATAAGGTTTTGAATTGGAATAAAATTCCCCGGCCACGAGAAGCTTGATGTTATTTACCCTGAAATATTGATGGTCAATAGCTTTCAATAAAATATCCAGTCCTTTATAATCGCGGATAAACCCAAAAAATAAGAGATAATTTGTATTCACATCAAGTCCTAGGGCTTTTTTAGCAGCAACTTTATTGATTATTTTGCCATAATGGTCATACAAAGGGTGCGGACAGAATTTTTTGGGTTTTTCTTTGTTAAAAAAATCCAAATCGGTCAATACTGCTTTCGACATGGTTATAAAACCATCCACACTTTTTACCCAGTACGAAGCCAGCATTTTATCGCCAGGACGTTTTTCGTGTGGAACAATATTGTCGATAATTGAAATAACTTTTGTGTGCTTATTTTTTCTGATTATCCTGGCAATGGTACCCAAAGCAGGGGCTACAAAGGGAATCCAGAATTTAATGATAACCAAATCAGGATTTTGCTTTCTGATTTCATATCCGGTTTTAACCCAACTCAGTGGATTAACTGTATTTACGGTAATTTTAATATCGAGGTCTTCGGGTGCAGGTTCCGAAGAATACTGTGTTTTGCCGGGAAATAAGAAACCGGGATATTGCAAACTAAAAGTATAAACCGACACTTCGTCACCACGCTTAAGATACTGTTGTGCAATACGTTCGTTAAATGCAGCAAGTCCTCCACGCAGCGGCCACGCAGAACCGATAATAATTACTTTTCGCTTTTTATCCATTCCGGATTTGTTTTTTCCTTCACATCCTGCCCACCAATTCGTTCTTTGATTTGGTATTTTATATTAGGGCGATTACTTTTTGAAATAAGCTCACCGATGAATCCGGCCAGAAAAAGTTGTGTACCGAGCACCATGGCCAACAGTCCGAAATAAAATAAGGGCCGATCGGTCATCCGAAAAACGCCCATGAAAAATTTTGCATAGGTCAGATAGCCGGCAATAATAAACCCGACAAAAAATATCAGAGAGCCCAAGCCACCAAAAAAGTGCATAGGCCGACCCGCAAACCTGGATACAAAATTGATGGTAAAAAGATCGAGATAGCCTTTTATAAACCGATCTATCCCAAACTTAGTAACTCCATACTTGCGTTTTTGATGAACAACTACTTTCTCGCCAATTTTTGTAAAACCGGCCCACTTTGCAATTACCGGAATGTAGCGGTGCATTTCGCCGTAAACCTCGATATTTTTTACCACCTCAACACGATAGGCTTTTAAACCACAATTCATATCGTGCAGTTTAATCCTGAAAAGTTTACGAGTAGTCCAGTTATAAAATTTGGAAGGGATCTTTTTGGAAAATATTGCATCGCGTCGTTTCTTTTTCCAGCCCGATACAATATCCAAATTATTTTCAATCAGCATTTTACGAAGTCCGGGGATTTCATCAGGACTATCCTGCAAGTCAGCATCCATGGTAATAACAACTTCTCCATTGCACAGCTTAAAGCCCTCATTCAAAGCAGCCGACTTACCATAATTTCTGCGAAAGCGCAATCCTTTTACCTGTGGGTTTCCGGCAGCCAGCTTTTGAATAACCGACCATGATTTATCATTGGAACCATCGTCCACATAGATAATCTCAAAGGTAAAATGGTTGGCTTTCATCACGCGAAATATCCAATCATTTAACTCCGATAATGATTCTTCTTCGTTATACAAAGGAATAACGACTGAAATATCCTCCATTTACTTAATTTTTGCTACGCGATAGTTTTGTCTTCACGTTTGGCAAAAATAGCAATAATTAAGGAAAAGATAGTCCCTGCAATGGTGTTTGAAATAAATGCCGAAACAGAACTAAAACCAGGTGTGGCAAACATTTTTACCATCTTCAGCGCTTTGTCGAGATCAGCATCACTGATGTTCGGATTTTGTGCAAGAATTTTATCTTCTGCCTGTGAAACAGCATTCTGGAGCACAGTTGGGTCGATATACTTCACATAAAAATAAGCATAAATACCTGTAAGCAAAGCAGCAAAAACGGCAATCCAAAAACCTACGCCAAAAGCTTTTCCATAACTCATTACACCTTCAAGTTGCTTGTCGCGAATATTACTGACGCCCCAGTACATGGCAGCCACAAAAATTAAATAACTAATGATGTTCCAGTACGACTTGCGATCAATCCCGACAAGGTACATGATCAAACCAAAAACAATCATAAATAAGCCCGTAAGCAACCCAAATTGCAAGGCAGGTCCGAAAGTTGATTTTTTTTCCACTGTATTAAATTTTTTGGTGAATATGATGTAAAAATATAAAATAAAAGCTTTGCAACAAGAAAAACATTTGTATTTTTGCAGCGGGTAAGTCTTATACGACCAGCTCCTGCTGAACTCCCCCAGGCCCGGAAGGGAGCAAGGGTAGGCGGTTGTAGCGGTGCGATATAAGTAGCTTACCCTTTTTTTGTCCCCTTATCTCACCTCAAAACTTCAAAACCTCAAAACATCCACAAATATTTCTAACTTAGCCCCGTTTAATTATTATTCGGCCCATGTTAATAAAAATTTACCCGGAAAATCCTGCACCACGGCACATAAACAAGGTTGTTGAAGTACTTCAAAAAGGAGAAATAGTTATTTTTCCCACGGATACTATTTATGCCATGGGCTGTCATCTTTACCATCCTAAAGCCATCGAACGTATTGAACAAATCAAAGGCATTAAAAAAGGTAAAGCACAATTTTCACTTCTTATCAAAGATCTGAGCATGCTCTCTGAATACGTACGCCCTATTGACAATCACATTTTTCGATTGATTAGAAAAAATACACCCGGCCCGTTTACCTTTATTTTAAATGCCAATAGTCAGGTACCAAAATTGTTTCAAAGCAAGAAAAAGACCATAGGACTCCGTATTCCTGCCAATAATATTTTACTAAGCCTGATTGACGAATTAAAAAACCCGTTGGTCAGCACTTCGCTGCACGATGAAGATAAAATCATCACCTACCCTACCGATCCTGAAATTATATATGAAAAATTTGGGCATTTAATTAATTATATGATTGATGGTGGATTCGGCGCCAATGAGGCCTCCACCGTGGTGGATTGCACATCTGGAGAAGCCATCATCACGCGTCAGGGAAAAGGAATTTTAGTGTCTTAATTTTTTTTAACAAAAGGTTTGTATAATTAAAAAAAATACTATTTTTGCGCCTCCAATCAATGGATGATTCGTTAGCTCAGTTGGTAGAGCATCTGCCTTTTAAGCAGAGGGTCCCGAGTTCGAGCCTCGGACGAGTCACATAAAAGCCTTTCCTTTGCGGGATGGGCTTTTTTGTTGCAACATTGAAATAAACCGAATACTGCTGTAAATGATACTTAAAGCTTATTTCAACTTACTTCCCCCGCTTAAACCAGTTCATATTTCCCATTTCTTTTTAACTTTACCGCCCTTTTTAAGGCTCCGTAAAGAAGTTAATTTTTTTTACTAATGAACAAATTAAAAACCAAATTCTATTCAAAAATATTACTATTTGGCGAGTATGCGTTAATGTTCGGTTCCGATGCCCTCAGCATTCCATACACCGAGTTATATGGATATTTTTCTTTTGAAAAGACTGAAAAACCAAATTCCGGTTTCGACTCAAACGCCCATCTCAGGAAATATGCAGACTTCCTGGGAAAGCAGTTGAAGCAAGTCAATTTTGAAACCCGATTTTCATTTGACCAACTGGAAAAAGATATTGCCAACGGATTGATTTTTAACAGTAACATCCCGCTGGGGTATGGCCTGGGTAGTTCAGGCGCACTTGTGGCCGCCCTTTACAGCCGTTACGCAAAAGATGCAATCAATCCTTCGCGAAATTTGTCGAATGGGCAATTGGAGAAACTTAAGACCCTGTTTGCTCAGATGGAATCTTATTTTCACGGAAAAAGTTCGGGCCTCGACCCGTTGATTTGCTATTTGCAAAGGCCCATCCTTCTCCAAAATGGCAGTTGCATCAAGATTATTGAGCCTCATAAAAAGAAACCATCCACACAAAATACACTATTTTTACTCGATACCGGAACTACAGGCGAAACACAGCCTTTGGTAAATTATTTTACTAAAAAGTGCCGTTCATCAGAATTTCTTAATCAATTGAAAGCCGAATTAATTCCTGCCAACCAACAGGCTATTGAAGCATTTTTACAAAATAATTCCAATAATTTATTCCCTCACTTGAAAAAAATTTCGACTTTTACACAAAAATATTTGAAACCAATGATTCCTGATTCCATCCGAACCGTTTGGCAAAAAGGACTGGATACGGATCATTTCTACCTGAAACTTTGCGGTTCGGGCGGTGGTGGAATGATGCTGGGTTTTACAACTGATTTTGAATATGTTAAAACAGAGATAAAGAAATTTCCATTGCATATCGTACAACGATTTTAAGGATAACTAACTATGACAAGATTAAATAACAAGAAACATTCTGCAGAAGAATTAAAACAAATTTTTGAAGATTACCTGTTTAAAAATGGATCTGACGGATTTCCATCCGTACTCTATAAACCCAGCCTTCAAATTATGAAAATGAAAGCAAAACGGCTTCGCCCGATTTTGCTGCTGACGGCCTGTGAAGCTTTTGGCGGAAGAATTGAAGATGCTCTCGACGCTGCCTGCGCTATAGAAACCTATCACAACTTCACGCTGGTGCATGACGACATTATTGATAAGGCAGATATTCGGCGTGGTGATGCCACTGTACATAAGGTTTATGGAATTAACAAAGCTATCCTAACCGGCGATGCCATGTTGCTTCATGCTTTCCAATTGCTGAACAGTGTTCCCCGTGAAAAACATTTCAGGATCATTGAGCTTTTTGAAAAGACTGCTGCCGAAGTTATTGAAGGTGAACAATATGATGTCGATTTCGAAGATGTCCCTGAAGTATCATTAGACGAATACACCAACATGATTCGTTTAAAAACATCGGTACTGCTAGCCGCATCCCTGAAAATGGGTGCTATCCTCGGAAATGCTTCAGACGAAGACTTAGAAAGAATTTATGACTTTGGCCTGAACCTGGGACTGGCTTTCCAAATTAAAGATGATTAC
>CAJXKB010000075.1 GCA_913055825.1 uncultured Bacteroidota bacterium
AAATCCAAGCTACAGTTTTACAGTTCAAAATAACATAAATTTAGTGGCTAATTTTGCTGTACAGGTAAATCTTTCCGTTTCCAAAAATGCAATTACCTTATCCGGCGTGCCTGGAAATACGCAAACATTTAATATAAATTCAAACTGTAAATGGAACATAACGGGCATAGAAGATTGGTTTAGTATAGCACCTACAAATGGTGCTAATGATGCTATGGTGACTGTCACTGCTGAGAAGCCTTGGCCTGGCACGGATCAGGCAGGAACAATAAAAATCACATGTGAAAATAGCGATGTTTATCAAACAGTAAACATAAAACAATCATCACTATCAGGAATTCAAAATCAAATAATTGACAAATCAATTGCCATTTATCCTAATCCTGCTAAAACAGATTTAAAGATTCAGTTCAAAAATTTAAATTTAAAGAATGTATCGATAAATTTATATAATAGTCAGGGTGAAATTTTGGTAGTAAAACATTATAATAAAGCACCCAAGGAAATCGTAAAATTTAATTTGAATAATTATCCTAAAGGTGTTTATTTTATACAGTTTACTACTAATAAAGGCACTGTAACAAAAAAATTTATTATCGACCGTAAGTTCAAATGATTCGTCGGTAGTATCCCATAAATTGTGTAAAGTTGCTTTTCCTCTTTCCTTCGTTTAATATTAAACGAAGGAAAGAGGAAAAGTTTTATTCATTTGATCGCCACCAACAAACTTTGAGGATTGAATTCCTTCTTTTATGTTTTGATATATGGGTTGAGCTTTATTGATCATTTATTCTATAATATTACCCCCTAACTCTTAACTTTTTTAGACAATAATTTTCACAAAGTATTGAATTCATTTGGATTTAACTTGGTTTAGCCCCCTAAAAAGCTGGACTCGATTAGTGAATTTAAAAACATAATAAGAGAATGAACACTTTAAAAAAGTCGGTATAAGTATTCATTTTGTTTTTTAGGGTTGGTTCGTGTTTGGACAAAAACCAAATATGCTAAAAGGTGCGATATGTTTTCTCGTAATGGCAGGTAACTACTTTTAATGGATTTATTACCTTTGCATAAACCTCCAAACATATATTAATGAAAAATAAAACGTTCTTTTTTACCTTCCTTTTCGTAATACTTTCATTTTTGGGATTTTCTCAACACATTCACCATAATCTGGATGTAAAGCTTAATATTCAGGAACAATTTGTCAGCGTAAAAGACAGTATCAGCTTCCCTGAAAACTTTATCCAAAATAGTGATACAATTTTCTTTGACCTAAATAAAAATCTGAAAATCAATTCGGTAAATCACGAATTCCGGTTGATAAAAATAGCAGAAAAAAACACTAAAATTAGACGCTATGCGGTATTGCCTGCCCAAGCTTCAACGGTATTAGTGTTGAAATACTCCGGTCGCATAGCCGATTCGCTTCAATCAGGTGCTGCCGAATACGCCCGCGGCTTTAGCGAAACCGACGGAATCATCAGCCAAAAAGGAGTTTATCTCGCCGGTTCTACTTATTGGGTGCCTACGTTCGACAGCCCGTTGGTCAGTTTTACACTGACTACCCATTTGCCCAAAGACTGGTTGGTTGTTTCGCAGGGAAAACGGACTTTGAATACTGTTTCCGATAGCATGCGCACTATTCAATATGATTGCATTCACCCGCAGGACCAGGTTTACCTGACGGCTGCCCGGTGGTCCGAATATAACACACAATCGGGAAAAGTGTCCATACAGGCATTTTTACGAACCCCCGATAAAATGCTGGCCCAACGGTATATGAACATGACTTCGGTTTATATGAAAATGTATGTAAAACTGCTGGGTGATTATCCGTATCAAAAATTTGCGCTGGTCGAAAATTTTTGGGAAACCGGTTACGGCATGCCTTCATTTACTTTGCTCGGGCCTAAAATTATCCGTTTTCCCTTTATTTTGTATTCATCTTATCCACATGAACTTTTGCATAACTGGTGGGGCAATTCGGTGTATGTGGCTATGGAAAAAGGCAACTGGTGTGAAGGGCTGACAGCTTATATGGCCGATCATATGTTAAAAGAACAGCGCGGGCAGGGTGCTGAATACCGGCGAAATACATTGCAAAAGTTTACCGATTTTGTAAATACAAAAAATGATTTTCCGGTTGTGGATTTTCGCGAAAGGCATAATGCAGCCGAGGAAGCCATTGGTTACGGAAAATCGCTTATGTTCCAGCATATGCTGCGTCAACGTTTTGGCGATGCGGTTTACATCAAAGCTTATCGACGGTTTTATAAAAATTTCCGCTTTAAAGTTGCCTCTTTTGATGATATCCGGAAAACCTTTGAACAGGTTACCGGTGAAAACCTGAAACCTTTTTTTGATGAATGGCTTACCCGCAAAGGAGCTCCACAATTATCACTTTCGGATGTAAAACTTAAAAAACAGCATAAAAAATACACTCTTTCATTTACGCTTTCACAAGTACAAAAAGAAAATCTTTTCCCGTTGCAAATCCCTGCTGCCGTGTATTTTGAAGATACGGTAATATTGAAAAAACTAAATATGGGGCAACGGCAAATCACCACTGCAATGACTTTTGGGCATGCGCCGTTAAAATTAGAAATTGATCCGCAATTTGATGTGTTCAGGAGGCTTGATAAAGGAGAGGCCCCACCCTCGTTGACACAACTGTTTGGTGCTACCGGCGGGACAATGGTACTTCCGTCACACAGTTCCCTTTTAAAAACATACCGGCAACTGGCTGAAACCTGGAAAAAAATGCAGGAAGCACAGGGTAAAACCCTGAAAATAGTTTCTGATAAAGACCTTGAACAGCTTCCTGCCAAAGGTGCCGTGTGGATTGTGGGTTTTGAAAATAAATTTGCCCCACAATTTAATGTTGAAAAAGATTATGCCTCTTTTTTTACTGCCAAACAATTGAAAACCATGAAAATGCTTCGCGAAAAAGGGTCGCTGGTTTTTGCCGTCCCAAACCCTGCCAAAACAGGACAAACGATTGGTTTTGTGGCAACAACAATTAAAGAAGCAGTACCAGGGCTGGCCCGGCTTTTGCCTCATTACGGCAAATATTCCTATTTGGGTTTTGAAGGGCAACGGCCCAACAATGTTCTCAAAGGAACTTTTCCACCATTGCATTCCCCGTTGCATTTCAAATTCTCTGTTAGTGGGAATCCGGCAGTTACATCTGCAATATTGAAGCCTGAGAATCCTCTTATTACGTTGCGTTAATGCAACATTTGTTTTCGGCAGAAAGGCTGTTGTTCAATTTCTTACAGACTATATTACTCTGAAATATCAAAAGCTTATCAAATAAACCGGGTTAAAATGAAAAACGCAGTATTAATACTTTTCTTTTCCCTTGTTTTATTGGTTTATGCAGCCATTAATTATTACATCATTCGCGAAGGATTAATGGTTTTTGAACCGGGAAGTGCATGGCGCTTAATTTGGATTTGGTTGGTGGTAGTGTTGGCTGTATCTTTTGTAGCAGGCCGTCTGCTTGAGCGACAAATGATCACTCCGCTGACCACTGTTTTGATTTGGGTGGGATCGTTTTGGCTGGCCATCATGGTATATTTGCTATTGCAGCTGCTTTTGATTGATTTGATTATCTTCATCCAACGATGGCTCAAATTCCTTCCGGAAGTTTTTTATAATAATGCCTTGAAAACGCGACAAATCATGGCCATTGCTATTGCGTCGATCACTTTTGTGGTTGTACTTGCCGGGCATATTAATACCTGGTTTCCCAAGATGAATACCTTGGATTTGCAGGTACACAAAAAAGCAGGAAAGCTTGATTCATTGAACATTGTTGCTTTTTCTGATGTTCATCTGGGAACTTTGATAGAAAAAAGGCATTTGACCCGGATTGTTAAAAAAGTTAACGCATCTCAGGCAGATATTATTCTGGTTCCAGGCGACATCATCGATGAAGATATCCGGCCTGTTATTCACAGCAATGTGGGGAAAACGCTTAAAAAGCTAAAGGCAAAATACGGTGTGTATGCCGTAACGGGAAATCATGAATACATTGGTGGTATCCACAAGGCTAAGGCATATCTGAACACGCATAATATTCATTTGCTGAATGATGCAGTTGCATTTATAGATAATAGCTTTTATATAATTGGGCGTGAAGACCTGATGAAAAACCGTATGGCAAACAGGAAAAGAGAAGACCTTTCTATGTTGGTTGCAGAAACAGATAATAAATTTCCCTTAATTTTGCTGGACCATCAGCCTTTTCATTTGGAAGATGCGGTAAAAAATGGTATCGATTTGCAATTGTCGGGGCACACGCACCACGGACAGCTGTGGCCTTTTAATTTTATAACCCGTATGATTTATGAAAAAAGTTGGGGATATTTAAGAAAAGGAAATACCCAGTTTTATGTTTCCGGCGGAGTAGGAGGTTGGGGACCACCTGTGCGGACAGTTAATCGTCCTGAAATTGTGCAGATTAAATTACGATTTGATAAAAATAAAAAATCATGAAAACAAAAGAAAGCTTATTCATCCTATGGACCAGCGGAGAAAAACTCACCTTTGATGAAATGGTATTTATGTACGCGTTGAACAGCATAAAACGTCATTGGTGGAAGGAGGTAACTCTCATTATTTGGGGGGCTTCGGCTCAACTGGCAGGTACAGATTTTATTGTCCGGCAAAAATTAAAAGAGCTGTACGATGCAGGAGTGCACATCACGGCTTGCAAGGGATGTGCAGATGATTTGGACGTGACAGAAACTTTTGAAAAGATGGGTATTGAAGTAAAATATTGGGGTACTCCGCTTACCGAAGTGTTGCATTCCGATGCTAAAGTCATCACCATATAAACTCTGTTTTTTATCTTTGCAAAAAATAGTCCGATGGAAAAACAAATTGAATGGCATGGAAAAAGCCTGAATTATTATGTAGAGGGACAGGGCCCGTCCGTGGTCTTATTGCATGGATTTCTTGAAAATTATCATGTGTGGGATGATTTTATGCCTTATCTTATTTCACGGTTTTCGGTGATAGCAGTTGATTTGCCCGGTTTCGGAAAATCGGCGGTTTATGGTGAAAAGCATGACATGTCCTTTATGGCAGAAGCGGTAAAATTTATTCTGGACCAGGAAAAAGTTACACAAACCTTCCTCATTGGTCACTCTATGGGCGGCTATGTTTCTCTTGCTTTTGCAAAATTATTTCCTGAAAGTTTAAAGGGTTTGGTTCTGTTTCATTCTCAGGCTGCTGCCGACGACGAACAGGGAAAGAAAAATCGCAGCCGTACCATTGAGGTGGTAAAAAAAGACCACAAAAACTTTATCAGTCAGTTTATTCCTCTTTTGTTTGCCGAATCAAATGTGGCGGTTTTTGAAAATGAAATTGCTCACCTGAGGGAAGAATCACTCAAAACTTCTACCGAAGGGGTAATAGCATCACTGGCCGGCATGCGTGACCGCGACGACAACCTGCAACTTCTTGAAAATATTAATGTTCCTGTTTTCTTTGTAATTGGAAAACAGGATTCACGAATTCCCCTCCCAAAGATACTTTCCCAAATCAGTTTGCCTAAATTATCCGAAGCTATTATTTTGGACGAGGTGGGACATATGGGTTTTGTGGAAGCCCCCGAAAAAACCTTTCCGGCAGTACAAAGTTTTTGTGAACGCTACTCGTGATGAGGTGATAATAATGCAATATAGGCACGAGCGGATGCTCGCGCCGGTAAATTTCAAGATTTACAATTCAACTACGCGGTCCAGCATTTGCTGAATTAAATTTCGCATACTTTCTTTATAATTAGGATTAAAATCATCGGTAACCCGGTTGGCGATAATGTCGCATACCGTCAAGGCTTCATGCCCCAGCATAGCCGATAAAGAATACAAAGCGGAGGTTTCCATTTCGAAATTAGTAACCTTATATCCGTTATATTCAAATTTTTGTGCCCTGTCGATGATGGTTTTGTCATGTACTTTCAAACGCAATTCACGTCCCTGGGGTGCGTAAAATCCGGGGGCGGTTAGCGTGATGCCCCTCCGCCAGCTTTTGGCCAGCTTCTCAAGCAAAAACTCCGACCCTTTGATAGCATAAGGGCGTGGAAGTCGCTCATCCCATTTCATGGTATTGATAAACGAATCGGTCATGTCGGAAAGAATTACATTGGGGCCGTCTTCGTAAAAATAAGCCAGTCCGTCTAAACCTAAAGCATACTCGGAAACCACATAGGATTTAATCACCGGGATATCAGCCTGCAATGCCCCTGAAGTACCAATACGAATAAGGTTTAGTGAGGTTTTATCTTCTTTGGCTTTACGTGTTTTAAAATCAATATTAAACAGAGCATCCAACTCACTCACAACAATTTCCACATTGTCGGGGCCCATGCCGGTTGACAATACTGTTAAACGTGTACCTTTATAAGTTCCTGTAAAAGTGTTAATTTCGCGATTTTGTCCACTGAATTCAATTGTATCAAAATATTCTGAAATCATTTTGGCACGGCCGGGGTCTCCCACTAACAAAATAGTCTCGGCTACATCGCCCGGATTCAGCTTTAGGTGGTAAATACTTCCATCGGTATTTAAAACCAATTCTGCATTTTTCATTTCCATAATTCAATAATTATTCATTTACCTTTGCAAAAATAAAAAATTAAGCCGACGGGCTGCATTCCTGTTGAAATATAGTAAAATAGCCCGCGAGTGAGGATAAAATCAGAAAAAAAGAATAAAATTATCAAGGTGATGAAAGCGGAAATTATCAATATCGGGGACGAGTTATTAATCGGGCAGGTTGTAAACACCAATGCTTCGTGGATGGCCGCCGAGCTGACAAAATCGGGGATTCAGGTGGTATACATCAGTAGCATAGCCGACGATGTCCGGGCTATTGAAGATGAATTAAATGCAGCGGCTGAGCGTGCTGATATCATTCTAATATCCGGAGGCCTTGGCCCCACAAAAGATGATATAACCAAAAAGACCCTTGCCGGCTATTTTGAATCGGGTTTTGTTTTTCACGAACCCACATTTGAACAGGTAAAAAAAATCTTTGCTGCCCGGAAGTTTGAAGTTTCCGAGCTAAACCGCCAGCAGGCCCTGATACCGGAAAAATGCACGCCGTTGCTAAATATAAGCGGGACAGCGCCGGGAATGTGGTTCGAAAAAGACGGAAAAGTATTTGTTTCCATGCCTGGCGTTCCGTTTGAGATGAAAACTATGATGACCGATCAGGTGATTCCACGATTGGTAAAATATTTCCGGTTGGGTGCTATTGTTCATAAAACGGTAATGACTACCGGTATGCCCGAATCGTTTTTGGCATCACAAATACAAGATTGGGAAAACAACCTGCCACATCACATACACCTGGCCTATTTACCACAGCCCGGAATTGTACGCTTGCGCCTCTCTGCTAAGGGCAAGGACAAAGAAAAATTAATGGCTGAGATTGATAGGCATATTAATACCCTGAAAACATATATTTCTGATATTATTTTCGGTTACGATGATGTCAGTCTTGAGGAAGTTATTGGGGCTTTGCTGGTTAAGTCGGGTAAAACTATTTCCACTGCCGAAAGCTGTACCGGGGGCTATTTGGCGCACCTGATAACAAGCATCTCAGGCAGTTCACGTTATTTTAAGGGCTCGGTAGTTTCCTATGCTAATGCGGTAAAAAGAGATTTATTACACGTTGATGCCGGTGCACTGGAACAATATGGTGCCGTGAGCCGCCAGGTTGTTGAAGCTATGGCTGCCGGTGCCCGTGAGCAACTAAAAACTGATTTTAGCCTGGCTATTTCCGGTATTGCAGGCCCGGATGGCGGCACAACGGAAAAACCCGTGGGAACAGTTTGGATTGCACTGTCGGATAAGGATGGTGTTATTTCTCAGTTATTTCACTTTGGTGAGCATCGTGGCCGGAATATCAGGCGCTCGGCTTTGGCTGCACTCAACATGCTGCGGTTACAACTGGAGAAAAAGAACTAAAAACAAGCTTTTGCTACTTGTTCTCCTGTCTGTTAATTTTTTTGACAACTTCGGTAAAATCAAAAATAAGGTTCGGTTCGGTTTCAAACCGGTTTCCAACGACAATAGTATCAGCACCGGCTTTCAAAATACTTTTTGCTTTTTCGGGTGTTCGGATACCGCCACCAATAATGAGTGGCACCTCAATGGAACCTTTGACAAAGCTGATCATTTCTTCTGAAACCGTGCTTTTTGCCCCACTTCCGGCATCCATAAAAATCATACGCAGGCCCAACATTTCGCCGGCCATTGCGGTACAGGCTGCTATATCCTTTTTGTCACGTGGTATGGGGAATGAATTGCTCATGTAAGTTACCGAAGTAGGATTACCGCTGTCGATGAGCATATAGCCTGTAGGGATAGTTTCGACTCCGCTGAGTTTTACGTAAGGTGCCGCAATAACGTGCATGCCGATGAGCATATCGGGGTTGCGGCCCGAAATCAATGAAAGGAATAACATAGCATCGGCATTGCGGCTCACTTGGTAGGTGTTCCCCGGGAAAAGCACAACCGGAATATCGCTATTTTCTTTCAGCGTACGGATACACCGGAAAAGACTGTCGCTGGTTAAAAGACTTCCTCCTACAAACAGAAAATCTACTCCGGCTTTTTGAGATATTTTTGCAATATCGGCATACTGGCCGTCCGATAATTTATCGGGGTCGATAAGTACTGCCAATTGTTTTTGTTTGTTTTGGAATAGATCGATAATGGACATTGTTTAGCTTTTTAACAAAAATAACAAAATATAGTGGAACTAAGTACTTGTTAAGAAATAACCTGAGTTAATAATTAATCGTACCTTAAAACACGGCCTTGGCTATTTGTCTGATATTGTCCGATTTACCCATCGTGTAAAAATGTAATACCGGCACACCAAAATCAAGTAATTCTTTAGACTGCTGAATGGCCCATTCCACACCCACCTGACGCACAGCCTTATTGTCATTGCACTTAATCACTTCTTTTACCAGTTTTTCAGGTAAATCCACATTAAAGGTTTTGGGAAGGGAGGCAATTTGCGAAAGGGAAGTTAGCGGCTTAAGACCTGGAATAATAGGGACTTGAATCCCTTTTTCACGACAGATTTTGACGAAGTCGAAATATTTTTGGTTGTCGAAAAACATCTGGGTTACGACATAAGAAGCACCGGCTTCAATTTTCTTTTTCAGAAAATGAATATCACTTTCCATATTGGGCGATTCGCTGTGTTTTTCGGGATATCCTGCCACCCCGATACAAAAATCGGTAGCACGGGTATTTTTCAGGTCTTTTTCGATATAATCAGCCCGGTTCAGTGCTTCAATTTGCCGGACCAGGTCGATGGCATGGGCATTACCTTCTTTTTCGGGAATAAATTGTTTCATTCCCGGCTGCGGGTCACCACGGATAGCAAGCACATTTTTGATGCCCAAAAAACTCAGGTCGATAAGGGCATTTTCGGTTTCTTCACGTGTAAAACCACCGCAAATAATGTGAGGCACAACAGGAATACCATAGCGATATTTTATAGCCGCCGAAATTCCAACCGTGCCGGGGCGCTTCCTGACAGTATGCTTTTTCATCAGCCCGTTGTCAACCGGCTCGTAAACAACTTCCTGCTGATGGTAGGTTATGTTAATAAAGGCAGGATTGAATTCCACCAAAGGGTCGATAGCTTGTTGAATGGAATCAAAATTTTGTCCCTTCAGGGGAGGGAGTAATTCGAAAGAAAACAGGGTTTGTTTTGCCTGTTCGATATATTTGGTAATACTTAATTCGTTCATATTTTATTGTTTTATTTTTTTTCGGCCAGGTTGCTATTCAATAATCTTTTTACGGTTTCCACAGATAGGTTTTTTCGCTTGGCATAATCTTCCAACTGATCGGGGAGCAGCCTTCCCACATTAAAATACTGCGCATCGGGATGGGCAAAATAATAACCGCATACCGAAGCCGCCGGTGACATGGCATAATTTTCGGTCAGGCTGATACCTGTTCTTTTATTCACGTTGAGCAACTCAAAAATAGTTTCCTTTTCGGAATGCTCAGGGCAAGCCGGATAACCCGGTGCCGGACGGATTCCTTGATATTTCTCGCGTAGTATTTCTTTCATTTCCATGGATTCATCCGAGGCATAAGCCCAGATATCTTTACGCACATCGGCATGTAATTTCTCGGCAAATGCTTCGGCCAAACGATCGGCCAACACTTTCAACATTATGGCATTATAATCGTCATGATCGGCTTCAAAAACTTTAAGCTGTTTCTCAATGCCAAGTCCGGTAGTTACAGCAAAAAACCCAAGATAATCAGTCAGGCCGCTTGACTTTGGTGCAATGAAATCGGACAAACACAAATTGGGATAACCTTCCTGTTTTTCTTCCTGATTACGCAGGAAATGAAACCTTTTCAGCAGTTGATGATTTTCAGAATATACTTCCACACTATCACCTGTGGCCTGAGCCGGATAAATACCCACAACTCCTTTGGCTTTCAACCATTTTTCGGTAATCAACCGATCCAGTATTAGTTGAGCGTCATCATAAATTTTCCGGGCTTCTTCTCCTTTGACAGGATCATCGAAAATAGCGGGAAACTTACCATTAAGTTTCCAGGCATGAAAAAAGAAAGTCCAGTCGATGAAAGGCCGTAATTCTTCCAGTGGATAATCTTCAAAATAACGATTCCCAATCAAAAGGGGAATTTGTATCAGATCTTCTTTCCAATCCGCTTTAAACCGGTTTTCACGGGCTGCTTTCAGGCTGATGTATTTTTTTTGCTGCTGACGTCCCTCATGATTACTACGGAGTTTTTGGTAGGTTTCCCTGATTTTATCCACATAAGCCTGTCTTTCCCCGGGCGATAAAAGTTTGTTGAGTACACCGGTAACTTTGGAAGCATCACGCACGTGGATCGTGGGCTGATCGTAAACCGGGGCAATTTTTACAGCCGTATGAATAGACGAGGTGGTTGCGCCTCCAATCAGCAGGGGAATGTGAAAGCCCTGACGTTTCATTTCGTTGGCCACCACAACCATTTCTTCCAACGAAGGGGTAATTAATCCGCTTAACCCCACCACATCGGCTTTTTCTTTTTTGGCAGTCTCCAAAATTTTCTCCGTGGGAACCATTACCCCCAAATCGATCACTTCATAATTATTGCATGAAAGCACCACTCCTACAATATTTTTTCCAATATCGTGCACATCACCTTTTACGGTAGCAAGTACTACTTTTCCGGCATTATGGTCACCTTCCTGTTTTTCAGCTTCGATGTAAGGCAAAAGGTAAGAAACCGCTTTTTTCATCACGCGGGCACTTTTAACTACCTGGGGAAGGAACATTTTTCCTTCTCCAAACAAATCGCCCACAATGTTCATTCCACGCATGAGCGGTTGTTCAATTACTTCAATTGCCCGGGCATATTGCCGGCGGGCTTCTTCCACATCGGTTTCAATAAATTCTGTAATACCTTTAACCAAAGCATGTTCTAATCGTTTGTCAACGGGTTCTGTACGCCATACATTTTCTACTACCAATTTACCGGCTTCTTTATTTTTCATTTTATCGGCGTAAGCCAGCAGGCGCTCCGTGGCGTCTTTGCGTCGGTTTAGTACGACATCCTCAGCAAGGGTACGCAGGTCGGGCTGAATTTCGTCATAAATCTGTAGCAATGCAGGGTTTACTATGCCCATGTCCATTCCGGCTTTTATGGCATGATACAGGAAAACAGAGTGGATAGCCTCGCGAACAGCATTATTGCCACGAAAAGAAAAGGACAAATTACTCACCCCGCCGCTTACTTTTACATAAGGCAGGTTTTCCTTGATCCAGCGCGTGGTTTTGATGTAATCCACAGCATAGTTGTTATGTTCTTCCATACCTGTACCGATGGCCAAAATATTGGGATCGAAAATAATATCTTCGGGAGGGAAATCAACCTGTTGCGTGAGTAAGTTATAAGCCCGTTGGCAAATCTCAATGCGGCGTTCGTAAGTAGAAGCCTGTCCTTTTTCATCAAAGGCCATTACAACCACTGCGGCACCATAAGCTTTGATTTTGCGGGCATGTTCCAGAAATTCTTCTTCACCGTTTTTCAGGCTGATGGAATTTACAATTCCTTTACCCTGAATGCATTTCAGTCCCGCCTCAATCACTTCCCATTTGGAAGAATCAATCATAATCGGCAGGCGTGCAATTTCAGGTTCCGACGCCAGCATATTCAAAAAACGGACCATTTCTTTTTCGGCATCCAGCATGCCATCGTCGAGGTTTACATCCAGAATTTGTGCCCCTGATTCCACTTGATGACGGGCCACATCCAGTGCTTCTTCATATTTTTTTTCCCGGATGAGGCGGGCAAACTTGCGTGAACCGCTCACGTTGGTACGTTCGCCGATGTTGATGAAATTTTTTGATTTTTCAATTTTAACCGGTTCCAGGCCACTGAGTTCTGTTACGTGAATTTTGGGTGGCAACGGACGGACACGCGCTTTTTTGGCCAGTTCGGCAATTTCGCGAATATGCTCAGGCGTGGTTCCACAACAGCCACCGACGATGTTGGCATACTGATGATCGAGAAAATCCTTGATATGCCCGGCCATTTTGTGCGGACTTTCATCATATTCACCAAACTGATTGGGCAATCCCGCATTGGGATACACACTCACATTAAACGGTGCTAACCGTGAGAGTTCGGCGAGATGTGGCCTGATTTGTTGGGCACCCATGGAGCAGTTGAGCCCAACACTCAGTAAATCAATATGTTTGATGGAGGTAAAAAAAGCTTCGAGGGTTTGTCCCGACAATGTACGGCCGCTGGCGTCGGTGATGGTTCCCGAAACCATAACCGGGATTTTTTGGCTGCTTCCGCCCTTTTTCTTTCTTTCTTCCACAATTTTATTAATGGCAAAAAGAGCGGCTTTGGCATTAAGCGTATCAAAAATGGTTTCCACCAGTAAAATGTCAGCGCCACCTTCAAGCAAAGCAGAGGCCTGTTCGAAATAATTGTCCACCAGCAAATCGAAACTCACATTACGAAAACCAGGGTCATTTACTTCGGGCGACATGGATGCAGTTTTGTTGGTAGGGCCCATAGAACCGGCTACATATCTTGGTTTTTTGGGATTGGAAGCTGTAAATTCAGCTGCTACTGAACTGGCAATTTGAGCAGCTTTTAAGTTGATTTCATAAACTTTATCTTCCAGTCCGTAGTCGCTTTGCGAAATACGGGTGCCGTTAAAAGTATTGGTTTCGATAATGTCGGCACCGGCTTCAAGGTATTCCCTATGAATTTCACGGATGATTTCAGGATGTGTAAGATTCAACAGATCATTATCTCCTTTTAAAAGGATTTTTGAATCTTTAAACCGTTCACCACGATAATCCTCTTCTTCCAGCCTGTACCGCTGGATCATGGTCCCCATGGCACCATCAAGTACTAGTACGCGTTTTTTGAGTTCTTCTTGTATATTTGGTTTCATGCTTATGCTTTTTAATAATCTACATCCCGTTGTATTCCCGGAAATGACCAAAAATAACAAAACAGGAGTTGTACTGTAAATTTAACGATGAATTAAACGAATAATTTTCATTTGCATTTATTTTAATTTATCATTTCCAACTCACAAAAAATGAATTGGTTAGGTATTGGCACCTTTTCCGTTTCCGGAAGGTTGTCAGGGATTCACAGAGCCTAATCTCTCCACCCTTCTATATAAATCAACATGCCTTTCGCGAGGGAAGGATTTGAATTACGGGACAAATATAGAAAAAATTGTGTTACTCCTCAGAAGCCACCTCGTCCTCGTTGCAAACGAGGATGCATTTCCAGGCTAAATATTATTTTGATGTGCTGGAATAAATCCCGAAGGGATTTTTGAAAAAGTTAATAACTATTATCAGCGCATCAAAATAGGAATTAGCCTTTAAATTCTAAATTCGTTAGTTTTTTTACCACGAAGGTGCTCGAAGGGTTTTCACAAAGTCGCACAAAGGGTGTTTTTTTGCAAGGCGTTTGAAGCAGCAAAATGTTGAAAAGAAAGAATGGTACTGAAACATTATAAATAAAGACTTCGTACCATTCTTTCAAAAAAAAATGTTATTGAGCAAAAGTATAAAAAAGAGATTTGTCCATATCTTAACTTTGAAGTTGTTTAAATTGGCTAAATATTATTTTGATGTGCCGGAGTAAATCCCGAAGGGATTAAACAATAATAGCCACAGGTGGAACCTGTGGAATTATTTCGTGTATGGTTCAACTCTGTAGGAGTTGAACTATAGCAAATATTTTTCATTGAAATCTATCCCATGTTCAATTAATAGAACAATCAATTCTTCGCGAGATGTTTTGGTTTTATGGTGCGCCTCCTGATTTTCAATATAATTCTCATCTTAAGTTGAACCCGGTCCGGGTTCTGAATTCTATTCGCAATATCTCCGTACGCTTCGCATACGGCTATTATTGTTCAATCCCTTCGGGATTTTTGA
>CAJXKB010000076.1 GCA_913055825.1 uncultured Bacteroidota bacterium
AGTTTTATCACGAGTCGCCACGCACCGGCTCCGCGTCAGACTCGCGATGGCTGAGCCGAAGTCAACATTTGTCATTTTGTCCTCATCAGGATTTTCAGAAAGAGTTTCACTTCCTTTATATTGATTGTCTATCCAATAACTTTACTTGCTTATTGGAAACCTTTTCATATAAAACCCTCGTTTATCCAACGAGGACGCATTTATTATGAACATTTGCTGTTCAACAAGAGAAAACTAAAATAGAATATACCCTGAGCATGTTAGCAAAGAGGAGATGTTTTCGCCCGCCCTTAACCTGGAAACGAAATTAGTTTAGTGATTTTTGGGTGCTTTATAATGAACCCCGGGTTTCAGCGTTGTAACATAAGGCCCGTTCCAGTCGCGATCAAAAATTTTCAGCAGTGGTGAAACCGGTCCTTTTCCGCTGAAAAATACAGAGGCATCCACGGTATTATTAAAATAGCTCCAGCCCCAGTTTCCTGTTCCGATATAAGCCCGATTGTTATCAGCAACAGCATATTTACAATGCTCGACACGCGCATAGGGAATAAATCCACTTGGTGATTCCGGAACAGAGCTAAATTTCACGGTAATATACGGAAGCACAGCAAGGCTTTTCAAATAAGCCTGCATAGAATACCGTAAAGCCCAGTTGGCAACAATAATTCTAACTTTAACACCCCGTGCAGCCACATCGCGCAAAGCATTGTCAATTTCTTTCCAATAGCCTTTAGGGCCGTAATAAATCAAAGCAGTCATTGTCATCACCTGGATACGCAAGGTATGTTTGGCAGATTCAATCAGGCGCACCAATGCAGGTTGCTCGGCATTTACCCAGCGTGGCGCCAACGAAGACGGGCTAAAAGCCGGAAAAGCAACAGCAACAGAACCTTGTGCATCATGCAAGATCACCGGATTTCCCTCTGTGGCCGGTTCAAAATCGGGTGATGTAACTGCGATTTTTTCTGCTTTGATTAAATTATGAGTTTTAGCAAGTCTCCAATCGAAATTATAAACGGCTTCAAATGTTTTTGCAAAGCGTTTATTATCAATGCGGGCTCCAATTTCATGAATTTCACTCAATGCACGCCAGTCCCAGTTTTGACTACCAACAAACACAATACTGTCATCTACAATAAAATATTTGGCATGAAGCACCCCTCCCGTCAGACTATCCACAGGAAGAATACGAATATGAATATTAGGAATCCCTTCCAAAGGTTTTAAACTACTCTGACTTCTTTTATAAAATGCCCGGCCAATCATGATGCGAACTTTTACACCGGCACGTCCGCTCGAGGCGATTGCATTCATCACAGGTTCCAATGCTTCACCGGGCTTATTAGAAAAATAAAAGGCAGCGATATCAATACTTTTTTGAGCGCCGTGAATCATATCAAGCCAGGCCATTTGGGTTCGCTCCACACCGGGTTGTCCGTACATTGAACTTTCAGGAACGCTCTCCACAATGCGAAAAGTAGTGTCGGCAGGAACGGCAGCCAAAACACTGTTGTTCATAAAAAATATTAGTGCTGCACATACTAAAAAATATTTTATCTGATTCATTTGACCATTTTAACCTGAATAATTCATAAATAAGAAAAAATAGAGGAGAAACTCATATTATCTCATTGGGATTTAGTACTTTATGAGGTATAAAAAGCAATCTCCTGTATAGACAAAGATATAAAAAATCATCGAAATCGAAACAATGAAATTTTGGATAATGAACCAACAACACTTTTTGATCTTTCAGATTTTGGACACAAAAAAGCACAGGTTCGGTTTGCTTTAGAAGAAACCAGTAACGATGGCGAACTGCTTTTGTTAAAGGAAGTAGACGCTCAGGTTGGCTTGATTGACAGGTTATCAGGTTGCATACAAGACAACCGCCATCCTCAAGCCGGGGCGCAGGAGCAAGAGCGTGAATGTATTTGCGATTTTGAAAAGGATAATCGATTACTTGCGTAAACCCTCACCTTTTCACCTTCTCACCTTTTCACCTTCTCACCTTTTCACCTTCTCACCCTGCACCAGGGATAGAAGCGGCAGCCCGCAGACGGCATTATTATTGAGGCTTGCGGGGCAAAAGCGACAAGGGAGCTATTTGCCCCGCATTAGCCGAAAAATAATGCCGGCGAGGACTACAGCGGATAGCCCGCCCGGGTGCCCAAATACAATAAATCTAAATAACAGAACATGGATTCCTCTAAATTTATGGGCTGCCGCATATTTTCATGACTTATACTACCTTTGCAAGCCAAAGAAAAGATAACACATGGCCCGAAAAATTTCCATAGAAGAATTTTTACCGCTTACGGATAAATTTCCATTGGTGGACGTGCGTTCGCCAAAGGAATTTGCGCAGGGGCATATTCCGGGAGCCGTGAATATTCCCCTTTTCGACAATGATGAGCGGGCACTTGTGGGAATCCGTTACAAGCAGAGCGGAAAAGAAAATGCTGTGCAGTTGGGACTGGAAATTGTGGGGCCAAAATTGGCTGATTTTGTAAAACAAGCGCGGAAAATCGCACCGAAAAAGGAGATTTTAGTACATTGTTGGAGAGGCGGTATGCGCTCTGGCAGTATGGCCTGGCTTTTCGAAACTGCCGGGATGAAAGCTTACACACTCGAAGGTGGATACAAAGCGTACCGCCGGCATATTCGTGCCGCTTTTTCTAAACCGGTACAACTTTTTGTGTTGGGAGGTTACACGGGCAGCGGTAAAACCGATGTGCTAAAAGCCATGGAAAAAGCAGGAGAACAGTTTTTGGATATCGAAGGGATTGCGCATCATAAAGGCTCGGTTTTCGGGCCTTTGGGACAGGAACCTCAGCCAACCAACGAGCAATTTGAAAATAACCTGGCCGACGCTTGGCGGAAATTCGATTTTGATAAACCCATTTGGGTGGAGGACGAAAGCCGGCATCTGGGATTTTGCGGTATTCCTGATCCGCTGTTTCAACAAATGCGGCAAGCGCCTCTCATCAAGATTCTGGTTCCGAAACCGGAAAGAGAAAAACGATTGGTACGTGAATACGGCAGTTTTTCCACGGAAGCCCTCATGGAACAACTGGTAAAAATTAGAGAACGTCTCGGCGGGCAACATCTGAAAGAAGCTATTACTGCCCTCGAGACAGGAAACCTGTTGAAAGTGGCCGAAATCACATTGCACTATTATGATAAAGCTTATGCCCACGGGGCTTCAAAACGGCCATCCAACCAGATTTACGAACTGGAAGTCAACCATGACAATCCCACGGAAAATGCCCGGCTCATCTTAGAATTCACTAAAAAATCAATTTAAACATATCAAACTTTAGGCACCCAAACCATGCAAAATCCTATTTATCTCGATTATAACGCCACCACGCCCATTGCGCCGGAGGTGGCCGATGCCATGCGTCCGTTTTTAGACGAGTATTTTGGCAATCCGTCCAGCGTACATGCCTATGGCGTAAAAGCCAAGATGGCGGTGGAGAATGCCCGCCGGCAGGTGGCGAAACTGATTAACTGTGATCCTTCGGAAATCATTTTTACAAGTGGCGGTACCGAGTCGAACAATTACGCCATCAAAGGCATTGCCCTGGCCCACCGGAAAAAAGGAAACCATATTATTATTTCGGCGGTGGAACATCCTGCTGTTTTCGAGGTGGCAAGTTATCTGGAAGCAAATGGTTTTGACGTGAGTATTCTTCCGGTGGATGAGTATGGAATCATCAAATTGGAAGTCCTGGAAAAAACCATCCGGCCCGAAACTATTCTGATTTCGGTAATGCATGCCAACAATGAGGTGGGCAGTATTCAGCCCATTGGTGAAATAGCGGCCATAGCCAAAAAGCATGGAATTTTCATGCATTCGGATGCCGCCCAGTCGCTTGGCAAAATCCCGGTGGATGTTGCTGAAATGGGCATCGATTTACTGAGTATTGCAGGCCATAAACTGTATGCCCCAAAAGGCATTGGGGCTTTGTACATCAGAAACGGCGTGCATCTTGAAAAACTGATTCATGGTGCCGACCACGAACAGAACCTGCGTGCAGGAACTGAAAACGTGCTGGAAATTGTGGGACTGGGGAAAGCCTGTGAAATTGCAGGACTCCATCTTGAGGAAAATATGGAGCATTACCGCAAGACACGTGATTACTTACATACTTTACTAAAAGATGCCTTGCCGGGGATTAAGCTCAACGGCCATCCCGAAAAACGGTTGCCCAACACTTTGAGTATTTCGTTTCCGCGGGTGGAGGCCAACACACTCATCGACAGACTGGAAGGCGTCGCCGCATCGGCAGGCGCAGCCTGTCATTCGGAAAGCATTGATGTTTCAGCAGTATTGGAAGCCATGCTGGTTCCGTTGGATTTTGCCATGGGAACCATTCGTTTTTCCACCGGGCGCAATCTGACGATGGATGACGTGAAAAGAGCTGCCGATGAAATTATCCGTACGGTGAAGGCCCTGATGCCCAAAGAGGAAAATCAGGTCAGGGAACAGGTTAAAGACCTTTCGGATGTAAAACTGACGCATTACACCCATGGATTGGGATGTGCCTGTAAAATTCAACCCCAACATCTCGAATCGGTTTTACAAAAGCTGAAACCGTTGTTCGATCCAAATGTATTGGTGGGCACCGAAACGGCTGACGACGCCACGGTTTATCAATTGCGCGATGATTTGGCATTGGTACAAACCCTCGATTTTTTTACACCCATTGTGGATGACCCGTACGATTTTGGTGCCATTGCGGCAGCCAACGCAATGAGCGACATTTATGCCATGGGAGCCAAACCTTTATTTGCTTTGAATATTGTCGGCTTCCCTGAAGACACATTGCCATTATCGGTGTTGGAACAAATTTTAAAAGGTGCCCAGGACAAAGCCACCGAAGCGGGTATTGCCATTTTAGGCGGCCACACCATCGAAGACCCTGAACCAAAATATGGCATGGTGGTGAGTGGTGCCATCCATCCTGATAAAATTCTGAAAAACGGAGGAGCCAAACCCGGCGATGTGCTGATTCTTACCAAACCCATCGGCACCGGCATCCTTTCCACAGCCATCAAACGGGGTATGGTGGAAGAAGATTTGCGACAAGAGGTGACCCACATCATGGCAACACTGAACAAAGTTCCGGCAGAATTGATGTTGCAATACGGAGTGCATGCTTGTACCGATGTAACCGGCTTTGGGCTGATGGGGCATTTGAAAGAAATGACCACCGCTTCGCAATGTGATGTAGAGATTGATTTTCATTCGGTGCCCTTTATCCGGGAAACCCAAAATTTTGCCACGGCAGGGGTTATCCCCGGAGGCAGCTACAACAACCTGGAATACGTATCCCCTTTTGTTGATTTTGGTAAGACAACACGAACCCAACAACTGCTGCTTTGTGATGCCCAGACTTCAGGCGGGCTTCTGGTGGCTTTGCCCAAAGACAAAGCAAAGGATTACCTCGCCGATTTACATGCAAACGGTCTTTCCACCGCCACGATTATCGGAGAATTTGGAAAAGGAAACGAAGGGAAAATATTTGTGGTTTGAGATAAGGGCTGGAAACCGCTCATTGCTATTGCCCATGAACAAATTCATAGACAACAGGCTCAAAACGAACAAGAAAATGGTTTTCCCTATTTTACCCTGAAAAAATGCAAGTCCTGAAAATCAAAACTGAAATCGGTGAGTGGAGAAACAGGTTTCATTTTTATTTCATCCGGCTTACCCGAAAAATCCGAGTTAAACAAAACAAAAGCATCGGCATGCATACTCCGGTTATGCCATTTCACAATAAAAACATCATTTTTATACCATTCGAGGAAACCATGCATTTGTGAAGACTTTTCAGAAGTGAACCACAACGTGTCATTTTTCAACGTAATATCCACATTGCCAAACCATGCATCACGATAAATCCCTGTAAAAGGCTTTAAATCGGGTTTTTTGGCACCGGAAAGTTGCTGCTGTTTTACTTTTTGCCAAACAGCTTTGGTCATCATCCCGGCATGTTGTCGCCTCTTTTCAATCTGCTTTTTGTATTCGTCCACCCGGTGTGTACCTTTAATGTTCAGATAGCCATCTAAAATTTGGTCGGTTACCGATTGAAAAGCAGCACCAACCTCCTGATTTGTAAGAACAATGATGCCCAGTTTCAGTTCCGGAATCAGTGTTATTTCCGTCACCATACCCGCCAGTCCACCGGTATGCCAAATTTCTTTATACCCTTTCACATCCTGCATAAACCAGCCCAAACCATAAGCCCGGAAATGGGAATGATAAGGGCCGTTTTTTCTGGCGGGAAGAATGGTTTGCGGCGAAAACATTTCACGACTTTCCTTCACACTGAAAAGATGATTTTGCAGGTTGTCGCCGTACCGGCCATCATTCAGACGGGCAAGCACCCATTTCGTCAGATCGTGGATGTTGCTGTTGATACCTCCGGCAGCATCGGCCATTTGTTGAGAAAAACGAGGAACCACCTGAAGTTTACCGTTTACCATCACATGAGCATCCGCCATATCAGAAGAATCCTTCAGAAAGGTATATCCCGGAACACTTTCGTTCATCCCCAGTTTGTCAAAAATATTTTTCTGCACAAAGGCTTCCCAACTCATGCCGCTTACGCGATGAATGACTTCTCCGGCCACAATGTACAACAGATTATCATAAGCAAATTTCGCACGAAAACCCGAAACAGGCTTCAAATAGCGCAAGTTGTGAATCAACTCATCCACAGTGAAATGGCTACCATTGGGAAAAATCATCAAATCTCCGGCACCCAGCCCCAGTCCGCTGCGATGGGTGACCAAATCGCGGATGGTAAAATGTTCGGAAACATAAGGCGCATACATCTGAAATTCAGGAATATATTTTTGTACAGGGTCATCCCAACGCAGCGCTCCCCTATCCACCAAAATAGCCAGCGATGCCGTGGTAAACGCTTTACTGTTGGAGGCAATGGCAAAAAGCGTGTGGGTATCCACCTTATTTTTGCTATGCAACGAACGAAGTCCGTACCCTTTTGCCAAAACAACACGCCCCTCTTTAATCACCGCGACTGCCATTCCGGGCACATCAAAAGCTTTCATGGAATGAAGTACAAGGCTGTCAATCTGCGTGGGAGAAAGCGGTTGTGAAAATCCCGTGGTTACAAATCCGAAAAGAAAAAAGAGAAGAGAAAAAAAGATCATCTTGGTTTTTAAATTTTTCATGGTAAAAAGTTTATTAATGGTTGGGGCGATGGTGCATGCCGCATTTTTGTTTGCTGATTCTTCTATTACCCGGATTTTCATTTAATTCTTAATTATCATATTTACAACTATTTGCGACGCTTACTATGAGCCTTTGTTGTGCTTTCGTGCTTTATTTTTTCAATTTCTTTTGTTGTTCGAGATATACATCATCGGCAAGTTTTTTCATTGCTTTCATCACATTCCTTTTGTTCAATAATTCTAACTGATATACGGCCATTTCTCGCAACTGAATAAATCTTTTTGCTTTATCAATTCCTTTTTTTATCAATTCAGCATTAAGACTTTCAATATTTGATAGTACTGCCAATTCATTAATGCTTGCAAAATCTCTTATGTTCAAATCTTTCACCGCTTGTTCAGGATTTAATATTCTCCAATCTTTTGCTGTACAATTAAACAGAGCTACATTTAACAAATCGGCTTCTTCAGCGTAAATCACCCATTCTTTATCTTTTGTGTAGTTTTTCTCTGGTAAAATATGTTTCTGGACTGCATCGGTTTGAATATGGTAATTTGCTTTGCTCAGTAATCTTTTAACATCCCATTCAAGGTTATATTGATTAGTTTCAATTTCCTTGTAACGTTGATATTCTTTAATCAAATAGAGTTTAAAAGTCGGACTTATTGCAGCACCAAATTCAAACGCAATATCTCTGTGTGCATATGTACCACCGTATCTACCTGATTTTGAAAAAATTCCGATAGCTCCTGTCTTTTCCACCCATTGTTTTGGACTCAAGACAAATGTTGGAAGACCGGCTTCCATTTTAAAGTGGTCAAATTCTACCACTTTAAAATTTGGGTTATACATTGTTTCCCAAGTACCTAAAAATTCAATTGTCGCCCTTGTCCTAATCCAATTCTTTATTACATCGGCAGCACGATTATCGCCTTCTTTTGCTTTGGCCATATCAGTTAAACAAATATAGTCTTCTTGGTCTATTTTTGTTATTGATATTATTGCATTATTTATGTCTATTTTATTTATTTTACTCATATTCAATATATTCCAAAGTGGTCGAATTCGACTACTTTAAATTTCAAATTTACTCAAAGGTAATCCTTTTTAATTGTATTTTGAAATCTATATTTTCTGTATGTTGCCCGTTTCTTTGCATGAAGCACAACTCCTTCTATACCCAAGTGTATGTCTACTGAAATCTCTATCAAAATAATAGAAAACCACGATTCAGGCTTTCGCTACAAAACACCCTAACAGGTATAAAAAAAGCAATGTCTTTCTCACAAAAATACAATTATCCGGGAATTTATTGTCGGGTTGCAAAAAAACATTCATATCCCATAGAATGGGAAAAAACAATTCAAACGTTTGCATCAATCTGTTAATTAAAAATGAAATTAAGAGTCATTTTAAATGCCTGTAATTTGGTGATTTGTTTGGCTTCACACCAAATTTATTCTCACTTTTGCACCAGGAACGATAAAAATAAAATTTCATGTCACAATATGCTTTTGATGCTGTAATTTTCGATTTGGACGGTGTAATCACCAAAACTGCCACGGTACACAGTCATGCCTGGAAAAAAATGTTCGACGATTACCTGAAACTCAGGGAGAAGGAACATGGTGAAGTTTTCAAGGAATTTACACAAGACGATTATCTCACTTTTGTAGATGGGAAACCGCGCTACGACGGGGTAAAGAGTTTTCTTGAATCGAGAGGAATCAACCTTCCCTTTGGCACCCCTGACGACCCGGCCGATATGGAAACCGTTTGTGGCCTGGGAAACAAAAAAAATGTCGCATTCAACGAGGTACTCTCCCGTGAAGGTGTAGAAGTTTACCCTTCGACGGTAGCCCTCATGCAAGCATTGAAAGAGGCCGGCATTCGTATTGGGGTAGCCTCATCGAGCAAAAACTGTGAGCTGGTTTTGAAAGCGGCCAAACTGGAGCACATGGTTGAAACCCGCGTTGACGGAGTGGTTTCTGCTAAGATGAAACTCAACGGAAAACCCGCCCCCGACATTTTCCTGACGGCAGCCAGGAATCTCGGTGCAAAAGCTGCCCGATCGGTGGTGGTCGAAGATGCTGTTTCGGGCGTGGCGGCAGGACGCAATGGAAATTTCGGATTGGTTTTAGGTGTTGCCCGCGAAGATAATGTGACCGAATTAAAGAAAAATGGTGCCGATATCGTTGTGGAAGATTTGGAAGAAGTTGACGTAAACAAAATCAACACATGGTTTGCCGTGGGCATCGAAACGGATAGCTGGCAGCTCGAATATGATGATTACGATCCAGCCAAAGAGCGTTCGCGCGAAGCCCTTTTGGCTGTAGGAAACGGCTATTTTGGTACCCGCGGGGCTATGGAAGAGACAGATGCAAATCCTGTAAACTATCCCGGAACATACATTGCCGGGGTTTATAACCGGCTGGTAACAAAAATCGCCGACCGCGACGTGGAGAATGAAGACTTTGTCAATTGTCCCAACTGGTTGCCTGTCCGCTTTAAAATTGATGATGGCCAATGGGTTGACATCAACAAGGTGGAAATCCTTGAAATTCACCGAAATCTCGATTTTAAGGCAGGTTTGTTGAAACGAATCATGGTCATCAAAGACGAAGAGGGACGAATCAGCCGTATCGAATCGGAACGGTTTGCCAGCATGGACAACCCGCATTTGGCTGCTTTGCGGTATAAGATTATCCCCTTAAATTATTCGGGAACCATTACCTTCTGGAGCGCCCTCAACGGAGCCATCGAAAACGAAGGGGTTGAACGATACAAAGATTTAGCCTCCAAACATTTATTGCCTATAAGCCAGGGAAGTGACGGTGAAATTGCCTATCTGAAAGTAAAAACCACCCAATCGGACATTGAAATTGCCGAAAGTGCCCGTTTGCGGTTGACCAAAAACGGTGAGTTTATTGATGACAACCTGGTTCATACTACCGAAACAGGAATAATTTTTTCGTTTGGCGACCAATATATCGAACAAGGCGATGTGTTTGAGTTGGAAAAAATTGTCAGCATTTATACCACACGCGAGAAAAGAAATCCGTTGATCGAAAGTCTTGCCGCAGTAAAAATCGGGGAAACTTTCGACGACTTGTTACACGCTTCCGTTAAAGTCCGCAATAAAATATGGAAAGAAATAGACATACAGGTCGAAGGCAACCGTCAGTCGCAAAAACTACTGCGCCTGCATCTTTATCATTTGTTGATCTCGGCCTCTCGTCACAACGAATCGCTGGATGCAAGTGTTACCGCCCGCGGATTACATGGGGAAGCATATCGCGGACACATTTTCTGGGATGAATTGTTCATCCTTCCGTTTTACGATATTCATTATCCCAAAACGGCCCGTTCTTTACTGATGTACCGCTACCGCAGACTCGGTGAAGCACGAAAATATGCCAAAGCCCATGGCTATAAAGGAGCCATGTTTCCCTGGCAAAGTGGTTCAGATGGACGCGAAGAGACGCAAGTGGTTCACCTCAACCCGGTTACCGGCGAATGGGGGCCCGACCACTCTTCTCTCCAACGCCATGTCTCCCTGGCCATTGCCTACAACATCTGGGAATATTTCCATATCACCCGCGATCTGGGATTCATGGAAAAATATGGCATGGAAATGTTCCTCGAAATTTGCCGCTTTTGGGAAAGCAAAACAGAGTGGGACGAACAAAACCAGCGTTACAGCATTGCCGGAGTAATGGGACCCGATGAATTCCATGAAAAATATCCCAATGCCGAACAAGGCGGTCTGAAAGACAATGCCTACACCAATATTATGGTGGCCTGGTTGTTTAAGATGGCTGATCATTTGCTTACGCAGATGAGCGACAAGTCCAAAAACAAATTGTTCGAACTGCTCAACATGAAAGCCGAGGAAGTGGAGAAGTGGCAAAATATTCGAAAAAAATTGCGTTTGGTCATTTCCGATGATGGCATCATTGCTCAATACGATGGTTATTTTGATTTGAAAGAGCTCGATTGGGATTATTACCGCAATAAATACGGAAACGTCTATCGAATGGATCGCCTGCTGAAAGCAGAAGGCAAATCGGCCGACGAATACAAAGTGGCGAAACAGGCCGACATGCTCATGACTTTTTACAACCTTGAAAAAGAAGAAGTCGATGCTTTACTGACGGACATGGGTTATGAATTGCCGGAAGATTATCTGCAAAAGAATCTGGATTATTATCTGAAACGGACTTCTCACGGATCAACACTGAGCCGTGTGGTGCATGCACAGCTTGCGCAGATGACCGGGGATAAAAATTTAAGCTGGGCGCTTTATTCGGATGCGCTCTCCAGCGATTATAACGACATCCAGGGCGGCACCACCGGCGAAGGAATTCACGCAGGCGTAATGGCCGGAACCATTATGATTGCCCTGACCACTTATGCCGGTATCCGGATGAAAAAAGAGATGCTTGAAATACAGCCTCAACTACCCGAAGGCTGGGAAAACATCCGGTTCCAGATGCAATTTAAAGGAATTCATTATACCTTCGACGTGGACAATAACCGTGTAAAGGTGAAAGCAGATAAGGAAGTTAAAGTGAAGATATTTGGGAAAGAAGTTTCGCTGAAAAAAGGAGCGGTTAGTGAAATTTACCCTGAGTAAACACGTGGTCGTTCCTATTTAGCTATCTTTAAGTTCGATAGGGACGACTAACAAATAATCCGGGAATTCATCCCTGTCATAAATAATGAATAACACAAAAAACAAATACCATGCTTGAAGACGTTTTATTAATAGAAGAAAAGCACCGCAAGGTGGCAGCAGGAATCGTTGAAGAAATCTTAAAAAATAAAAAACCAAAATATGTGGTAGCCATTTCAGGCGAATCGGGTTCCGGAAAATCGGAACTGACCCATGTGGTGGCCAAAGAGATGCGGAAACACGGCATCTTTGCCAAACCGGTCCATTTGGATAATTTCTTTAAAACCTTACCACTGGAACGCAGAGAATGGCGCGAGAAAAACGGCGTTGAAAAAGTAGTGGGCATTCAGGAACTGGATTGGGAATCGATTCAGCAAACAGTCGATGATTTTAAAAACGACCGAAAATCGACCATGCCCTGCGTGGATTTGGTTACCGAGCAGGTGGACAGCCTTACCACTGATTTTAAAGGAATCGACATGCTCGTGCTGGACGGATTGTATGCCGTAAATACTGAAGGCGTTGATTTACACGTTTTTATCGAGCTGACTTACCACGAGACCAAAAAAGCACAAACGGCACGTGGCAAGGAAAAAACAGATGATTTGCGTATGCGTACCCTCGAAGCCGAACATAAAGCGGTTCAAAGTCTGAAACACAAAGCCGATTTGTTTGTCAATATGAATTACGAATTGGTGAAAGCTTAGTCATTTACTCTTTCAAAAAATCCTTCATGGCCTTAATCACGGTTTCCTCATGATCGAAATGAGGATGGTGACTGCATTGATCGAGGACATGAATGGTTTTTGGAGCAGAAACAAATTCACGGATATTACCAATCTGCTGCAGGCTGGTGTATTGGTCATTTCGCCCATGAAAAGCAAGGAGCGGGACTTCGATTTGTTTTAACGCTTCGATAATATTCCATTGGCTAAAAAAATCGGCGGTCCAGGTTTTGCTCCAGGCGTAAAATACTGAATCTGTTTTATCACCATGATATTTTTGCAGGGCAGTTTTAAGTTTACTGTCCTGTTTTTCGTAAGTTTTTACCACTTCAAGAATCGACGGTTTTATTTTTGCTTCGTTCATGGTGTTTGCCGAAAGCGTTACTGTTTTCAGCAACCCTTTGGGATGTTGTGCAGCATGGATGAGTGCTAAAGAACCGCCTTCGCTGTGACCAACAAGGAAATAAGACTTTATATGAAGTGCTGCAAGAAGTTGATTCAGGAGTTTTTCTTCTTTATGGATGTAATCAAGCCCTCTCGTTTCCAATAGCGGACTGGATTTTCCGTACCCCAGGCGGTCGTAAACGATAGCAGGAAAACCGGTCGCTTTTACTATCTTTTCAGGAAAATCTTTCCATTGATTAACGGATCCCAATCCTTCATGCAGGAATACCATCACAGGAAGTTCTGCATCAACAGTTTCACCCGGAAATAACTTTTTGACGAACAAATTAATTCCCGAAAGGGGAACAAATAATTCCTGGCACAACATAGAATAATCAGGCTTTATCTTTTACAAACAAGATCAGCACAGAAGCAAGAAGCATAGAAACCCCGCCAATAATTAACGCATAAATGGCTTCGCTGTGGAAAAACGAATCCAGGAAAAACCCCAAAATAGCCGCTGCCACAATTTGCGGAATCACAATAAAATAGTTGAAAATACCCATGTAAATACCCATTTTATCATGCGGCAATGCATTGGTAAGAATGGCATAGGGGATAGATAAAATACTGGCCCATGCCACACCTACGCCCAACATGGAGATAATTAAAAGATTCTGGTCGTGGATAAAATAGATGGAAAATAAACCCAATCCGCCCAACAGCAGTGAAATGGAATGGGTGATTTTGCGACTGGTCAGTTTGGCCATAGGTAGTAACAGCCAGGCGAAGATAGCAGCACAACCATTGTAGACGGCAAATAAAATCCCTACCCAGTCGGCGCCTTTATTATATTCTTTCTGAATGGTTTCCATTCGTTTTAAAGTTCTAGGAGTTATGTTTAATTCAGCTCTTATTGTGGAATCCGTAAAAAATTTAGCAACACGTATCGAAGAAATAACAAATGGTTTTCCAGACTGCATCTTCTTATCATATGATGTTAAATCCTTTTTGATTGGCTCTAATTTAATTGTATCTATTACATTATCTGAGTTATAATAATTTTCAAATGATGTATTAAGTGCATTTAATGTTTCTGGATAGAGTTTCATATCATATTTTGTACTTGTTACTCCAGCAGTTGTAAAAATCCACATCGCGAAAAGCGCAAACCATGAAAAAAACTGCACAAACGCCAATTGCAACATGGTTTTGGGCATGTTGAACATGTCGTTCATAATTTCCACCAAAGCAGCCGTATTTTTACCCTTTAGCTGCATCAATCCGGAAATTCCCATCAAAATTCCCAGCACTATTAATCCGA
>CAJXKB010000077.1 GCA_913055825.1 uncultured Bacteroidota bacterium
AATCTGATACGCTATTGACTTTCTGTGATGTAAATCTTAGATCGAGCTGAGGTTATTAAGCTTCTGTGTTTTCACTTTCAGCTTCGCCTTCTTCACTTTCACCTTCTTCGCCTTCTTCCTCATCGTCAGCAAGTCCTCTCGCAGTTTTTACACTAACAATTACTGCACTTGCAGGATCGAGAAATTGTAATTTGTCATTAATTACTTCTTTCACTTTTGTGGATTTTCCGAGGTCGAGGTTAGTAACGTCAATAATAATATGCTCAGGCATATCTTCTATCAATCCTTTCACACGCAGTTTGCGTAATTTCACACGCAATTTACCTCCTTTGATAATTCCGGGTGCTGTTCCCTGCAATTTAACAGGAATAGCAAGTGTAACTAATTTCCCGGGAGTAAGTTCTAAGAAGTCGGCATGCAACACTTCATCAGTAACAGGATGATACTGAATATCCTGCAAAATAGTTTCAAATGAAGTGCCGTTCAGGTCAATTTTCACCACAAAAACTTCAGGGGTGAAAATAATTTTTTTGAAATCGATTTGATTCAGGGTAAAGTGTTTTTGTTCTTTACCGCCATAAATCACGCAAGGCACTTTTCCAAGTGACCGCTGTAATTTAGCATCTTTTTTCCCTACGTTCTCGCGAAGAGAACCGCTCAATGATACTGTTTTCATGTTAATTAATTTAAAAATGGTTATTTAATACTACTCCCCAAATTAAACAGGGAGCTGATAGATTCGTAATTTTCTACTCTTTTTATCACTTCCGAAAGCAAGTTGGCCGTGGTCAACACTTTAATTTTATCACTCCGCTGTTTCATGGGAATGGTATCCGTAACAATAACTTCCGTAAATGGAGAATCAGCTATTCTCGCATAGGCATCACCCGAAAAAATAGGATGTGTTGCCATGGCACGCACGCTGTTAGCCCCTTTTTCAAGGATTAACCTACCGGCTTTGGTAATTGTTCCGGCGGTATCGATAATATCATCCACCAAAATAACATCTTTTCCTTCCACGTCTCCAATCAATTGCATGTTTTCAATTACGTTGGGTCTGGATCGGTGTTTATAACAAATAGCAAATCCGGTATTTAATGCTTTGGCATAAGATGCTGCCCGGCGTGTTCCGCCTGTATCCGGCGAAGCCATCATTAAATCAGGCAAATTCAAACTTTTAAGGTATGGATAAAAGATAACCGAAGCATACAAATGATCCACCGGAATATCCATAAAGCCCTGAATTTGATCAGCATGCAAATCTATGGTAATCAACCGGTCAATTCCTGCCGAAATAAGGAGATTGGCAACCATTTTAGAACCAATTGAAACCCTGGGTTTATCTTTTCGATCCTGACGGGCATAGCCGAAATAAGGGATTACAGCTACTATTTTTCGCGCCGAAGCTCTTTTGGCCGCATCAATCATCATCAGTAGTTCAATAATGTTTTCAGCCGGAGGTGCTGTCGATTGTACGATAAACACATCATGGCCCCTGATGTTTTCTTCGTAAGAAGTTTGAAACTCGCCATCGGAAAAATTAATTACTTCCGATTTCCCCAATCGGGTTCCGTAAGATTCCACAATTTTTTCTGCGAGATAACGGCTATTACGTCCGGCAAAAATACTAACAATAGGATCGCCCATTATATTGATTTAATGATTCGAAAAAGCGCTGCAAAAGTAATATAAAATTTTATGTAAAAACAAGATGTTTAACTGTTAATATCCAATTATTTAAGTACCACCTTCATAAACACGGGATTGTGGTCACTGTCCTTAAAATTCAAGTCGATGGTTTTAACCCGCAGGAGTTTCACGTTTGGTGAAAGAATAAAGTAATCGATATTTGTAGTTCCGTTTTCCCCGCGCACAAACGATTTGTAGTTCTGGCGATTGGTGGGCGCGGTTGCGTCGTATGCCCAATGCCATGTGGCAGGAAAAGTTTTAGGGCTCATGCGTACTTTTGTGGGAACAAAGCGGTCGCCGGCATAATTGCCTGCCGGTTTAAAATTGGGCGGATTAGCATTCCAATCTCCACCGGCGATAACGTAATTTCCTTTGTTGTATTCTTCCAACATTTTGCTTTTTAATATATTCAACTCCTTTACCCGCTGTAAGCTATCATAAACATAAGCCGAATTGTGGGTGTTCATAATTACAAGGTCCTTACCGTTGGCCAGCGGAAAACGGGTAAGGATAAAACAGCGGTCGAGCAAAAACAGCTTATTCGGCCAAACGGCAATCAGGGGATAAGCGTAACGTACTGCCTCTTTAAAAGGATAATCGGTAAAGGTCATCAATCCACTTTTTACACGGCCCAAAGGATCATAAACAGGGACAGGTACAAACGGGCAATCATAATTTTTGGCAAACAGTGCGTGGCTTCCTTTTTTAGCTTTGCTGATAGCTTTTACCTCATTAAAATAATAACTACGATGCGAGTGCAGATCCACCTCCTGTATAAACCAGAAATCGACCGAATCGTGACTTGTTACAAAATGTTTAATGCCGGCAATGTGTTTTTCAACCATTTTTTTAGTAGTACGAACCCGGTGGCCACCGTCATAAAAGAAATCCATTTCGGAACCCAACCCGGCATATCCCACATTCCAGGTCATAAAATTGAAAGTATCCTTGTCGAGTGGTTCAACAACAGATGAATTTTCCTTGGGGGTCAGGTTAATGACTTTAGCAGGACGATAATCGGTTAACGTGATGTAGGCTACAAATCCCACAAAAATAATAACAGCTGCCAGGATGATATACCCGACAATTTTAAAGAATTTTTTCATGGCAGTAAAATTTTGTTTAAAAATAGTAAATTTTATTTTAAGCAGGCAAAACGAATTGTCTAATTTCTAAGTTCATAATATGAAGCTGTGAGCAAAGCTTAGGCCGAGCTGGGATTATATATTAACCGTTAAGAATAAAGGCTTTTATTTTGAATAAACAACAAATTCTTCCATGTTGGCAGGAGTAATGGTTTTCATTGTAATAACATTATATGCATTCCTGAATGTGGCGGAAAAACGAATATTTTTTTTAGGGTTAAGCTTAAATTCATAAGCAGAAAACTTTCCATCTTGTTCTTCAATAAAATCAATTTCCTGCTGTTGAGTGGTTCGCCAAAAATAGTAGCTTCCATAAAATCCGTTGTAATTTAAATATTTAACACGCTCACTAATAATAAAGTTTTCCCAAATTGCCCCCTTGTCTGTACGCAAGTCAAACTGCTGGAAATTACCAATCAGCGCATTTCTAATTCCAATATCATAAAAATATATTTTCTTCCCTTTTTTAATTTCGTTGCGGACATTTCTGCTCAGGGCATTCAACCTAAAAATAATAAAGGCTTTCTCCAATAAATCGATATAACGTTCCACAGTTTCTTTATCGGCACCTGCCATTTGTCCTAATTCGGAATAAGAAACTTCACTTCCCAATTGCAAAGCAATGGCTTTAAGTAATTTATCGAGAACAACCGGTTTTTTAATTTCACCAAACGATAAAATATCTTTATACAGATAACTTCCGGCAAGATTTTTTAACAATTGAATTTCTCTTCCGGGAGAGGTAACTATCTCAGGATAGTATCCATAAATCAATCGTGTTGGTAAAAGCCTTTTCTCATGGACAAGCCCATGGTGGTTTACCATCTCTTTAAATGAAATCGGATAGAGAAAATATTCAAGTTTTCGTCCGGTCAAGGGTTCGTTAATCTTATTGGCTAATTCGATTGATGAGGATCCGGATACAAACAGTCGCACATTACGGATATAATCTGTAATTAGTTTTAGGCTTATCCCGATATCAGGGATAAGTTGTGCTTCATCAATGACCACTATTTTTGCTTTTCCAAATAAATTTTTTAATTGTACTGAAGTAACATGACTTAGTAGTTCCCGTGTATCGGGTTCATCACCGTTAAAAACCAACAGTTCTTTCTCGTTTGCACATAATTCATTGAGCAAAGTCGTTTTCCCAACCTGTCTGGCCCCAAGTAAAATAATCGTTTTATTTAATGATAAATCCCGATTAATGATTTGTTTTAAAATACGTGTGATCATTGAATTTTTTTACAAAGCTAATTATTTTCGGTTTAAAACGAAAATAATCATAATAATTTTCGGTTACAATCGAATTTTATTACGATTTAGTCCGGTAGTGTAAGGAGTAATATGTATTGCAGTATCACTGCAAAGGCATCTCTAACCAATTTCCGTTTTCAAAAAAGGCCACCGCACCAAAACCCAGTTCCAACAATCGTTTTTCAGCATAATCAAACAACAGGTTCAATTCCTCCGGCTGGTGTGCATCCGATGAAATTAGTACGGGAATATTTAGTTCACGGATGCGTTTCAATACGTAATCATCAGGAAACAAACGGTCAGCTCGTTTCTTGTACATCCCGCGCGTATTTACTTCAACAATAAGGTCTTTTTCCCGGATGAGTTCCATGGTTTCATTTACCAAATTACGATACCATTTTTCATCTTCCGTGAAATACCGGTTCTTGTTGTGCATTTTGATTTTATCGACATGCCCTACAATTTCAAACCGCTGACTTTCCAGCATTTGATTTATTTGATAATAATAGGTTTTTACGGCTTTATGGATATCACCGCCAAAATATTTTTGCAATCCTTCATCATAAATTTCCGGTTTGGGGCCATCGATAAACCATAAGTCATCGCCATGAACAGGTTTCACCAAATGTACCGAGCCAATTTGGTAATCCAGTCTAAGCTTCTTGCGCCATACATCAAAATCTTCCGATATGCCGGGGATAAAATCCATTTCCAAGGCACGGTATAATGCAATTTGATCTTGGTATTTTTCTTTAAGCCGTTCGGTTTCATCCACATAAGCCTGTGTGTTTTCTTTTTTCAACGAAAAGGAGTTTTTAAAAGGAAGCGGCGAATGTTCGGTAAAACCCATAGCTGTGAAATTAAGAGAAAGGGCCTTTTCCACATAAGTTTCCGGTTTGGACTTGCCGTCCGAAAAAGTACTGTGTTGATGTAAGTTATAATTAATCATGGCATGCTTTTACTGGATGCAAAATAAAACAATACCGGTACACATTCAGATGATAAACAATAAATAATTTGGATTTTTTATTCACAACCTTAAACAATTTCATTTTAACAAAAAGCATTTCTCTTTTTGCATGTGTTATTTTTCATTAAATAATCATAAGAAAAAGCTGAACGAACAAATTAATCCTTTAATTTTGAATATTTAACGGGTCAGTCCCGTTATCTAAACAGCTTATTTTTCAAAATTATTTAAACTTTTTATTATGAAATATTATCATAAATCGTTGGTCCTGTGGCTTTTTATGCTTTTTGGGACTATTCCTTTTTTAGCAAATGCTGCTAATCCGGGAAATGGATCATTACTTTGTAGGTTTCCTACCCTTCACAACAATAAGATTGTTTTTGAAGCTGCCGGAAACCTTTGGGGCGTCAGCCGGTCAGGAGGCGTTGCAACACGCCTTACTACCGATTTAGGTTATGACATGATGCCTCGTTTTTCTCCCGACGGTAAAACCATTGCTTTTACAGGTCAATACGAGGGCAATGTGGATGTGTACACCATTCCGGCAAACGGTGGTACTGCCGTGCGCCTGACATATCATTCCGATGTGGTGAAAAAAGCGCCAACCCGCTGGGGGCCTGATAATATGGTGATGAACTGGACCCCTGATGGAAAAAACATTGTATTCCTTTCACGAAGGACAACCTGGAACTCATGGTTTGGCCAACTGTTTGAGGTAAATCATTTGGGTGGGTTACCCACGCAGTTGCCCCTGCCTAAAGGTGGCGTTTTGTCGTATAGTCCTGATGGCAGTAAAATTGCCTACAATCGTATTTTTCGGAATTTCAGGACGTGGAAACGGTACGATGGCGGTATGGCACAGGATATCTGGATTTATGATTTGAAGAGCCATGCCATTCAGCAGATTACACATTGGAAAGGTACTGACACCTATCCTATGTGGTATAAAAACACTATTTATTTTTCATCTGACCGTGGCGAACACCGGCGCATGAACATTTGGGCTTATGATTTGGCCAGTAAAAAATTCCGTCAGGTAACTCATTTTAAGAATTACGATATTGACTGGCCCAGCCTGGGAAATACCGGTATTGTTTTCCAAAATGGCGGTGCGCTTTATGTGTTAGACTTGCCAACAGAACAGCTTCATAAGTTAAATGTGACTGTTCCCGATGACGGAAACCGCAGTCATCCACGTTGGGTAGATGCCGGCAAAATGATTCGCAGCCTCGACATAGCCCCCAACGGTAAACGTGTGCTTTTTGGTGCCCGTGGCGATATTTTTACCGTTCCGGCCAAACACGGTGCCACTCGCAATTTAACCCAAACCTCAACAGCCCAGGAACAATATCCGGCATGGTCGCCAAACGGAAAATGGGTTGCCTATCTTACCGATAGCCAGGGAGACAACGAATTGGCTATTCGGCCTGCTGACGGTTCGGGTAGCCAAACCATAATCACTCATTTCAAAAACGGATATTTTTACAATCCTTTATGGTCACCGGGAAGCGATAAGCTTGTTTTTTCAGATAATGATCACATTTTGAGGATTGTAAACATAAAAACAAAAAAAACATTCCGTATTGACCAGGATCCGGTACGGCCAATTCTTGATTATCACTGGTCACCAGATGGAAATTGGATTAGTTACACTAAAACCAATAAAAGCGGCATTTCACAAATTTATTTCTACAACCTTACCACACATAAAAGTACCAAAATCAGCAGGGGTATGTATGCTGACCACGATCCTGTATTTGGTACCAATGGCAAATATCTGTTCTTCGTTTCATCACGCCACGAAAACCCCACTTTCAGCGAAACGGAATTTAACATTGCCAACCTGAAAATGGATGGTATTTATGTGGCTACTTTGCAAAAAGACGAGAAATCTCCTTTTGCACCCCTTTCTGATGAGGGCTTGCCCAAAACCAATGAGAAAAAGGCAGCACATGCAGCAGCATGGAAACCCGGAAACTCAGCCCCGGTTAAAATTGATCTCGATGGCTTAATGAACAGGGTAGTCCCATTACCTATTTCTCCCGATGATTATGGAAATCTTCAAATAAGTGGCAATAAAGTTTTTTATGGAACAGCACCCCTTCAAACTATTGAAGGGCCACTGCACGGAAGCGGCCAGTCTGCCATTAAAGTGTACGACCTGAAGAAGAAAAAAGAGGCGACTGTTGTCGGTTCAGGGGTGAGGACGTTTTCGCTTAGCGCTGATGGAAGTACAATTCTTTATCTCAAAAAGGCTAAATTTTATCTCATCCCTTCAAAATCGGTAAACGATAAAGGAAGTGAAATGGTGAACACTTCCAACATGAAGATGCTGGTGAACCCACATGCCGAATGGGATGAGATGTTTCATCAGGCCTGGCGCTTATTCCATGCTTTTTTCTATAACCCAAAAATGAATGGTGTCAACTGGGACGAAACCGGTAGCAATTATGCCAAATTGCTTCCCCTTCTCGGCTCACGAGAAGACTTGAATTATGTAATTGGAGAAATGATAGGAGAACTTGACAATTCACATACGTATGTTTGGGGTGGCGACGACAATTATCTTGGAAAAGTGAATCCTACCGGACTGTTAGGTGTGGATTTTGCCCTGAATAAATCGGCAGGCCGTTATTATTTCAAGAAAATTTACAAGGGTGATAATTCCCGCAAAGAGTATCAATCGCCACTTACTCAACCCGGCATTAAAGTAAAACAGGGCGATTATTTGTTGGCAGTTAATGGTCATCAGCTTAAAGCAGGAACTAATCCTTATAGCTTATTTGTTAATACCGTAGGCAAGCAAACAACGCTGACCATAGCGGAAACGCCTGACGGAAAAGGAAAACATGTCGTTACCGTAAAACCCATTCCTAATTCGTTGAACCTACGCCTGAATTCGTGGATTACACAAAAACGGAATTATGTGAATAAAAAATCCGGTGGAAAAATCGGCTATATTTATCTATCCGACATGGAAGCCCTTGGAATGGATCAATTTATTCACCAGTTTTATCCGCAAATTAGCAAACAGGGATTGATAATGGATGACCGTTTTAACGGTGGAGGCTTTATTGATCAGATCGTTCTTGAGCGTTTACGCAGGGTTTTGGTAGGGATGAGTACAAACCGTGTCCATGCAGCAGAGCGTTATCCCGAACAGGTGTTAAACGGTTATAAAGTTACGCTTATGAACCATTATTCTGCTTCCGACGGTGATATGTTCCCCTTCTATTTCCGTAAATATGGTTTGGGGCCATTGATTGGTACACGAACATGGGGCGGTGTCCGTGGATACAGCAATGTGTGGAGTTTGATCGACGGCGGAAAATTGGTGGTTTCACAAAACAGTATTTACGGCCTCGATTCAAAATGGGTGGTTGAAAATCATGGTGTTTCACCTGATATTAAAGTCGATAATTTACCGGGACAAGTTGTTGCAGGAAAAGACAAACAACTTGATACGGCCATTGATTATATCATGAAGAAGCTTAAGGAACATCCCATGAATATCCCAAAATCACCGGCCGACATGCCGGCTTATCCCAGTGGTAAAGATGCAGGAGGACTGAATTAAACTCAGTCGATAATAAAGTAATGAAAGGCCGGTAGGCCTTTCATTACTTTACAATTGAATTTTATAAGCTATTTTAAAATAAATTTCCGGTATATTTTATCCTACCACCACATTCACAATGCGTTTGGGTACCACAATAACTTTGCGAATAGTTTTGCCTTCAATCCAGCGTTGGGCTTCTTCAGCAGCCAACACAGTTTTTTCAACTTCGTTTTTGGGCATATCTACAGGCAAATCAATTTTAAAACGCATCTTACCATTAAAGGATACCGGGTAACTGAATGTATCTTCTTTAAGATATTTTTCATCGAATTCAGGATAATCCACCTTGCTAACACCACCTTTATGACCCAACGACTCCCAAATTTCTTCGGCGGCATGGGGGGCATAAGGCTCCAGCAAAACAGCCAACGGCTCCAGGATTTCCCTTTTGTGGCATTTTAAATCGGTGAGCTCATTCACGCAAATCATAAATGCGCTTACCCCTGTGTTGAAAGAAAATCGCTCAATATCATCACGCAATTTTTTAATGGTTTTGTGTAGCACCTTAAATTCGGGTTCAGTAGCCTTTTTATCATTTACGATAAATTTATCTTCATCAAAATATAAACGCCACAGCTTACGCAAAAAACGGTAAACCCCTTCTATTCCTTTCGTATCCCACGGTTTATCCTGATCAATCGGTCCCAAAAACATCTCGTACAAACGCAACGTGTCGGCTCCGTATTTCTCAATCAAATCATCCGGATTTTGTACATTATGTTTCGATTTAGACATCTTTTCCACCTCATAACCACAGATATATTTTCCGTCTTCCAACACAAATTCTGCGTCGGCAAATTCAGGCCGCCATTGTTTAAATGCTTCTATATCCAATTCATCATTATCTACCAAATTAATATCCACATGCAGCGGTGTGGAATACAAATTCCGGTCAACCAGGTTTTTCGAGACAAACAGCGGTTTTAACTCCCTGATTTTTCCACGGTTAAAAATCACCCCCTTTTTTGTACTCTCCAAGGCTTGTGTAATTTCATCGATGGTTACATCCATATTTTCGATGATATCGGCAATGGGGATCATAATCAGGCGCCTATTCGTTTTTCTGATATATGCTTCGTAATAGGGCTCCAGCTTTTCAAGTTTATCGCGGCTTTTAATCTCGATAATCAACTCACGTTCTGCATTATAAAAATCAAATTTACGACGGCCATCTTTATAACCTCTTATAATATCATTTGCCCTTCCCATTTTCTTCATCCGCTCCCACAACAGGTGTTCGGCATATTTTTCCATGTTTACACGATACACAAAGCTGGAACGGCCCTGGATTTTTCCCTGATTGATCAGTTTTTTAAACGGCTCCGGTTCACAAGCCAGGCCCAAATCGTATAGAAATTTATTCCAAAAACGCGAATAGATCAAATGTCCGGCGGCATGTTCGTCACCACCGATATACAAGTCCACATTTCGCCAGTATTGGTTTGCCTCTTTCGAAAAATATTCCCGCTCGTTATGTGGATCCATATAACGCAGATAATAAGCACTTGACCCGGCAAACCCTGGCATCGTATTGGTTTCAAGCGGATAACCCTCTTTGGTTTTCCAGTTTTTGGCACGCGCCAAAGGCGGTTCACCGGTTTCGGTGGGCAGGTATTTATCTACTTCAGGCAATTTCAACGGCAGTTCGTCTTCGGGCAAAGTGTAAGGCATACCGTTTTTGTAATAAACAGGAAACGGTTCTCCCCAATAACGCTGACGGCTGAAAATAGCATCGCGCAAGCGGAAGTTTATTTTACCGGTCCCTATTCCGGTTTCTTCCAGTTTATCAATGGCAGCCCTTATAGCTTTTTTTACATCCATGCCATTTAAAAAGCCCGAATTTATCATCACTCCCTCTTTGGCATCATACGATTCGTCCCACGTCTCCGGATCGGAAGGCTCTTCACCGGCTTTGTTAACCACCTGAATTATGGGCAGCTCAAAATGACGCGCAAAGGAGAAGTCGCGGCTGTCGTGTGCCGGAACCGCCATAATGGCGCCGGTGCCGTAACCCGCCAATACGTAATCGGCTATCCAAATAGGAATCTTTTTACCATTCAGCGGGTTTAAAGCGTAAGCCCCTGTAAATTCGCCGGTAACTTTTTTCACCTCCGTCATGCGTTCACGTTCCGAACGGTTTTTAGCCCACTGTACATAAGCTTCCACCTGTTCTTTTTGCTCGGGGCTGGTGATTTTTTCAACCAACTCATGTTCAGGAGCCAGCACCATAAATGTGGCACCAAACAACGTATCGGGCCGGGTAGTAAAAACCTCAATCCCTTTATAATTTTCTAATCCTTTAACCGGCGAAGCCAACTGAAAACGCAGTAAAGCACCTTCGCTGCGGCCAATCCAGTTACGCTGCATTTCTTTCAGCGAATCGGGCCAGTCCACCGTGTTTAATCCGTCTAACAAGCGTTGTGCATAGGCGGTAATGCGCAACGACCATTGTTTCATTAGTTTGCGTTCAACCGGATAACCGCCGCGTTCCGATAACCCTTCTTTTACCTCATCATTAGCCAATACGGTACCCAATGCCGGGCACCAGTTAACCATTGTTTCCGAAAGATAAGCCAGACGGTAATGCATCAAAATATCCTGCTGTTGGTTTTCTGTCATGGCATTCCACTCATCAGCGGTAAAAACAGGCGTTTCATCACAAACAGCATCCACACCGGAATTTCCGGCAGTTTCAAATTGTTTCACCAAACCGGCAATAGGTTCTGCTTTATCGGTCCGGCGATTGTACCACGAGTGAAACAATTGAATAAAAGTCCATTGCGTCCATTTGTAATAAGACGGGTCGGAAGTACGCACCTCGCGGTCCCAGTCAAACGAGAAACCAATCTGGTCTAACTGCTTACGATAACGCTTTATATTTTTTTCGGTAGTAACCTCAGGATGCGTCCCCGTTTGGATGGCATACTGCTCGGCCGGCAGTCCGTAAGCATCGTATCCCATGGGATGCAGCACATTAAACCCCTGATGCCGTTTGTAACGTGCGTAAATATCCGAGGCAATGTAACCCAGCGGATGCCCCACATGCAAACCGGCCCCCGAAGGATACGGAAACATATCAAGAACATAATACTTCGGTTTTTTCGAATGGTTTTCCGCTTTGAAAGTCTTGTGCTCCTGCCAATATTTCTGCCACTTTTTTTCTATTTCCTGATGATTGTATGCCATAACCCAAATTCAAACTGTTAACTTTAATACCTGATTTTCAATAAAAAATCATTCATTTTACTAAAAATTTCAGGCTGCGAAATTAGTAAAAGATGGCATAAAATGTTCTTTTGGCCTAAATCTTTGTTTGGGCGTGCCCCTGCGGGTCGGGCTTTCCGCTCATACTCCTCGCTCGTGCCTCGCTGCGGGGTATCCGCTGCAATCCCTCACGCAAAATTGTCGAAGCCTAAAGTTTGGAGTGCCTAAAGTAAAGTTTGGAGTGCCTAGAGTGTTTTAAGTTTGGAGTGCCTAAAGTGCGCTAAAGTGCCTAAAGTTATCTTATATTTTTCAATTACTTTTTTTCTTTAACTCCGAACTCCACACTCCGAACTCCACACTCCAAATTCCACACTTATCAAAAAATATTGCATTAAAAATGCAGAATTGAGATTTATAAAAGAAATCGATTTATTTCTGTACTCACTTAGAAAATTAACCTGAAAAATTTGGTTTTTTCATTTTTTTTTTTTACTTTGTACAACCAAAACCAATATGAAAATCCTTTCGACCCGATTCGATCCCAAGGATTTCACAATAGATACTTGTTGATAGGAGGAAGAAAAACCTCCTTAAATTGAAATGAACTTATCACGCAAATAATAACACATAACAAAGAAAGGAGGTAGCCCGCGAACGTAGTAAAAAATTCTTTTTCTGAATGTTAATTACAGAAATTTGCGTTTTAGAGGTAGCGTTTAATAACGACAACAAAACGGGGTTTAGTGTTTTCCTATGACAAAAAACAAGACTGAAAATTTTAACATATTTAAAACAACAAAATGAAACAAAAAATCAGAATCTTAGTTTTATTGGGATTATTTTCCCTCATTAGTGTTAAAGGCTTTTCACAATTTAGCCTTTCCTATTATTCATCTGCATTATCAAAGATCGGCGTGGGGTATAATTTCAACCAAAAATTATGGGCAGAATTCAGGCTGCCTGTTAACTTGTATTTAGATAATGAAACACCCGAAGTGGTCGTATGTTACAATATCGTAAAAAAAGCGAGACATAACATTTATGTTGGAGTTGGTGGGTTTGCCGGCTATTCTGACGGATTTTTTGTGCCGGTCGGACTTCAGTTTACTCCAATAAAGACCTTCAAACGGCTTTCATTGCATATTGAATTAGAACCGACAGCATATATTGAATCCGGTATAGTAATCCAAGGTGCCTGGGGATTTAGATATACATTTGGAAAAAAGGATGAAAAATGATTTATGCCAACCGGTGCGCTCATACTCGTTTGTAACGAGAATGGTTTTAGCCTGAACATTTAAAATGTTCTCCAAGGCATATAAAGTTTGGAGTGCTTAGAGTTTAGAGTGCCTAAAGTTGGTTGCAATTTTCAATTTTCAACTCCGAATTGTCAACTCCACACTCCAAATTTCACACTCCAAACTTATCAGAAAATATTGCATTAAAAATGCAGAATTGAGATTTATAAAAGAAATCGATTTATTT
>CAJXKB010000078.1 GCA_913055825.1 uncultured Bacteroidota bacterium
AGTGCAGTCTAAAAAGCCCTCAACCTGCTGATTTTTACCATTTTTACCCCTAACCCCTAAAGGGGAACTGCTAAAAATCAGCAGGTTGAAAAAGTCCCCTTTAGGGGATTTAGGGGTTATAAGGCTTTTTAGACTGGACTCAATAATTATTCCATCATGTTTCATCGACAAATGAATATTTACACGTTTTTCTAATTTCAATAACTTTGTGCTCTTTTAAGACTGATATTTCAGGTTTGTTATCCTGCAAAAGCATCGTTTAATGAATATAATTGAAGATAAGAAATGATTAGAGAAGATTTAGCGCTGGAGGATTACATAACGAGATTTATTCATTTTTATGCTGATGATACAGTCATACAACGGGGTATCAGAATTTATCGTGCCGGCAACGTAAAACTTGCATCTTTTGACGAAAACAACGATGTTTTCAGATTTAGTGTTACCGGAAACCACACCTATGATGTAAAGATAGAAAATCTGTTGGCTCGTAATGTAAGAACCTCCTGCACCTGTCCGTACGACTGGGGAGAAATATGCAAGCATACGGTTGCCGCCTTAAAATATCTCGCTAAAAATGATTTTCAAAATTTCGATCAGTTGGATGTTCATGCGGCACAGGTAGTCGCAAAAAAGCCGAAACATGTCCCCTTGCTACGTTCAAAATACGGTTTCGAAATGACTAATTATGCGGTGGTAACCGAAGATTTTGTCCGGAAAAACTATCGCAGCAAGGAACTTTATCCCTATGATATTGAGTATCTCAACGTTAAAAAGTTAAAGTTTTCCAAAAATAAGATCAGGCTGGATATGAATTTTCTCGGTAGCAAATTTACCATACATTTTATCCATAAAAATGATAAAGTTTTCATCTCATCGTCCAAAGGACAGGAAACCGGCGGGCTGAATTATTATGAAGCGCTTACCCTTTTGTATATCGCAAAATCAAAGAACCCGGATTTACTCAGCATGATTTTTAGCGGTTATATTTATGAGGTGCAGAAGAGGATTCTCGAAAGTTACGGACTGGAAAATAAAAAGTATGACGATTATTTCAATACAATGTTTTCGTTAGAGGGGTTGTTTACCGTAACCAATGAGAAAAGTGCAGGCTTGTTGCCTGTTAAAGATCTGAAAGAAGCTTTTTTATTTGATTTGGTAAACACGATAAACAAGGACACCGACAATCTGGATATTGTTGAAATGGCAACCATTAGAGAAAAAAGGGAGCCGGGGTTTGTCATAGAGTACGGCACAAACGATGATGGATATTATCAGTATGAGGAAAACTATATCAGGCCTTTTATTGCCAAACCGAACAAAGCGGGTAACGCGTTGATCAGCTTTTTTGAATATTTTGAGAATGTGATGGATATTTCTGAATTTGATCTGAATATCACTGACAAGACAAAGGAACTGATAAAGATTTGTAATATCCTGAACAGTAATAGTTTTGACGATAATTCGCTCAGAAAGTTATACAAATTACAAAAGCATCTCGTTGAATTGTTGAAAGATGAAAAATTTGTCTATCGTAAAACAGAAGATGTTGGCGGAACGAAACTTCGCAAAAAGGATTTGCAGCCCATAGCGGTTTCTGCCGTGCCATTAGATGTTTACTTTGAAGTAACCTCGGATGAGCAGTTCATTCATCTTAACATCAAAATAAAAGCCGGAGAGGAAATTATTGAAAGGGAGAATCTGGAAGCAACAGGCGATAACCAATATTTGTATTTTGTAAAGGATCGTTTATACGGTGTCAAAAGTTTCAATGCCGGAAATTACCTGAACAATTTGTTTGAAGATTACAAAATGATAAAATCGCATAAAGCGTTGTTTTACACGGATATCATTACGCCGTTGGCGAAAAATATCGAAGTGGTTTTCAACACTGACGAATATGACCATGAAACGGTAGAGCTTGATTTCAGTGAAAAACAGGTTTTTCTTTCGGAAAAGGAAGGATACATAGTGATTGTCCCGCAGGTGGAGTATAAAAACGGTATGGCAGTGGCGCTTTATCATGCCGGCGATGTGCTTTCGGAGGAAAACGGAAAGATAATAAAATACCGGCGTAACTTTGAGCTGGAAGATGATTTTGTAGAATTTATCAGCTCCTTACATCCCGAATTTAAGGGGCAAAAAAGCGAAAAAGTATTTTATCTTACCTACGAAGATTTTGCAAAAGACCTGTGGTTTTATAAATTTTTTGATAAACTGCGTAAAAATGAAATCGAAATATACGGGCTAAAAGAGCTGAAAAACTTTAAATATTCACCTCACCGCGGGAAAATATCCACTTCCGTTAAATCGGGTATCGACTGGTTTGAGGTGAATGTGGATATTACTTTCGGCGATAATAAAGTGAGCCTGAAAGATATCCGGAATGCGGTCATCAGAAAGGACAAATATATTTTACTAAAAGATGGTTCTGTGGGTATTTTGCCCGATGAATGGCTGCATAAGCTGGAAAGATATTTTCGCCATGGGGAGATAAAAGGCGACAAACTTGCCGTTTCGCATCTGAAATTTTCTGTTATTGACGAATTGTTTGATGACATAAGCGATGCCGAAGTTTTGCAGGAGATAGAAGAGAAAAAAAGAAAACTTTCCACTTTTAAAGAAATTGCAAAAACCAAAATTCCCAAAGCGATAAAAGCCGAATTGCGCCATTACCAGAAAGAGGGCGTCAACTGGCTTAATTTTCTTGACGACATGGGCTGGGGCGGTATTCTGGCCGATGACATGGGGCTGGGTAAAACGCTTCAGGTACTTGCTTTCCTAAAGCAAATTGTAAAAAAAGATAAAACGCCCAACCTTATTATCGTTCCTACCACGCTGTTGTTCAACTGGAAAGCTGAAATTAAAAAATTCGCGCCCGGCTTTAAAACACTGTATCATTATGGGGCAGGAAGAGTAACCGAAACAAAAACGTTCCAAAAATACCCATTGATTTTTACGACTTACGGTATCTTGTTGCGCGACATCGAAATGCTGAAAGATTTCAGGTTTAATTATGTAATCCTTGACGAGTCGCAGGCCATAAAAAATCCGGCATCACGCCGTTTTAAAGCTGTTAGCCTTCTAAATGCCAAAAACAGGCTCGCCTTGACAGGAACACCCATCGAAAACAATACATTCGATCTCTATTCGCAAATGAGTTTTGTCAACAAAGGCTTTTTCGGCAGTATAAATTCATTTAAGAAAAACTTTTCCAATCCCATCGACAAAGAAGGAAAAGAAGTGATTGCCAAAGAGTTGCAGAAAATGATCAACCCATTCATATTGCGGCGAACCAAAGAAATGGTTGCAAAAGAACTGCCTTCCAAAACGGAAAATATCATCTATTGCGAGATGGATAAAGCGCAACGCGAAGTGTATGATGCTTATCGCAATGAGTATAGAAACAAATTGCTCGGCAATATTGAAAAAGAGGGCATCGGCAAATCGAAGATGATGGTTCTCGAAGCGCTGACACGCCTGCGGCAGATTTGCGATTCGCCGCTGTTGCTGAATAATGATGAGATAAACGTTTCCGATTCGGTGAAGATAAAAGAGATTGTCCGGCATATTACCGACAAAACAGCGAACCACAAACTGCTTATCTTTTCACAGTTTGTTAAAATGCTGGAGCTGATAAAGTCGGAGCTCAACAAACATTCTATCGAATATGAATACCTCGATGGTCAACGCAATACCAAACAGCGTGAGCAATCGGTGAGAAACTTTCAGGAAAATCCTGCTTTAAGGGTTTTTCTCATCAGCCTGAAAGCCGGCGGTACCGGCATCAACCTTACATCTGCCGATTATGTGTATTTGGTGGATCCATGGTGGAATCCGGCCGTCGAAAATCAGGCTATCGACCGCTGCTACCGGATAGGACAGGATAAAAAAGTTTTTGCTTACCGGATGATATGCGCCAACACTGTGGAAGAAAAAATATTAAAACTGCAACAGAAAAAGACAAAGATAGCTACCGATATTGTGCAAGTCGATGAAAATATTATGAAGAGTCTGAAAACCGAAGATGTTAAAGCATTGTTTTCGTAACAGTGACCAATTCAAATCACTATTTTTGCGAAAGTGTTTTGGGATGTGAACAAAATAGTGCTAAAAGTGTTTTGGCTGTTAAACATAATAGTACTAAAAGTGTTTTGACTGTTAAACAAAAAAACCAACCTTGTGCATTCCCCATCTTTCCACTATAATCTCTGGTTATACCTGATAAAGAAACAACATGGAAACCCTGTTTCATTCCGCCTTACATTTGCCGCCAAAATAATAAGAAAAGATGATCTTTTCATTAATAAATAATCAGAATATGGTTCAGAAAATTAAAGAGATTGATGCGGCAGATGCCTACGATAGAATACAAAAAGGCACTTTATTACTGGATATTCGTGAATCGGAAGAAATAGAAATGTTGGCTTTCAATGTGGAAGATCAAATATTTATTCCTCTAAGTGAGTTCGGTTTTCGGTTTAACGAAATTCCCCGCGACAGGGAGGTTATTATAGGATGCCACAGTGGTAACAGAAGCCGAAATGCCATACTTTTTTTAATGAAGGAGAAGTATAGCAATGTGTATAACCTGGATGGCGGCATTGAGGAATGGCTTGCCCGGGAGCTACCTGTAAAGTGGGATAACCACGAAGTCAAAAGGGCCATCCCTGTTCACAAAATTTAGTCTTTTCTTAGTCCTTTTAACAAATTAACATGACTTTTACCTATCTTTTTGCTTTGCTCAGTGGCCTTTTATCAGGTGGTGCGCTGGGCTTGACCGGCGGCGGCGGTTCTATCCTTGCTGTTCCTTTATTGGTGTATCTTGTTGGCGAAAACATCCATTTGGCCATTGGAACTTCATTGGTTGCGGTGGGCGTTACCTCACTGATTTCCTCCGTCAGTTATATGCGACAGTCGCTGGTGAAATTTAAAATTGCCTTTTTTATGGCTGCTCCGGGATTGGTAAGTACCTATCTTGGTGCGTTGATTAATAAGCAAATAAAAGGCCCGGTTTTGTTGCTTATCTTTGCTTTGTTGATGATTTACATCGGTTATATGATGACTTCGAAAAAAGCACCGGAGCGAAAAGAAACAGCCGGTTCATCGTCCATCAACTATCCGCGAATTTTAACTTTGGGATTTATTACCGGTCTCGCCAGCGGATTTTTTGGTATAGGCGGTGGTTTTATGCTGGTGCCGGCGCTTTTTCTCGGTGCAAATCTTAAAATGAAAGAAGCCATTGCCACCTCTTTGTTTATCATTTTCATTTTCGGGATGTTTGGACTGGCAAGCTATCTGATTCAGGGGCGCGAAATCAATTTAGCTATCAGTGCGGTATTTGTCATCGGCGGTTCTGTGGGAGGAATCATTGGCGCTTTTTACGCCAAACGCCTAGACCAGGTTTTGTTACGCCGCATATTTTCCATCTTTATTATCCTGATTGGCCTCGCTGTTTTTGCAGAGAACCTGATTAAACTATTATAAATAATTTTGTTACCTGCTTAGATATTCTGTTTGGGATATTCGCGTTCAGAGAGGGTTTCGCTTAAAGCGAAGCCCTCTCTGAACCCTGAAGAATTATAGGAGATTGATGGACTTTCCGGGAAGTGGTTTGCTGCTACAGGTTCACCCACCAATCATCCCTTCAAATTCCTCTTCCGAGATGATAGGAATGCCAAGGCTTTCGGCTTTTGCCTTTTTGGCCGGGCCCATGTTGGCGCCGGCAAGAACATAATCAGTTCTGGAAGAAATAGAGCCCACATTTTTACCCCCGTTTTGTTCTATCAGTGCCTTAATTTCATTGCGTGAATACCGTTCGAAAACTCCGCTTACCACAAATGCCTTACCCGAAAGCACATCGGAAACCGGCTCCGTATCTGCATGCTTTTCCATTTGCAGTCCATGGCTCTTCAGTCGATCAATCATTTGCAGATGTTCTGCCCTTGAAAAATAACGGATAACCGATTCGGCAATTTTCTCCCCTATTTCGTCCACACTGATCAATTCATCATAAGATGCATTCATCAACTTTTGGATATTCCCGAAATAAGCAGCCAGCTTTTTGGCCACTGTTTCACCCACATAGCGAATGCCCAGCGCAAACAAAACCCGTTGGAAAGGCACCTGTTTCGATTGTTCAATTCCCGCCAGAATATTCCGGGCTGTTTTTTCTTTAAAACTTATTTTCTTCTCTTTTTTCCCCGCTGTAGCTTCAATTACCTTTTCCAGGCCAAAAAGCTTATCGAAAGTAAGATCATATAAATCAGCTACATTTTTAACCAGCCCGTGATCGTAAAGCATCTCGATTTTACCTTCTCCAAGGCTGTCGATATTCATTGCTTTACGCGAAATAAAATGCTCCAGCTTGCCTTTTATCTGTGGTGGACAAAATTCCTCATTCGGACAATAATGCGCTGCTTCACCCTCATTGCGTACCAGCACATGACCACATTGGGGGCAAGTGGTTATGAAATGCAGCGGTTTGGCATTTTCAGGACGTTTATCCGGGTTTACCCCCACAATTTTCGGAATGATCTCGCCGCCCTTTTCTACAAAAACCGTATCGCCAATGCGTACATCCAGTTCAGCAATAATATCAGCATTATGCAAGCTGGCCCTTTTAACGGTTGTACCTGCCAGTTGCACCGGCTTCAGGTTAGCAACAGGAGTAACGGCCCCTGTTCGTCCAACCTGATAATCAATAGATTCAAGCAGGGTTTCGACACGTTCGGCTTTAAATTTATAGGCAATGGCCCAACGGGGGTTTTTTGCCGTATAGCCTAATTGTCGCTGGAGTTCAATGTCGTTTACTTTGATTACGATACCGTCAATGTCGTAAGGCAAATGGCGGCGACCCAAATCCCAGTCGTTGATAAACTCCATAATCTGGTCAATATTTTTACAGATTGCCATATTCCCCGAAACTTTTAACCCCAGTGATTGGGCATATTTCAACGCTTCATAATGCGTGCTGATACGGGGAAGCTCATGCGGAATAAAATAGAAAAAAGCATCCAGTTTGCGTTTAGCTACTTCGGCAGGATCCTGCATTTTTAATGAACCTGCAGCAGCATTACGGGGATTGGCAAAAGGGTTCTCGCCAATTTCTTCCCTTTCGCTGTTCAAACGCTCAAATTCTTTGTGTGGCATTAAAACTTCACCGCGAATCTCCAGCTGTTTTGGATAATTACCCCGCAAATGCAACGGGATACTCCGTATCGTTTTCACATTGTTGGTAACATCGTCACCGTGTACGCCGTCGCCACGCGTTACCGCCCTGATTAACAGTCCGTTTTCATAAGTAAGGCTAATAGAAAGTCCGTCATATTTTAACTCACAAACATAATCAACCGCATGCCCAACAATCTTCCTGACACGTGCATCAAACCCATTAATTTCCTCCAACGAATAACTGTTCGATAATGATAGCATGGGATAGCGATGTTTTACCGTAGGAAAATCTTTAGTTGGCTGCCCTCCTACCCTGTGCGTGGGTGAATCGGGCCTGACAAATTCGGGGTATTCTGCTTCCAGTTTCTCCAGTTCCTTCAGCAGTAGGTCAAACTCATAATCGCTTATTTTTGGCTGTGCCAGTACATAATATTGATAATTATACTCCTGCAACTCACTGCAAAGTTGATCGATACGCTGTTTGGCCTCTGCTTTTGTCATGGATTAATTGGTTAATGTGATAATGTGCTAATGTGGTAATGTGTTAATGTGGTAATGTGTTAATGTGGTAATGTGATAATGTGCTAATGTGTTAATGTGCTAATTGGTGATGTAAAATTCGTAATTATTTTGTTTTATTACTTTCATCTTTTTCCTTTTATCTTTTTCCTTTACCAATCCACTTTTTCCCTGGCAACAGGCATAGTCATGCAGCGGGCGCCACCGCCACCGCGCGAAAGCTCATTACCTTCGATGGTGACGGCTACTTTTTTATAATTTTCTAACCTGACTTTTCCCTTTACAACATCGCGGGCGTTAACAATTTCAAACCCATGACGGCTCAAAGCGTCAATGGTGTGCGTATTTCTTTCGTATCCAATTACTTTTCCAGGTTCAATTGCAAAAAAGTTAGCGCCACTTTGCCATTGTTCACGCTCCATCACAAACTGGTCGGTTTCACCACCACAAAAAACAGGTTCCAGGTCAATGCCTAATTTTTTCAACGAATTCACCAAATCTTTTTCTTCCCTGATTTTTGAAACTTTGTTGCCGTCGATGGTGATGTGGATAGTAAGGTACTTCTGCGACCGCAAAATCAGTGGTTCAAAAATCATACACTGATCTTTATCCAAAAAAGTAAACGTCATATCGAGATGGATAAACGACTCCGGTTTAAAAGGCAATTCCTGAACAAGGATATGCTTAACGCCCGGCTTGGTTTTCAAAAACTCAATCATACTATCAATACCCTGAGTAGTGGTACGGTCGCCGGTTCCGATAATAATAACATCTTCACGGGCAATTACCACATCACCACCTTCGATACTGCCACGGCCGGTTTTGTCATAATCCAATACAGGGTTGACAGTAGTGGTTTTGAATAACGGATGTGAATCAAAAATTGTTTCCATGATGATTGCTTCCCGATCGCGGACGGTATTTGCCATTTTGCTAATCATTACATGGTTACCCATCGAGAAACTGGCATCACGGGTGAAAAAGAAATTGGGTAGCGGGTTCAGGCAAAAACGCTCATTATCGAGAAAACGGGTCAGGTTGTCTTTCTGCATCTCAATCCCTTCCATCAACTGGCGTGCAAGTTCCGGGGAAGGTAAATCATTGATTTTCTCACAAAGTTGACCGAGCTCATGTTTATGCTGTTCGTGTTCACAAACTTTTTTAATTAAGCCTGTCCTGACGGCCTCATCTTGAACAACGGTTTCAAGCAAGTCTTTCACCTCAAAAACATTCGTATATTTTTTCAGCACCCCTAAAAAATCACGATATTCGGGCAAAGCAATACTTAAGTTTAATATATCGCTATACAGTGCCCTTTTTGCATTTTCAGGGGTCATATTTTCAACTTCGGCACCTGGGGTATGAACAATTACACCCTTTAATTTACCGATTTCGGAATTAACCTGAACAGAAATTGGTTTCATATTTTATTTTTTAATTGTCGTTTGGCGTCGGGTCTATAAATTCATAATTATTTCCAAGATGGTGAAGCAACTTTAATAAATCCTGAAAGTCAATCACCACACTTGCCGTATTGTCGTTTGGGTGAAAGCTGATTTTTTCAGAACGTTGCAGTTGTTCGTCCATAAAAACATGAACATGATGATTGGTGTCATTAATCAAACCGAAGGCAGAAACCGACCCGGGTTTTACCCCGAGGTATTTCATCAGTCGTTTTTCGGATGCAAAACTCAGTTTTCCCTGTTTGAGTTTCTTTTCCAGGCTATGTATGTCGAATGGTGTCGTATCTTTAATAATAACCAAAAAATGCCGGTTGCCTTTGTGGTTGCGGAAAAACAAATTTTTGCAGTGTGTAGCATCAATATCTTTCCAATACTTTAAAGCAATCTCGATGGTATCAAGCGGCGGATGCTCATACACCTGAAAAGGAATCTCTAATTCTTCCAGCTTTTTAAAAACCAGTTGTCGGTTGTAAGCGCGGTCCATCATTAAAAAGTTTAAGCTGTTTTATCTTATTTATAGATGTTAATCCACCCAATCTGCGATAAACAAATTGATACCATGTTGATTACGATTATTTCTACTGGAAGAAAAAATCAATTTTTTACCATCATACGAAAACATAGGAAAAGCGTCAAAAGTATTGTCGTAAGTTATCCGTTCCAAATTTGAACCATCCACATCAATTTTATACAGGTTGAAGTCGAAACCTCTGGTTCCGGCATAATTAGAGCTAAAAATAATACTTTTGCCATCGGGCGTATAAAAGGGTGCCCAGTTGGCCTTTCCAAGATGAGTGATTTGTTTTAAGTCGCTGCCATCCACGTTACAGGTATAAATCTCCATTTGGGTAGGCATTACCAAACCTTGCGATAGCAAATCTTTATATTCTTTAATCTGCTGAGGTGTTTTAGGTCGCGACGACCTGAAAACCAGTTTTTTGCCATCGGGCGAGAAAAACGCTCCACCATCGTATCCCAGTTCATGGGTAACCTGGTGGACGTTTGAGCCGTCAATATTGCAGGTATATAATTCCAGGTCGCCCGAGCGGTCAGAAGTGAAAACAATTTTATCACCTTGTGGCGAAACCGTAGCCTCAGCATCGTAACCCGGACTTTTTATCAGTGTATCAATTACTTGTCCCTGAAGATTAGCAATATAAATATCAAAACCTGCATAGATGGGCCATACATATTTACCATCTGAACGTTTGGCAGGTACAGGTGGACAAGCATCACTAACTGCGCGGGTAGATGCATATAAAATAGTGGTATCACCGGGCATAAAATAAGAACAGGTTGTGCGGCCCAGTCCGTTGCTCATTAGTTTTGGTACTTTATTCTTCATATCGCCGTCTTTAAACGGGAACAGATAAATTTGATCGCAATGGGAACCCCAGGCTTCATTTTTAGCCTGAAAAACAATCATCCGGTCATCAAAACTAAAATAAGCTTCGGCATTATCTCCGCCGAAAGTGAGCTGTTTTACGTGCGCAAGGTGTTTTTCTTGCGGATAATGGACTGTGGTATCCGGTTGTATTACCTGTTGTTTGCCGGTTTGTTGTTGAGCATGCTGTTTGTTGTTTTGGCAGGACAACAATCCAAAACCAATAACAAGGACAAATATGGCAACGCGTCTGAATTTTATCATATTATTTTTTGATTTTAATTGCGAGCAAAAGTAAGAATAATTGCCGAAGGTTTTGGCATAAGCTGTAGCTCGAACCGGTTTTGGTTCTGTTTTTTTTCCCGGAAAAAAGCAACACAAAATCAGAAATTTTAACTTCCCCGGCCTCAGTTCATATGTCGTAAGTTTCTCCCTGGTGGCTCAGCAGGCTGTTTTCAAATTCTTCACGTGCCTCTGTCAGTAAATGCGAAGGATCTTCATACCGGGCGGAGAAATGGCCGAGCAACAATTTTCCCACTCCGGCCTTTTGAGCAATCATCGCAGCCTGTCGGGCTGTAGAATGAAACTTTTCGCCGGCTAAATCGGCGAAAGCATCATCAAAAGAAGCTTCGTGATACAACAAATCCACCCCCCGGACGAATGGAATAATGCGCTCATCGTACGCCGTATCGGAACAATAAGCAAAAGACCTAACTGACGGCGCGTCGAGGGTAATATCACTGTTTTTCATCAACACGCCTTCGGAATTCACATAATCGGCACCTGTTTTAATTTGGTGCATTTCGGCAATGCCAGGATGCCAGGTATTGACAAAATCTTTCAATAATTTACGCTGATGGGGCTTTTCGCGAAAGACAAAGCCGTGAGTTTCGATGCGGTGTTTCAGCGGAAATGTTTCAATCGTGATCTTTTTATCTTCATAAATCAAGCCGCTTTCGGGCAGGCCATGAAAAACCAAATCGAACATCAGATGCGTATCCGAAAGCTTAAATTGCAGGTCGAGTAATTCTTTCAGCGGTGCAGGTGCGTACAAATGCAAAGGTTGCCTGCGTCCGTACAAATGTAACGTTGAGATAAGACCTGCCAAACCAAAATAATGATCACCATGCAAATGGCTGATAAAAATACGGGTCAGTTTACGGGCCGATTTCCTGTATTTTATCATCTGTATTTGTGTGCCTTCGCCACAATCTATCAAAAAGCGGTGACTGTTGTATTGGAGCAGCTGGCTAGTCGGGTTTTGAAAAGCTGTAGGAACAGCCGCACCGTTGCCCAAGATGGTGAGTTGAAAATCCTGCATGATTTTATATCTTGCCCAAAAATACCAAAAAAAATCCCCTCCGAAACCGAAGGGGACTTCCATTTTATAAACCTAAACTCATTATCTATTTCTTTTTCTTTTCCTCTTTCTCGAGGTCTGATTTCAGGCTGGCCAAAACATCCAGATCACCCAAAGTTGTTTTTTCCAGGTTATCGTTCAATTTTTTCACGGCACGTTTAGACGATTTATTATCGGCCTTTTTGGCACTGCCCTTTGACTTTTCAGGTTCCTGATAAGTTTCCAGGTGTGAGAGGATGATTTTTTTACTGTCTTTTGAAAATTCAATAACTTTAAAATTCAATTTCTCATCCAATTTGGCACTGGTACCATCTTGTTTTTTCATGTGGCGTGTCGGCACAAATCCTTCCACACCATAAGGCAAAGCAACGATGGCTCCTTTGTCGATCACGTTGGTTACCGTACCTTCGTGAACCGAGCCTATTGTAAAGACAGTTTCAAACACATCCCACGGATTTTCTTCCAACTGTTTGTGTCCAAGGCTCAAACGACGGTTTTCCTCGTCAACGTCCAACACCACCACATCAATAGATTCACCTATTTTGGTAAACTCGGCAGGATGTTTTATTTTTTTGGACCATGACAGGTCGCTAATGTGGATTAAACCATCAACACCCTCTTCAATTTCCACAAAAATACCAAAGTTGGTAAAGTTACGGACAGTGGCGCTGTGTTTTGAACCCACCGGATAGCGGTCGCGGATATCTTTCCACGGATCAGGAATAAGTTGTTTCATACCCAGTGACATTTTGCGTTCTTCACGGTCGAGGGTCAGGATAACAGCTTCCACTTCGTCGCCCACTTTCAGGAAATCGTGAGCAGTACGCAAATGCTGCGACCACGACATTTCCGAAACATGAATCAACCCTTCAACACCAGGGAAAATTTCGATGAAAGCACCATAATCGGCAATCACGACCACTTTACCCTTCACTTTATCACCTACTTTCAGGTTAGCATCCAACGAATCCCATGGATGGGGAGTCAGCTGTTTCAGGCCCAAAGCAATCCGTTTTTTATTTTCGTCGAAGTCGAGGATAACAACTTTAAGTTTCTGATCAAGTTCAACCACCTCTTCCGGATGTGAAATACGCCCCCAGGAGAGGTCTGTAATATGAACCAAACCATCCACTCCGCCAAGGTCGATAAACACCCCGTAGGAAGTAATATTTTTAACAGTACCTTCAAGTACCTGTCCTTTTTCGAGTTTAGCAATAATTTCAGCTTTCTGGGCTTCCAGTTCATCCTCAATAAGCGCTTTATGCGACACCACCACGTTTTTGTATTCCTGGTTGATTTTAACAACCTTGAATTCCATTGTTTTATCCACAAACACATCATAATCACGAATAGGTTTCACATCAATTTGCGAACCGGGAAGGAACGCTTCGATACCGAAGACATCCACAATTAAGCCACCTTTGGTACGGCTTTTCACATAACCGTTGATGATTTCGTCTTTTTCAAACG
>CAJXKB010000079.1 GCA_913055825.1 uncultured Bacteroidota bacterium
AAGCCACCCTTAAACCATCGCGAAAAACAAAACTTCCTGCATCGGCAAAATCTTTGCCGGCCAAGATTTTGAGTAACGTTGATTTTCCCGTTCCGTTATCAGCAATTAAAGCGGATTTATCTCCTTTGTGCAAACCAAAACTAATTTGCTCGAAAAGTATTTTATCGCCATATGCTTTGGAAAGCCGGTCAACAGATAACAAATTCATAAAAAAACTTTTGTTTGGATAAATACAGAAACCTTTTCTGATTACAGCTCCTGTCTTTACTACGGGGACAAAGGTAATCCATTCCATTAAGAATATATACTTTTGGTCAAATCAAAAAACGCCCCTTCCAAAGCGGGAGGGACGTTTAATTCGCTATGATTAAATTTTATCAGGGGTCAACCTGGATAAACATGGTTTGGATATCAGGCGTTCCCTGATTTGGATCTGTGCCCTGTGGAATAAAGACTACTGCAGCCCATCCACCCGGTAAAGGAGTAAAGTCGGTATGCGATTGAGCATCGCTGGCCATCTGTTGCGACGTTGCGTCATAAAGCACCCCCTGGGTGCTCGGGCCAGTCCAGTTGTTCATTATAATCCAAATGGCGCCCTGAACTTCTCCCCATGTAGAACCCGAATAATTGTCACGATGATTAAACAGCCAGTTTACACGTGCCCAATTATCAGCATTTGCAGCAGCAAAGGCAGGCATCTGATCAGGGTAAAGTGAGCTGTAAACATCCATGCTATAAAGGTGCCCCACATTAATTTCATAATCTTTGTCACCACACCAGGAAGGAAAGGTTCCGTTACTGAAATCGTAACCGTTGCCCACACTTCCCAATTCAGCATCAACATAAGAACCTAATGAACCAGGACCCCAAGCTCCTGTAATTTTATAACTACATGAAGCAGGCAGGTTTTGATAAGGAGGAAGCAGAAGATCAGGTGAATTTGAATTGGAATTACCTAATACAAAGTCTACTACGCCATCACCTCCGTTAGGAATCAACGCATCGTCGTCGAAAGTCCAGGTATGAAATTCTTTGTACACAAAAGAAGTACCTGATTTTACTAAGATTGATAATACGAATTTAAAATGATCGGTTGAATTATCAGCATCTGGATAGGCAACATGAAGGGGATGCCCTTCGCCGAAGTAGCTTTCATTATTGTATGAAATCAGGAATACATCATTACGATAAACATCAATTTTAAAGATGGCGGGCATATCAACCTGCAATCCGTTGGATTGGTGCTCGTAAAGTGAGCCAGCGTAATCGCTGGGATGTTTTACACTGATATCGCCAAAAAATAATTGTTCGCGAACAGTTACCTGCGACATGGTAAACCAGTCGAATCCAAAATCTGAATATTCCTGTGCTGTAAATTGCAAAATTTCGATGTCAATTTCATTTTTTACAAAAGGGGCTACAGTAAAATCGAAAGGAAGCGGATGATTCACAAAACCGGCATATTGCGAACCGGTCTCAGGTGCAGCACTAACCATGATGTCATCACTGGTATCATCGGGGGTTTGGTTGTCATTCATCAGGATAAACTGGGTAACCGTGTATGTACCGGGATCCAGTTTAATAGCCTGGGTATAAGCCACACCGTCTATATAATAAACAGCAGGAGTATAAGTTGTGCCATTAATGACAATACTTGCATAACTTACCTGAGTATCATCTTTAAAAGCTTTACTTTCTTTGGTTCCAGTTTTTGAAACCTGTGGGCTAGAAAACGTCACTTCCTGGGGTCCGGAAGCATCGTTAGAAGGAACTGGTGCTTTGTTACAGCTGGTCACTATCAGCGTGGCCAAAGCTACAAAGGCTAGTTTTTTAAAAAGTTTAATCTTTTTCATTACTTAAATGTTTAATGAGGGGTTAATAAAATTTTTTCTTCATTTCAATAAAGTGTTCAATCTCCCTGCCACAATTTGCAAATAATTGTTTATCAGCTTGTTAATTTGTTTTAATTGTAGAATTTGCTTCGTTATTATTCCCGTAACAGGAAAATTATCCCTGGTATGGAATTCGATTTCGTTTTTTAGCGCTCTTTTTTTCATGGCTGATATTGTTTAAGGGTGAGATACTATAGATCAATTAAAGTAAATACAAGTTGAACCTTAGGCGTTTGCTCATTTTGTGCCGTATGCTCAGGAATAAAGATCACCGCCGCTTTTTGCCCATATCCGGGAATAAAATCGCTGTGATGTCTTGCATCTGCCACCATCTGCAAAACCAGGGAATTTGCATCGGAAACGCCACTATGGCCAATGCCGTTCCAATCATTAAGGATCATCCATGCAGCACCTTGTAATATATCCCAATCATAAAATGAATAATTGTCGAGGTGGTTAAAAAGCCAGTTAAGTTGGTTCCATCGCCCGGTAGTTCGGGCATAAGCGGGTAAAAGTTCAGGTGTGAGCGAACCAATCACAGCCATGGCATATGGATGTCCCAGGTTAATACTTACCGTATCGGTTCCACACCAACCGGGATAGTTTCCGTTAACCAAACTGTAATCACCGGAAACCGTTGACACCGAAACATCAAAGTATCCACCCAGGCTTCCAGGAGCAAAGCCGTGATCGAGAAATAAGGTACAATTTTGTGGTAAATTGGCCACAGGCCCGAAGGCATAATCGGCTTCCCTGTTTTGAGCATCACCAACCACAAAATGAACGACCCCGTCACTGCTGTGATGTAAGGTTTGTCCATCCGAAAATTCCCAGGAATGGACAAAACGATAGTCAAACCCTGTTCCGGATTTTACATAAACAAAAAGGTCAAAGCGAAATGTATCTGTAGTTTGGTTTCCATCGGGATATTGAACAGTCAACGGTTGTTCGCCCAACGTATTTTCATTATTATAAGCAACCACAAAAGTATTATTACGATACACGTCTATTCGGTAAATGGCCGGCATATTACTTTTTAAACCATTGGTTTGCGATTGGTAAAGTGATCCCAAATAATTATTTGGGTCAGCGGGGAGAAAACGGCCCGTAAAGTGCTGTTCGCGAATGGTTGTTTGGGGTAAAACAGCAAAACTAAATCCAAATTTCTGATAATCATCCGGATTAAACAATAAAACTTCCACAGGCACCTCTGTTTTGACAAGTGTACCGACATTAAAGCTAAATCCAGCAGGGCGATCCACAAATGAAGCATAATCGGAAGCAGCCATAGGAGTAGCATAAGCCAATACATCATCACTTGAATCAGTCGGTGTTTGATTATTGTTCATCAACAAAAATTTTGTCAATGTATAGGTGCCGGGAGCTAACTTAATGGAAGTGGTGTACAACGTCCCCTCCAAATTATACACCTGAGCTGCATAAACTTTCGTATCAATGCCAATCAAGGCATAATCGACATGTTGCAGATCATTTTGTGAAATAGTGTTTTTTTTACCCTTGTACGCAGCATGGCTGCTAAAAGTAACTTCTTGTTTATTATTGTCAGGAACAGGTGTATTAACCTTCTGGCAGGCTGAGAAAGCCAAAACGATTAGCAAAAGTATTGACCAATGTAATATGTAGCCGTCAGATTTCATCTTTTACAAATTTTACTGGCTGTTTTGATAGATTAGTAAATGGTTTCGATAACCCGGTTTATCCAGGAACCAATCGGGATAAAGTAAACCATCGCTTTGCGCCCAATCGGCAAAATGATAATACGCACCTGTAATATCTTGTTTTTCAACAGGGTAATTAAACACTTCAGGAATATTAATGGCCCATGGAAGATTGTCAACAGTTTTGTAATACCTTCCCAATCCGGGATTGCCGCTATCCTGTCCACTTCCAATTAAATTTGAATTGGCCAGCGAAGTCGGTGGATAGCCAGGCAAATGAACTTCGACTCCCCTTTCCTGGTTCACAATAATAAAGGGGTTGAAATTTCCGATATCCAACTGATTAAAAGTAACAGGTCCTCCCGGTGCCGGAACACCGTTATCCATAAAACTCATTTCAACAACAAGTGTGTCAGGTGTTACAAAAGGTGCGGAGGGATCGGTGTTTACACCGGTTCCTATGCCTGGATGTTGCATAAGGTCAAAAGCATCATCAAACACAATGACGGTTGCATTCGTTTGATTTGCTTCTAAACCATTAGCATCCAAATGAATAATACTTCCCGGTTTTAAGTGGTATCCGCTCACGCTGAGTATGGCATCCGGAGAGATTTGAGGCAGGCTAAAGCCAAACCCATTATAAAAGGATGCCCCAAAAGCCTGTAAGGTAAAAGTGGCTGTGATATGCCTTATTTGTTCCTGAACGTTTTTGTATATGGCAAAATTGTAAGCAATCACCATGTCATTAAAATCGTAATCGCCTTTCCATGGCCATAAATCTTCGTAAGCCAGCGTGCCCGAATAATGAACTTCTGTGGGGCCTGTCCCGTTTCCACCGCTGTTTGCCGTGCAGGTAAAATAGTTTAAATCGCCATTTTCAAAATTATTATTTATTTGTTCGGCAGCATAAGCAATTTCATTTATACTGAATCCACCCAAACCGCCACCACCAATGGCTGTATTGGCTACATCCAGGAAGTTGGAAACAGACATGCCGCTGAATGGCCCGGACAGAAATACCAAATCTTTCAATTTGTTCGTATTATTTCCCAGATATCCGGCATCGTCAAACGCTACATTCATCATGGCAGCCACAATTTGTCCGGCCCAACTGCCCACCTGATTTGCGTTGGAGGGATCGGTAAAGTGCTGGGTTAAAACCTGCGAATTACCACCAGCAGGTAAAAACGAGGCTACAGCCTGTGCCGTAGTAAATTTAATTGTAAAATGCCCCGGGTCGCCAATCACAAGGCCGTTTGGGAAAACATTTGCAAAATAATTATCTCTTAACGTCCCGGCATTAGCTCCGTGGGCAGGTGCATGCCAGCCTCCCTGCGAATAGGTAACCAAACCTCCTAAATCACAAGGCATCATCATGTTTTTAAGATTGTTATTGACGTTATAAGAAAGCTTGTTGCCAGTTATGTCAACCGTTTCATCAGACATCTTAGCTTGTGGGGCAAATATCAATTTTAGTTGTTGCTCGTATGCCGGGACTGTTATTCGCGTGCTTAAATGATTGCTTTTATCTTCGGGATAACCCGTAAAGAACACCCTTTTCCCGTCTTTGCTCGTTATACTTAGCGGAAGCACATTCACATCGGCCGGCAATTGAATATTGACATCCAGCGTTTTCGTAGTTTTCCAGTCAAAATCATTATTGACCACCAAATCGTCCATAGTCTGCACCTTGCGATCTTTCAGCCCCTGATTGGCATTTGGCTTTAAACATGAAGACAAACCGAATAGCACAAGTAATGTAACCAGCAGATAATTAATTCGATATACTTTTATACTATTCACACAACGTGCGTAACACAGCTTATGCCACAAATCAACATAATTTATAACAGGTGGATTACCAGTATTTTAAAAACACAAAAAACCAGAAGTTGAGTAGGAAATTATTCCAAAAAAAGGAAATTTATTCCCATTGTGGGAATAGAAATAGAACAGCAAAATAACTTAACAGTCATTTTGTTATACAATTGGTCTTATTCCAAACGCTCATCCACATTCCCATCGGGCAACATATTGTCAGGGTGATAAATACACGCTTCTTCCTTTTGGTACCTTATACACGAATGCCAATCGCCTTTGCAATAATTCTCAATCCATTTTTCATCCAGCTGCCCTCTTTCCCAATAAAATTTCATGGGACAAACAGGAAACCATTTACATTCTTTTGATTTAACCATCTTTTTCATTTAAAAAAACAAACCGCCCGACAATGACGTTCGGGCAGCTTAATTAACCTGTTCTGTTATAAGTTAGATCACAGCGTCATAGCCAGCTCGTAAGCTTCCCTAATTGCTTCCTGCGCTTTTCCTACGTTGAGCGCATCACCAACAAAGTAAACCGGCGGCATGGTTTCGTCCCCTTCAAAAGGATGATACGAACGCATTCCGGTAGCAACGACTATTTTATCAACACCTGCAATTAATTTTTCCCCCTCATCACCTTTAATCTTTATCTCAATTCCATTAATTTCAGTTACAGTATGTTTGATAATGATCTCAGCTCCCTTAGCTTTTAATTTTTTCAAAGTCATTGCCTTTTCAATCATCTCCATACCCCGTGCAATCTCATCCAGCATCTCTACAATAACCACACGGTTGTCTTTATCCACCAGCTTACTGGCCACTTCCAGTCCAATGAGACCCCCACCAATTACCAAGACTTTTTGTCTTTCCGGCAGATGTTTGTCCTCCAAAAACTCTGTCCAATAATATTCTTTTAATCCTTTGATGGGTGGAACAGCAGGTACAGCACCCGTAGCCATAACAATCCCGTCAAAATATTGACTTTGTAAGTCTGCCCTTGTGGCTTCTTTCATCCTGACCTCAACATCCAATTGCTGAAGTTCAGCCTCATAATAATCCACAATTTCTTTCAGACTTTCTTTGTTTGGAGGTAAATAAGCAAGGTTAAATTGTCCACCAAGGCGTTCTTTTTCAAATAACACCACATCATGTCCCCGCTCTTTCAGGCTTATTGCTGTCTGCATGCCGGCCAATCCGCCGCCTACTACAGCATAACGTTTTGATAAAGAGACCTTTTCAACAGATGGCAAACCTGTATTAACCATAGGATTGACCACACAGCCCAAGCCCTTACCCGATTTCACACCGCCCAAACAACCTTCCGAACAGGCCAGGCAGGGACGAACTAAACCGGGCTCTTCACATAGATATTTTCCCACAAAACCAGGGTCGGCAATCATGGCCCGGCCCAAAGCCAGGTATTCAGCCTGATATTTATTTTTTAGTAATTCTACATCCCTGACAGAATTTATTCTCCCGACAAAAATAACCGGAACTTTCACCTTTTTTTTAATCTGAGCGGCAAGCTGCCATGTTTTTCCTTTGGGGATAAACATGTGTTGAAAAAACCACGGAGGCGTACTGCATGCCGAACCGGCGGTTACATGAATCGCATCAACACCCTCTTGCTCAAGGTGTTTTGCGAACTTTTGCATATCCTCAACATGAAAACCCGATGGAGTCATTTCATCACCGCTTATTCGTACTATCAATGGAATTGTTAGTGCCGACCGGACAGCTTTTAATACTTCCAACGGAAAGCGAATCCGGTTTTCAAAACTTCCTCCATATTCATCTGTTCTGTCGTTTACCCCAGGTGATAAAAATTGCGCCATCAAATAGCCATGGCCCATTTGTAGTTCTACAAAATCAAAGCCGGCCTTTTCTGCCCGCCGGGCAGCATCCACATGCATTTTTATTACACTGTCCATCATATCGCGGTTCATCATTTGGGGAATAGCGCCCCCGTTTTCACAAGCTTTGTCCGTTGACGACCAGTAATAATTTCCCGGAATTTTAGGGTTGGCTATACGTCCCGGATGGTTGATGTGGGCAATAGCTTTGGCACCATGTCCATGAATTACATCAAGCAATTTTTTCAAACCCTCTATTTTATTGTCATCGTCAATGCCAAGCTGAGTGGGCAATTCACGCAAACCGGCATCCATATACAATGGTTCTAATGTTATAGCCCCTATGTGCTTGCTCCGGTCATTGTAAAAATCAAGGTGTTTTTGTGTAACGGTCCCGGAACCATCACTGTAACCAAGTTTTACCGGGGCCATGATGAATTCGTTTCTTAGATTTAACATGATTTCATGGTTTCAAATGAATTATATCTATATATCTTACATACAAAAATACAAAAAAGTATGCTTTCATTTGAAAATAATTGACCATTTCACACAACTAAAAAGGTAAAATAATATGGTTAAGATAATCGCTGCTTTCGGGACCCAAATTAAAAAGTAAATCCAGGATACTTAAATTCGGAATGAATCCGTGCCGTTCGGAAAATACCTGGATGTATTCCGGGAAAACGGCAAACTGTATTTCTTTCTTAGGATTAAATAAATTTCGGTAATCCTTAACGGCTATCGGGGTTTTTTCATACATATCGGTTACCCGGATATGAGTTTGCAGGTTTAAAAGTCCGGCAATCGTCCGGATAAGCCGGGTATTAAAATCAAACAACCCCTCATAATTACCTTCATAGAAACCTTTTAAGTCATCTTTGTAAAAAAGAAAATAGGGAGAAGACTCGTAAGCTGATTGGATAGCACGCCAATGTCGCAGATACCATTTATCACTATTAACAATAGTAACATCATTTATTTGTGTATGATTTCCTTTGGGTCTGGAAACGGGGATTGATAATGGCATACGACCATTCTCAGCGTAAATTTCGCAACGGTTCCTGAACGTTTGCTTAGGATAGGTTTCGTGACTTTCAAGCACAACATTGTGCTTTGCAAGCAGAGAAAACCATGCAATGGGGGGATTATAGGCAACGGATAACAGAACCGGAGTTTTCGAAACATTCATGGCTGCAAAATAAAACAAAAAAGGCTACAACCCCTTACGAAATTGCAGCCTTTGTGTTATTGATTTTTACCTATTTAGCTTCTGCAGCTTTCAGTAAAACATCGTTAATAGCCTGAATCAATGTTTCTTTTGGTAAAGCACCAACAGCCATTTGAGGCTGGCCTTCGGCGGGGCAGAAAAGCATTGAAGGAATACTTCTAATCCCAAAAGCACCGGCAAGTTCTACTTCCTGCTCAGTATTTACTTTATAAATGTCAATTTTACCTTCATATTCTTTTGCAAGTTCTTCAAGAATAGGGGCAACAATTTTACATGGCTGACACCAGTCAGCATAAAAGTCGATAATACAAGGCAATTTACCTTCAAATTTCCAATCATGGCTTTCCTCGAAGTTAAAAACCTTTTCTAAAAATGTTTGTTTTGTTAAATGTTCCATTGTGTATAAATTCAAAATAATTTTAAAATACTATTTATTTTTTGGGGATATTTATTTTCAGTAATTGTTGATCAATAATTTTCACATAAGTATCGTGGGGCAATAACCCTACTTGCATCATAGGTTTCCCTTTTACAGGGATGAACAATACTGCCGGAATACTCTGGATTCGGAAAACTGTAGCAAGTTTTTTTTCATCATCCACATTAATTTTATAAAAATTAACTTTGCCGCTATATTTTTTTGCCATTTCGTCCATGATGGGAGCCACTCTTTTACATGGGCCACACCAGTCGGCATAAAAGTCAACAACACATGGTTCTTTTCCTTCATAACTCCATTCGCGTGGATGCTTCTCGAAATTCCATACTTTTTGTAAAAAGGTTTCATAAGTCAGGTGCTCAGGTTTCACATCCGTTGTAGCTTCTTTTTTGGTTTCAATTCCAATTTGTTTCGATTCCTGATTTCCCTGCATGTTGGTACAACCTAAGAATAAAAGGCTAATAAACAATAATACAGTTGATTGAAGTAATTTCATGTTTAATTCCAATTGATTGATGTTGAATTAGCGTGCAAAGATAAAACTATTTTAAATATAGCGCTTAAATATCACTAAATTTTTATTTTTGCAATCTTAAAGATAATTGCTTTGCAACAATCAAACCAAAAAGAGATTGACCAGCCGGAAGTAACAGTAGCGCTTCAAAACTTTTCCAACCGTTTTAAAACCGACGAAAGCTGCTTGCGCTTCTTAGCATCCATTAAATGGAAAGAAGGTTTTGTATGCTCCCATTGCGGCCACATCAACTATTGTAAAGGCAAAACACAATACTCACGACGTTGTACACGCTGCAAAAAAGAAGCATCTCCTACAGCACAAACCCTATTTCACCGATGTAAAATCCCATTGAGAACCGCATTTAAAATTGTTTATTTGTCCTGTAAGTTTCCTGACATAACGTCATCTGCCATCAGCAGGCAACTTGACATGCGCCAAATGACTTGTTATCATTTTCAAAAAAAGGTAAAAGAGTGTTTGAAAAGTCAACGTGAAGATCCTATCCTTAAAGAGTTTAGTAAAATATAACTTTGCATTTTATCAGGTTCGTCCTTTTTCAATCGAACGAAGGGCTATTTTATCCACTAAACCGGGTGCAAACAACTTTATCCACATGCCCAGCTTGCCACGGGTAGTCATCACCAATTCACGACGCCGTTTAGCTATAACCGGAATAATTTGATGCACACATTCTTCAACACTCATCACGCCATTCTCTTCCAAGTGGCTTTTGCCCAATGCACTACCATCTTTCCCAAAAGCACGTTCCCGAACCGCCGTAGCAACAAAACCGGGGTAAATCATGGTAACGCTCACATGTTGGTCACGTAACTCAACCCGCAATGAATCAAAAAAACCTGCCATGGCATGCTTGCTGGCCGCATAACCGGTTCGTGTCGGAACACCGGTTTTACCCGTAAGACTTGAAATACCCACCAAACGACCTTTCGATTTTTTCAAATAGGGCAATGCATAATAGGTGCAATACAGACTTCCAAAATAATTAACCTGCATAATTTTCTCAAAAAACGATAAGTCGGTAATCTCTTCAAACCGGGCCCACATGCTTAAACCGGCATTATTAATAAGGGTATCAATGCGTCCGAACCGTTCAACCGTTTTATCAATTAAATGTTTACACTGTTTCTTATCTGCAACATCGGCAAGCACGGCCATGGCCTCCCCGCCCCACCCGCTACATTGCTCAACCACAATATCCAACGCATCCAAATGCCGGGCTGCCAAAGCCAATTTTGCCCCCTGTTCGGAAAGGCGCAGGGCCAGTTCCTTACCAATTCCGGAAGATGCCCCCGTAATAATCACCACATTGTCTTTAAATGAAACCTTTGTCATGTTTTTTTAAGGCTAAATTATAATCTTTTTTTGGAAATGATTTTTCGTATTTTTGATTTAAAAAAAAGATGCCGAAAATACTGGTTGTTGATGATGAAAGTAGTATCCGGAGAACGCTGAAAGAAATTCTGGAATTTGAAAAATATGAAGTTGACCTGGCGGCCAACGGAATGGATGCGCTGGACATGGCAAAAGCACACCCTTTTGATGCTATTTTGCTGGATATCAAGATGCCGGAGATGGACGGCTTAGAAGTGCTGGAAAACCTTCAAAAGTTTACCGATTGCCCCGTGGTTATGATTTCGGGGCACGGCACTATTGAAACGGCAGTAGAAGCCATTAAAAAAGGAGCTTATGACTTCATAGTCAAACCCCCCGATTTGAATCGTCTATTGATTACTATTCGCAATGCCATCGACAAAAAAGACCTTGTAACACAGACCAAAAGGCTTAAAAAGGAAGTCGAAAAAAAATATCATATCGTGGGAACTTCGCCAAAAATTGTTTCTCTAAAAGAGATGATAGCGAGAGTGGCACCCACACAGGCCAGGGTGCTTATTGGCGGGGAAAATGGCACGGGAAAAGAGCTGGTTGCCCGGCAAATTCATGAACAAAGTCCACGGGCGAAAGCACCTTTTATTGAAGTGAATTGTGCCGCTATTCCATCCGAACTAATTGAAAGCCAGCTTTTTGGTCACGAAAAAGGCTCGTTCACCTCAGCAATAAAACAACGCAAAGGTGATTTTGAGCTGGCTCATGGAGGCACACTGTTTTTAGACGAAATCGGCGACATGAGCCTCTCGGCCCAGGCTAAAGTACTGCGTGTTTTACAGGAAAATAAAATTACCCGCGTGGGTGGCGAAAAGGAAATTGATGTGGATGTGCGTGTAATGGCAGCTTCCAACAAAAACCTGCCTGAACAAATCAAAAACGGGAACTTCCGCGAAGACCTTTACCACCGTCTGAGCGTAATTGTGATGCAGGTTCCTCCCTTGCGCGACCGCAAAGAAGATATCCCATTGCTGGTCGAATATTTTATTAAAGAGCTGTCCGAAAGCCAGGGCAGGCCGCCGCTGAGTGTTACCGATGAAGCCCTCGAAATGATGAAAACATTTCAGTGGACAGGTAATGTGCGCGAGCTTCACAATGTGGTAGAACGGCTTTTAATTCTTTGTGAAAAGGAGATTACCGCTGATGATGTAACCCGGTTTGTAAAACCGCTGATGTTGTAGCCGTTTTTAGAAACAACTTTCCCATAATACCGGCTAAATATTATTTTGATGTGCTAAGTGCTTGTTAGGAAAAAATCATTCATCTTACTCCATAATCAGATGTCCGGTTACTCTATGAGATTGCTTCAGTCGTACCTCCTTACCAGCGACAACTATGATTAAGTAGCTGTTATATAAGACGTAAGCCTTGTAAGAACGAGCGTCATTGCGATGAACTTAGGGAAGATTTGTGGGCAAGCGTGAAGAAGCAATCTCATTGAGAACACAGCTTCATTTTGATGAATTGAAAAAAATTAATAGCCTGGCATATTGAACATTACAAGTATTCGAAATAAACCCGTCCTCGTTACAAACGAGGACGAGAGTTGTAAAAGCACCGCTCATTCGGATTTGCAATCCGAATGGAAAGGGCAGAAAGGGTGTCACGGCCTTAAAGTCGAACGGCACCGGTTCACCGCGGGCATCTTTTTTTTCTGTAATGATATTTATCTTAGAATAATGTATCATGATGCAATGATACAATGTTGGCCCTTTTTTGAAAAGGACAAAAAAAACACGCCCGGGAAATAGGCGTGTTTTTTGGGGGATTTGTTTATGTCAAATCAAGTTATTTATCGCTAATCACTTTAATATTACTAAAAAACTGATACAAATCAGGCAAAATAAGAACACTTAATATAGCCTCTTCGCTAATGTAATAGATTCCTATTTTTTTTCATTCTCAAGTAGTGTAACAATTTTTTCAAGCAGTTCTGTTTGTTTGTCCTGGTTATTAACGATGGTATTAATTTTCCAATACCAAAGCAGTATACCTCGAAAAATTAGAAATATTACTACGATTAGAATTAATGTCATAAACACGTAGAATGCATTGTCAATCATCGGATTCCAGGCAGCAAAAAGTAAATTCATAGCTAAATAATTTAAAGGTTAATAAGTTATAAAATTAATAAAAAACTTTTATGTACAGATTTGGTTTTCTAAAATCAGGCCGTCCGAATGCGACGCGTAACAGGCTTACGATATTTCGTATATTTAAATTTATTCCAAATAATGTAAAGAACCGACCAATCGAGTAGGTTTTTCTTTATAATTTCCCAACATTGTAATATCACTATGTTGCGCCCCTTTTTTTCCGGGTCTTAACCTTCCCACTCTCGTCCTCGTTTGCAACGAGGACGCATCTATGCCTGCATTTTTAATGCAGAAATTTTATCTTAAGCACCGCTCATTCGGATTTGCA
>CAJXKB010000080.1 GCA_913055825.1 uncultured Bacteroidota bacterium
AAAATCCGGGCATTTCTACCCCAGTTAGACAGAATAATTAACGAACATCCCGAATGTCAATATTCACCTTATTTCAAGGCAAAGTTATTATTGGCATTGGGAGATGATGAAAATATCCTCTCTTCCTTTTTACCGTTTGCCAAGCAGAAAAGAAATGACTTTTGGGTATGGGAAGTAATGGCGGAAATCTTTCCTGATGATAAAGAAATTCAGTTTGCATGCTACTGTAAGGCATTGAGCCTGAAAACACGCGAAGACTTTCTGGTTAAGCTTAGGCAAACATTTGCAGGTATGCTTGTGGAGAGGCAGATGTACAATGAGGCCAAAACTGAAATCCAAAAGGTTATCTCGACTAGAGAAAAACATGAATGGAAATTGTCAAACCAAATAACACAGTGGATAGGGCAGGACTGGTATAAATCAGCCACGTCAAAAAAGGATAATAAAGACTTGTACTTACAGTATGTAAAGAAGGCAGAAGAAATATTGTTTCAGGACATCCCGGAAGAAATCATTGCCGTAGAATTTGTTAACAAAAATAAGAACATACTGAATTTTGTAAAAAATGAGCAAAAATTCGGATTCTTTAATTATTCCGGTAAATTGGATAAACCACAGATCGGTGACATATTAAAGGTACGATTCAATGGAGATGGACAAGATGGTTTTTACAAAATACTAACTGCTAAGAAAGCTGAACCAAATTTGACATCTGATGCAATTCGGGAATATGAAGGCACACTAAAAGTAATTTCTCCACAGAACTTTGGATTTGTAGATGACGTCTTTATTGAGCCAAAACTAATTCAGAAAAAAAATCTGACTAACGGTCAGTATTTGACTGGAAAAGCGATTTTATCATTTAACAAAACGAAAAATAAATGGGGCTGGAAAGCAATAGAAATTAGCTGACGCTTCACCGATAAGCCAGTTTACACCTACATATACAAAACTTTTTTAGATTTGGAAAATGGTAAAAACATCAAAAAAACTCTTTCGATGAAATTAATCTACCAAGCAATAAAAACTACACATAAATTGCAAAATACCAGAATAAAAGATAACTTTGTTCCTCAGATAACATAGTTAGCCAACATAAACTTTAAGACGAAGCAGTTGATAGAAATAAAAATGTATAATAATTTGATTTTAAACCCAATATAGAGAGTAATGAGAAACAGATCTTGTATTTATTCAACAATCAGCATTGCACTTTTTTTACTTTTTGTAACTGGTTGCGAAAAAGATAATGATAGTCCAATAAATCAAACAAATGGAAGGACAAGTGCAATATTTAATCCAAATTTGACATATGGAACTATGACAGATCAGGATGGTAACGAATATAAAACCATTCAAGTTAATGGACAAATATGGATGGCTGAAAACCTTCGTACGACAAAATATCGAAATGGGGATTATATTCCCAAAATAATAGATAATAATACTTGGTCAAATCTAACAACTGGTGCTTACTGTAATTATAATAACACAGAAAATATCGACACAATTGCAACTTACGGACGGTTATATAATTGGTACGCTATATCAGATTCACGCAAATTAGCTCCAGAGGGTTGGCATGTGGCGACAAATACGGACTGGAAATTATTAACACTTAATCTTGGTGGTGAAGATGTTGCAGCATTCAAACTTAAAGAAAAAGGAGAAAGCCATTGGTATGGTTTTGGTGAATATGTAACAAACGAATCTGGTATGACAATTTTACCCAGTGGATTAAGGAGTCCAAGTGATGGAACCTTCTGTTGTATGGGAGGCAAAGGTATTTATTGGAGTAGTACTCAGGGGGATGATGGGTATGCATGGTGTATACCATTTAGTTCTCCTGGAGGCGATTGTGTTCGCAGACTAAATCATATGAAATATGGTTATGCAATACGTTGTGTAAAAGATTAATAAAGAAGGAAATTACGTTGGCTAACAGCTGTTGTGGCACAATACATACTGGCCCTGTAGTCAATTAGTAATTAGTGCAAAATGTCAGATTAAAAAAATGAATGATTAAAACCTGTACATTATGGACTATTCAAGAGATTTATTAAAAGAAAAAAAGAAATCAAAATTCGCTTTAATACTTGGGATACTGTCATTTGTTTTAGCGATTTTCTGGATTACATTAAGACTGATTGAAAACAATGCGCTATCATTGTTTGATTGGATATATTCGTTTTTCTTTTTGCTTAATGGTGTTTCGCAAACTTTATCCGGATTAGGTTATTCAATAGAAAGATTAATAGGAAAAGCTTTTATCAAGATTGATAACCAAGCTATAAAAATAAAGACTGGAGCATTTGATAAAGAACAAAGCATTGATTGGTCTGAGATTCGTTCGATTGACTACAAACCGGGTAATTTTATCATTACAAAAAATGATAACTCAACCTATAAATTGACCATGTCAAAATTGGAATATTCGGTAATTCAAGAAATTAAAAATGTAATTGATAAAATTGCGAATGATAAAAAGATTTCGATAAATTTAAACTGAAAAATTACAATAACACATAGATAATCAATAATGTAAAGTGTCCAACACGAGCTCATAAGCAATGTGGGCAAAACGGGTAAATATGAAATGAAAACAAAAACGGTGGTCACAACATAAACGGCTCTAAAACCCGCACTTTTCACAGCCCTATCCGTTACCCATTATTTAAAAAAAAACAGAAGACACATAAATAAAAAAAACTTGTGAAATCAAATAATAGTATTAACTTTGTAATTACATTGAAAAATTAATACTAATGGAAATACCAATAATACGAATCGGGAATTCAAAAGGATTCAGACTTTCAAAAACCTTGATTGAAAAGTATAATATCAAAGACAAAGTCGAACTTATTCTTGAAAAAGGATATTTGATATTAAAACCCATTTCAAGTCCAAGAAAAGGTTGGGAAACAGCATTTAAACAAATGAATGAACAGGGTGATGACCAACTTTTATTTAATGACGTTTTTGAAAATGAGAATTTGGAAGAATGGATTTAAAACAATATCAAATAGTCCTTGTAAATCTTGACCCAACAATAGGTAGTGAAATAAAAAAGACCAGACCTTGTGTTATCATTTCACCAGACGAAATGAACAAGTTTCTTAGGACAATTATCGTTGCACCAATGACAACAACTTCGAGAAAATATCCTACAAGAATTGAGGTAAAGCACGATAGAAAAATCGGCTGGATTGTAGTTGATCAAATTCGGACTATTGATAAACAACGTATTATCAAAGTCCTGGGAAGATTATCTCAACCTGAAATAAAGGAAGTTAAATCAGTGATGAAAGAAACATTTTTCGACTAAGAAAAGAAAACGATGGGTAATAAAGGCTCATACGTAATGCGGTGGTTGTCGTAAATTGAAAAATATGCAAGTAATGGAAATTAGCAGTAAAATGAAAGTGAAATGTTTCGGAAACCAACACTATGCTTAGCCAAACCGATATGATGAATTCATTACTATTCCTGTTTGGGGTGCTTTTCGCGTTGGCTTTTGTATATGCTGCTTTTATTTCCCTGCGTGAAAAGGAAACCCGGGCGGCACGTAAATTTCTGCTGTCTGCCGTTTTGCTTCCCCTGCCTTTTGTTCTGACGGCTGTTTTTTCGTTTCCTTTTAAAGGGGTCGTATTGGCAATTTTAATGCTTGCAGTCATCCTTACCCTCTGCATTTATTTTTTGCCTTTCGGGAAAAACAAATCCTACCGGCAGGTAATTCCTGTACAACGTATTGATGAACGTGATACCATGTTTTCGCGGAATGAGCTGGTACCCGGGTCAGCGCGTTTCAGGGATTATTACCGGCGAAATCCGGAGAAGAAACCTTTGGATGATGCTTTTAGGAAAAATCCCGGTTTGTTACAGGAAGGGACGACACAATATAATCCTTTTTATTTTGCTTCGGCAGATGCCAGTTTTGAAACCATTGCTGCTCTGCGCGATGTGGTGGATGGTACGGTAAGTAACAAGCAAATTCCTGTGGATGCCGGAAAAATAAGTCGCTACATCAAAAACTGGTCAAAGAAACTGGGTGCGGTGGATTGTGGAATGACCACCTTGAAAGATTATCATCTGTATTCGGTGGGAGGAAGGGCAGCGCGTTATGACAAACCCATCGAAAAACAGCATGAGTTTGCCATTGCTTTTACTGTTGAAATGGATCATGAGATGGTCAAATCGGCGCCTGCCGGCACCATGGTGATGGAATCGGGTCAGCAATATCTCGAATCGGGACGAATTGCCTTGCAGGTGGCGCGCTTTATCCGCAATTTGGGTTATGAAGCCCGTGCACACATCGATGGAAATTATCAGGTGGTCTGCCCTTTGGTAGCACGGGATGCGGGTCTGGGTGAAATTGGCCGGATGGGCTTGCTGATGACCCCTAAACTGGGGCCTCGCGTTCGTATCTCGGTGGTAACTACCAATTTGCCTTTAGTGGTGGATGAGCCACTGCACGATTATTCGTTTATTGATTTTTGTGTCCAGTGTAAAAAATGTGCCGACGTTTGCCCCAGCCGGGCCATTTCTTTCGAAGACCGTGAAGTGATTGGTGGTGCTCTGCGCTGGCAAATCAATCAGGAGAGCTGTTTTACGTATTGGACCAAAGCAGGCACCGATTGTGGGCGGTGCATCAGCGTGTGTCCCTATTCGCATCCCGATAATGCAATGCACAACCTGGTTAGAACCGGCATCAGGAATTCTTCGGCTTTCCGAACACTTGCCCTGAAGATGGATGACCTGTTTTATGGTCGTAAACCTGTTCCTGCAAAGCCTCCGGAATACCTGCAACAATAGAATTATTTAGATTAATTTTAAATAAATCCATTAAAATCCTTGATTTTGCAGTTAAAAATGCAGACTTTTGCATAAACTATAAAAACAAAACTTCATGAAAAATAGAAGAAACTTCTTGAAAAACAGCGCCTTATTGGCTACGGGATTGGCTGTTTCTGCCCCTTTGTTGGCGAAATCAGAATCTGTAAATTCTAAAAGTCCGGATTTCCCCGGTATTATCTTTACTCAAAAAGAGCAGGGGAGATGGGAAGGAAAGGCCGGGAGCCATGTGCCGGTAGTAACGGTAAAGGGAAATATGCTCACCATGCAGACCTTTCATCCGATGACCGAAGAACATTATATCGTCAGGCATACGGTTGTGGATAAAAACGGTAAATTGTTAGGGGCTAAAACCTTTCACCCGACTGACGTAAGGGCAATCTCAACAATTGAACTCCCCAATGGCTTCCATGGCAAATTATATGCTACCAGCTTTTGCAACAAACACGATTTTTGGTTGAAAGAGTTTAGTGTGTAGATTGAAAATCTGTTAAAAAGCATGCATGGGGAATTTTGCTACTTTTGAGGAAAATCTGTCATTTTAACCTCAAAAGCCTTTACCCATGAAAATTACTGTCTTCAACGGAAGTCCCCGCGGAAAGAAATCAAATACCCACCGCATGGTGACTGAATTTCTTGCCGGAGCCGAAAAAGCCGGAGCCGATGTGGAAAACATTTTCCTGATTAAAAAGAAAATCAAATTTTGTCACGGATGCTTCGATTGCTGGACAAAGACCCCCGGAAAATGTATTTTTCATGACGACATGGATGAGCTTCTCGAAAAGTTTATCAAATCGGATGTGGTGGTCATTGCCACACCGGTTTACGTGGATAACGTTTCGGGCTTGATGAAAACATTTATGGACCGACTCATCCCTTTGGTTGATCCTCATTTTGAGAAAGATGAAAAAGGGGAAACCCGTCATACGAAACGCTACGCAAAATATCCGAAAATCGTGGTGATTTCCAATTCCGGATTTGGGGAACAAAGCCATTTTCAGGTGATTCAATTGTTGGTCAGACGTGTTGCACGCAACATGCACTCGGAGGTGATTGGTGAAATTTACCGTGGCGGCGGTGAAATTCTTGGGGTAAAACACATGATGCTGAAACCCCTTGTTGCTCGTTATTACAAACTGCTTCGCAAAGCAGGAAAAGAGGTGGTAAATGAGGGGAAGATTTCCGGCGAAACCCGCTCCAAACTTGAGAAACCCATTATTCCGCTTGAGCAATATGCTGCGGGTGCTAATAAACGATGGGACAAGCTGGCATGATAATTTAATATTCAGTGGTTTGTTTTGCTAAAGGATGAGTACTTCCGGCTCAAGTTGTATGCCAAACTTATTGTAAATATCTTCGGCAATGGCATTTGACAATTCCAGAATTTCCAATCCGCTGGCATTCCCGAGGTTTACCAATACCAGGGCCTGTTTGTCGTGAACGGCTGCCTGTCCCATGCTTTTTCCTTTCCATCCGCTTTGGTCGATGAGCCATCCTGCAGCCAGCTTTACTTTGTTGTCTTTCAGTTCGTAAAAGGGAATGTCAGGATATTTCTCCTGAAGAGGTTGGAACGCTTTTTTAGTAATTATTGGATTTTTGAAAAAACTACCCCCGTTACCCATCACTTCAGGGTCGGGAAGTTTGCTGCGACGAATATTTTTAACGGCTTCGCTCAAGGCTTTCACTGAAATCTGATTAAAGGGTTTCTCCTGAAAGAATTTTTTTAAAGGTGTATAATCAATATGTAATTCCCCATTTTTCTGAAGCCTGTAGGTTACATTCAATACCATCCATTTTCCTTTTTCGTCTCCTTTGAAAATGCTGTGCCGGTATCCAAAATCGCATTCAAGTTTGTTAAACTGACAGATTTTCCCGGTGATTAAATTGCACGCTTCCAAACTGACGAAAGCATCTTTCTGCTCCACTCCGTAAGCTCCGATATTCTGTACAGGAGCAGCACCCACTGTCCCCGGAATTAAACTGAGGTTTTCTAATCCATACCAATCTTTTTCGACGGTAAAGTCAACAAAATCGGACCAGTTCTCACCTCCACCCACTTTGATGAAGACCTCGTTAGCGGTCTCTTTTGTTACTTTCATTCCTTTGATTTCGTTATGCAAAATCCATCCGTCAAAATCCTTTGTAAACAGCAGGTTGCTCCCTCCGCCTATCACGAGGTGTTGCCTTTCAGCCGGATGGCTGCTAAGGATCAGGTTTTTTAAGTCGTCATAGGTAGTGAAGGAAGCAAAATACCGGGTGCGGGCTTCCACACCGAAAGTGTTGAACTTTTTTAAGGAAATATTTTCTAAAAGATTGATCATAAAATTGTTCTTGTTGTGAAGTTTTGTATTAAACCTTTCAGGTCTTTTTCGACCTGAAAGGTTATACAGGTTCGACCTGAAAGGTCAAAAACCGAGTCCGGTATAATTTTCAGGACGAATGGCTTTTAATTCATTTTTAATTTCTTCGGAAATATCAAGCTGATTAATAAAATCGTGTATGATTTGTGCATTCATTTTTGTATTTGTTCGTGTGAGGGATTTTAGTGCTTCATACGGTTTGGGATAACCTTCACGCCGCAGGATATTCTGAATGGCTTCGGCAACTACGGCCCAATTGTCCTCCAAATCAGCAGCTAACTTGTCTTCGTTCAGGATGAGTTTAGACAGCCCTTTCTCCATGGATTGAACGGCAATGAGAATATGTGCCATTGGTACACCGATATTTCGTGTAACGGTGCTGTCGGTCAAATCGCGTTGTAATCGTGAAACGGGTAATTTACTGCTGAGGTGTTGTAAAATCGCATTGGCCATTCCCAGGTTGCCTTCTGCATTTTCAAAATCAATGGGGTTCACCTTATGCGGCATCGCTGATGAGCCCACTTCGCCGGCTTTTATTTTTTGTTTGAAATAATCCATGGAAATGTACAGCCAGAAATCGCGGCAGGCATCCAACAAAATGGTATTCAATCTTTTCAGATTATCGAAATAGGCGGCAAGGTTGTCGTAATGTTCGATTTGAGTGGTCGTTTTTTGCCTCTGTAATCCCAGGTGGTCATCCATAAATTTTATGGCAAAATTGACCCAGTCAATTTGTGGATAGCTTACTACATGGGCATTTAAATTTCCTGTGGCGCCACCGAATTTCCCGGAAAAGGGGATGGTATTTAAAAGCGCTAATTGATTTTCAAGTCGCTCCACAAAAACATAAAATTCTTTTCCGAGCCGGGTAGGGGATGCCGGCTGGCCATGGGTATGTGCCAGCATGGGAACTTCTTTCCATTGAAAAGCCATGGCCTTCAATTTTTCTTTCAATTTCTCATAAGCCGGAAGAATCACGTTTTGGTGGGCCTCTTTTATAGCCAAAGGCATGGCCGTATTGTTGATGTCCTGCGAAGTCAGTCCGAAATGGATAAATTCCTTAAACTTCCCCATGCCGGCTTCATCCATTTTGGCTTTGATGAAATATTCTACGGCTTTTACATCGTGGTTGGTGGTTTTTTCAATGGTTTTAATGGCTTCGGCATCGGCTATGCTAAAATCATCTACCCATTTACGCATCAGATAAAATAAATCCCGTTCAAAGTTTTCCAATCCCGGCAGGGGAAGCTCACACAGGGCGATGAAATATTCAATTTCTACCTGCAGGCGGTATTTGAACAGGGCATATTCTGAAAAATAAGCAGAGAGGGCTTCTGTTTTGCCATGATAGCGGCCATCAACGGGCGAAACTGCGGTAAGCGGTGAGCATTTCATCGGTTTAAATTTTCTTCAAAAATAGAGAAATTTCCAGTCGGCTTTCATGGGGCTATTCACGTATAACTTATTTTTCATAGAATAATGGCTAATTCCTATTTTGATGTGCTGATGGTGGTTATTTTCTTTGTTGAAAATCTCCTTTAGCGCGAGTCTGAAGCCAGGCCCAAAGCGAAGGGACTCGTGCCTTGTCTTTTGCTGGGCGGAGTTTGTCAGTACGCCGGGGAGGGGAATAGTACATTGAAGAAATTGATTAAACAGGAAGGCGTAGTGACAAACTTCGCCCAAGGCGCGTGGTTTTACCTATTCAGTTTCTTTCCATCTTTCAGGGTTTTTGTGTCCTTTCAGGTGGGCTTGCACCTGAAAGGTCGAATCGAAGAACGGTTTTTCCACCTTTCAGGTCTTGTTCGACCTGAAAGGAGACAACCATCCTTTCGTGCGAGTCTGAAGCCAGGCTTAGAGCGAAGGGACTTGTGCAGGCTAATTAAAGAGCCTTTGGGTTTAATCCTACATTCTTAATTTTTCATTTTTCATTTTGGCACGCACCGGCTCAACGTCAGACTCACGCTGGCTGATAAAAAGGAATCAGAACACCAAGATCGATTTCAAATCATCCTGTTTAAAAAAGAACCGTTACGGAATCAGTGTGTATCCGTGAAGCTCTTTTTCCTTCACTAAGCGGTGAAGTTTTTCTTTGTCTTCCTCTGAAAGGATAAAAGGATTGTGGCGCAGGATTAATATTTCAATGGATGGGCTTTCGGCCATTTTCCAGGGGAAATGTGATAAATTGTTATGTTGATAATCGGCTTCTTTCAGCGTTTTTATTCCGGAAAGATCAGGGATAAAAAAGAGGTGGTTATACCCAAGTCCCACTCTCTGCAAATGGGTGAAATTTTTGATCCATCCGGGAATCACTTTCAGGTTGTTGTGGTGAATGTACAGGTAACGCAATTGTGTTAGCTGTCGCATGGAATCGGGCAGCGCCGAAATATGATTGAACGAAAGAAAAAGTTGTTTTAAATGCTTCAGTCTGCCAATAGCCGGTGGAATCTGTTTTAGATTGTTGTAATAAAAGTCGAGTTGTACCAACTGATTCAACCGGAAGACCTCAGCAGGAATCCTGTCGAATTGATTTTTGTAAAAAATAAGGATTTTTAAGCTGTCGAGTTTGTCGAATGAGGCAGGTAGCGTCGTTATTTCATTTTTGGCAAAATTAAGTTTCCTGACGGCCTTAAGTTCGCCGATATTTCCAGGAAGTTGCTTTAAATGGTTGCCTGCCAGCAGAATATGATTTACCCCGCTAAGGTTTTTGACGGCTTGTCTGTTCAATCGGACGGCATTAAAGTTCAGGTTTACTTGCTGTAACGTTTTCATCTTGCGCAAAAAACGTGGGATACGTTTTATCCGGTTCTGTTCCATTTCCAGGGTTTTCAGGTTTTTCAGTCTTTTCAAAGAACGGGGTATTCTCCTAAAACGGTTTTCATCCAATTTTACATCCGTTATGGCAGTATTTTTAGGAAAATGGATTCTTTTCAGATGGTTGTTCGAGAAAATAACTTCTTGCAGGCTGTCGCTTTTCAGGTATTTGCCGGGCACTGATTTCAGCTTGTTATAAGATGCCTTAAGATTTTTAACTTTTTTAAAACCTGAAACATCGGGCAGTTTGGTGAAATTACAATTTGACAAGTCAATGATGAAAACGGAATCTTTATCGGCTGACGCTAAAAAATGCAACGTTTTCTTTTGCCTGATGAGCGCCATGACTTCTTGCCTTTTTTCCCATGCGCGAAATGAGGAATCGTTGCGTATGGTTGTTTGTTTGGGATGCTGTGCAAAGCAGTTGCCAAACAAGAACATGAGAAGAAAGGCAAGAAATATTTTATTCATGGGTTTGCGGGTCAAAACCTAAAAAGATTGGCTAGCTTTTATTCAAGGCTGAATTTAACCGGTAGGTTGTAATCAACACGGACGGGTTTTCCCCTTTGCTCGCCGGGTATCCAGCGGGGCATATTTTTTACGACCCTCATGGACTCTTTATCGCAACCGTGTCCGATGCCTCTGAGTATTTTCACATGGCTTACGCTGCCATCTTTTTCGATAATAAAATTCACGAAAACTCTTCCTTCTATTCCATCTTTTTTGGCTTGCGCCGGGTATTTGATATGGGTCGAAAGGTAGTTCATCAGGTTTTTTACACCTCCCGGAAATGTGGGCATTTTTTCCACTACCGTAAAAACTTGTCCTGTGTCTACCTGGGCAGCGATGGCTTTTTGCTCACCAGGAGTTTCATCCCTGATTATGATTTTTTGAACCTTCGTTATAGGACTTATTTTGTTAGTTTGTTTAGGGGATGATTGTTTTGTGTTGTTACAGGCAAACAAGGCAAACGTCAGTGCCAGTATACTGAGTAATAATTTTACCGGCATCTTTTTTTGGGATTTTTGATTTTTCATCATGATCATACGTTTTTTTAAAAGTGAATAACTAAAATTATGGGTAAACGTGCTAAACTCAAAACCACTTGCTTCTCTGAAAAGCAGGTGCAGATAACTGTCTTCACTACTTTCGGGAAGGGCCATGCCACTGTCGGCAATGAATTCGTGGTTTTCTTTAACAGCTTTTATTATGAGGTAAACAAAGGGGTTGAACCATTGGAAGATACGTAATATTTCAAGGGCCAGCAAATCCAATGAATGTTTTTGCCGGACGTGAATTTTTTCGTGGTTGATTATGGCGGCAGCATTGGGATTCTCAAATATTTCTTTGCGGATAAAAATCAGATGGAAAAAAGAAAAGACCGGAAGATCTCCGGAAATAAAGACAACTTTTATTCCGTTCTCCCTTTTTGTTTCCGATTTTTCGACAAGGCGGTAAAGCTGAAACAGGCTCAGCAGAAAGCGAATGGCCATAACAATTATTCCGAGAAGATAGATTTCCCAGAGTATGGCTGAAAGCGATAATCCGGAGCCTGTAGCAGCATGGCCCTCAGCGTTTCCTATCAGTACTTCGCTCATTTGAACTGCCGATAAGTGCCCCATGGAATGCTGAAAAACGGCGGGGAATAACTCCGGCAGGTGAACTACTGGGACAAAGACTGCCAGTAGCGTGGAGAGGATTAAATAATACCGGTTAAACAGGAAATCGGTTTGTTTCCTAAAGAAAAAGAGCCAGGTGAAATAGAAAATTCCCAAACTCAGGAACGATTTGATAAAATAGGTTAATAGGGGATACATGGCTTTCGTGTTAAAGGTTGTTTTTCTTTTTGATTTCTTCTTCAATAATCTTTTGCATTTCTTCCAGTTCTTCAAGACTCAGATTTTGGTTTTTAGCAAAAAAAGAGGTGAAAGAGAGGTAAGAATTACTGAAATAGTTTTGAAAAAAGTGACTGAAAAAAGTCTTCCGGTAGGTTGATTTTGTAACCAGCGGATAATACTCGTGGGTTTTTCCATGGGCGCGGTGAGCCACAAAGCCTTTTTTTTCCAGAATCCTGATAATGGTCGAAACGGTATTGTAGGCCGGCTTTGGGCGCGGAAGTTCAGCAATGATATCTTTCACATGTGCTTTTTCCAGTTTCCAGAGCTTTTGCATGATCTGCTCTTCGGCTTTTGTGAGTGTTTTCATGAGTCTTATTTATATTTACAACTAAAAACTTAGTTAATTATTGCAAAGGAAATAAACATTTTACAAATATGCAAGTTTTTTTAACTAAAAAATTAGTTGATTTTTTTTGGGAAAGGAAATATGGGTGTGTTTGATTCGTCTTTAGGGTTTTTCATTGATGGTAAATAACCACAAAGGCGCACAAAGGGTTTTCACGAAGTCGCACTCCCCCTTTAGCGCGAGTCTGAAGCCAGGCCAAAAGCGGAGGGACTCGTGCTTTGCCCAGGGCGCGTGGTTTTACCTATTCAGTTTCTTTCCATCTTTCAGGGTTTTAGTGTCCTTTCAGGTGGGCTTGCACCTGAAAGGTCGAATCGAAGAACGATTTTTCCACCTTTCAGGTCTTGTTCGACCTGAAAGGAGACATCCCCTTTAGTGCGAGCCTTAAGCAAGGCCTAGAGCGAAGGGACTTGCGCGGGCTGATTAAAGAGTCTTTGGGTTTAATTTTTCATTTTTCTTTGTGGCACGCACCGGCTCCGCGTCAGACTCGCGCTGGCTGAAAGGTCGGGAAAATTTTGTTTTATCATCGGATTTAGCAGATTACACGGATTTTTGTTTTTCGCATTGCGAAAAAATAATCAGCTACATCCGTTTAATCCGATGATGTAAACTTCCTTTCGCGCGAGTCAGAAGCCAGGCCCAAAGCGAAGGGACTCGTGCCTTGCCTTTTGCTGGGTGGAGTTTGTCAGTACGCCGGGGAGGGGAATAGTACATTGAAGAAATAGATTAAACAGGAAGGCGTAGTGACAAACTTCGCCCAAGGCGCGTGGTTTTACCTA
>CAJXKB010000081.1 GCA_913055825.1 uncultured Bacteroidota bacterium
GGCTATATGTATTACGGTGCGGCTCAGGACATGGAGGTGAAACAGACCATTGCAGGAAATCATGCCATTGCTTTTGCCCAAAAAGAAATCAGCGTCCATGCCGGCATAGACAAAACGCCTCCTTCGGTATTTATTCCCCAACGGTTTCCGTATAACCCCGGCGGTCAGGAATACGGCCCTGTTTATGGCTACAAAGTACACGTCAGCAAAAAAGATTTTACTGTCTGGACTTATGGATATGACGTGAGCGGCATTCGCACTGCTGTTCTGAAATACAGGCTTGATAAAGATGGCGTAAACCCACTGACAGATGACGATAATGATACTTATGCCGGAGGTGACGGTGTAGGTCAATGGAAAGAAATTTCTATGACCCGAAAAATAATGGATTCAACTTACAATGCCGGCAATCCGGATATTGACTTTTTTGTCTTACCCAAGGCCATTGCCAGCTTGTATTATGCAAAAATAACCGGCCTGAGCGACACGTTGGTAGATTATTATGTGGCCATGACTGATACACAGGGTAATACCTTTAAAACGCCGATTCAGCATGTCTATGTGGGCAATGCACAAGGAAGTAGCGGTGGTGTGGGCGCCAATTCCAACGTTTACTGGAAACCGGAAAGCCCCACACGGAAGGATAAAATCACCATTACAGTAAGTCACGATCAAACGATGGATACCTATGGCGGCAAACTGCATTGGGGAGTAAATAAGACAAACGGGAATTGGACATTACCTATTCAGGCTTATTGGCCTGAAGGAACACTTGATTTTGGAGATGGACATTCTGTGGAAACCCCGTTTACCAAAATTGATTCTACAACATGGAAAGTAGAATTGGGGCCATTCAATAATACAGGACAAGACATTTATTCTATACATTTTGTTTTGCATTACGACAACAATACATGGAACAATAACAACAGCAACGACTGGGAAATCCAACTCTATCTTGTCGGGGTGGAGAACATAACACAAGATCAAACGAAAATCAGTATTTACCCTAATCCTGTGAAAAGTCATTCAATCATTGAAATTAATTCCGCTAAGGATACCGGCTTCCATATTTATATTCTCAATACAGCAGGAAAAATGGTGAAATCTGTACACATGGGCGCTGCAAAAGGTGTTATTTTTTTCAATCACCTGCCTCCGGGAATATACCTTGTAAAAATTGTCAATGAAAAAACCGGTAAAGTATATACAAAAAAAATGGTTGTACTTTAGGAGTCTTCCCGGCACAAGCATCCGCTTATGCCTCGCAGTAATCAATACTCCTCCCAGCTTTTTATGGGCAAATCTTCCAGCCGGTAGCGGCTGATAGAATACACAAATGCGCTGGCCAACCGGGCATTGGTAATAAGGGGAACATTAAAATCGACGGCTGCACGGCGAATGGAGTAGTCGTTGCTCAATTCTTTTGAAGTCAGGTTTTTGGGAATGTTTATAACCAAATCAACGGCTTTGTTTTTTATCAAATCAAAGGCATTGGGTTGTTCGTCCTCGTCGGGCCAGAAAACCCGTGTGGTCGGGATATTGTTTTTTTCATAAAAATCGTGTGTCCCTTTGGTAGCATAAAGCCGATAACCTTTTTCCAGTAAAAGCCTTGCACTGTTGAGCAGCTCTGTTTTTGATCGGGAAGGACCCGATGAAATCAGAATGCTTTTTTCAGGAATGGTGTAACCTACCGACAACATGGCTTTCAGGATGGCTTCATAATAATCATCGCCAATACAACCCACTTCGCCGGTGGAAGCCATATCGACACCCAACACAGGGTCGGCCTTGCTCAAGCGTGAAAAGGAAAACTGTGGGGCTTTTACCCCAATAGAATCCACATCAAATAGTGAGCGTCCCGGTTTTTCCACCTTTTCGCCCAACATAATACGGACCGCATAATCAATAAAATTGATCTTCAATATTTTGGATACAAATGGAAAACTCCGCGAAGCCCGCAAATTACATTCAATCACTTTGATATCGTTATCTTTGGCCAGAAACTGAATGTTAAACGGTCCGCTAATGTGCAAAGCCCCGGCAATCATCCGGCTAACGCGTTTGATACGGCGAATGGTTTCCACATAAACTTTTTGAGGTGGAAACATGATGGTGGCATCGCCCGAATGAACACCGGCAAACTCAACATGTTCCGAAATGGCATACACCACCAGATCACCTTTATCGGCCACCGCATCCATCTCAATCTCCTTGGCTCCTTCAATAAATTTGGAAACCACTACAGGATATTGCTTCGACACTTCCGTCGCCAGGTTTAAGAAATGTTTCAGTTCGTTTTGGTTTGAAACCACATTCATGGCAGCTCCGGATAAAACATAGGAAGGCCTGATTAAAACCGGAAAACCCACCTCGTCCGTAAAGTGATAAATGTCTTCCAGGCTGGTAAGCTCACGCCATTCAGGTTGATCTACGCCCATTTTATCCAACAGGGCCGAGAATTTATAACGGTTCTCGGCTTCATCGATAAATTCGGGTGAAGTTCCAAGAATCGGAATCTGTTGCTTGTACAACCGCATGGCCAGATTGTTGGGGATCTGGCCTCCGGTGGACACAATCAATCCACGGGCTTGTTCCAATTCTGCTATATCCAGCGTTCTTTCGAACGAAAGCTCTTCAAAATAAAGACGGTCGCAGCTGTCGTAATCGGTACTTACCGTTTCGGGATTATAATTGATCATAACCGACCTAAAACCTTTGTTTTTAATGGTTTTTAAAGCACTTACCCCCGACCAGTCAAATTCCACACTACTACCAATCCGGTAAGCACCCGAACCCAGGACAATCACTGAATTCTTGTCTTGCTGAAAATCCACATCATGTTCTTCACCATGATAAGTAAGATAAAGGTAATTTGTCTGTGCCGGATATTCTGCCGCCAGCGTATCAATTTGTTTTACGTAAGGCACAATGTTTTTGGAGATACGGTAATTACGTACTTGCATGATTTCCTTATCGCTTTCGCCGATGGCTTTTGGGAAAAAGATTAACCGTGCAATCTGAAAATCGGAAAACCCGGCTTTTTTTGCCCGGAGAAGCAATTCGTCAGGCAAACTTGAGATGGTTTTAAACGGTTTTATTTCCTGTTCCAGATCGTAGATGTTTTTCAGTTTTTCAAGAAACCAGACATCAATTTTTGTTAAAGCATGCACTTTTTCCACATCCCACCCCCTGCTAAAAGCTTCCGCAATCATAAAGATTCGAATATCGGTAGGGTGCGCCAACGCCGACTCCAGATTGTCTGTTTTAGACGCTTTGTTGGCAGCAAAGCCATGCATCCCCACGCCAATCATCCGCAAACCTTTCTGGATGGCTTCTTCAAAACTACGGCCGATGGCCATCACTTCGCCCACACTTTTCATGCTGGAACCAATTTGATGCGAAACCCCCATAAATTTATTCAAATCCCAACGGGGAATTTTTACTACGAGATAATCCAGAGCAGGCTCAAAAAAAGCAGGCGTCGTCTTGGTAACACTATTTTTCAGCTGATGCAGGCCATAACCCAGTCCCAGTTTGGCAGCCACAAACGCCAGCGGATAGCCGGTAGCTTTGGAAGCCAATGCACTCGAACGCGACAGGCGGGCGTTGACTTCAATCACTCGGTAATCCTCAGAGTCAGGATCCAGGGCATACTGCACGTTACATTCACCGACAATACCCACCGATTTAACAATTTCAATGGACAATTTCCGTAGTTTGTGATATTCGCTGTTGCTCAGGGTTTGCGAGGGGGCCACAACAATACTTTCACCGGTATGGATGCCGAGAGGGTCAAAATTTTCCATGTTACAAACCGTAAGGCAATTGTCAAAATTGTCGCGAACCACCTCATATTCAACTTCTTTCCAGCCTTTTAAAGATTCTTCCACTAATATCTGCTCAGAATAAGAAAAAGCCATCTCTGCTAATTTCACCAGCTCCGATTTATTTTGGCAAAAGCCGCTTCCCTGTCCTCCCAGGGCAAAAGCCGCACGTACAATTAACGGATAACCAATTTCATGTGCAGCAGCTACCGCCTCTTTTACCGAAACAACAGCAACCGATTTAGGCGTCTTAACATGAATCGATTGTAATTTGGCAGCAAACCTCTCTCTGTCTTCTGTTTCTATAATTGCTTCCACAGGAGTCCCCAACACCTGCACATTGTATTTTTCAAATATGCCGGAATTATACAACTCTATACCGCAATTCAGTGCCGTTTGTCCACCGTAAGCCAGCAAAATTCCTTGTGGCTTTTCTTTTTTTATCACCTGTTCAACAAAAAAGGGCGTTACGGGGAGAAAATAAATTTTGTCGGAAAAACCTTCAGAAGTTTGAACCGTGGCAATATTCGGATTGATGAGTACCGTTTGAATACCCTCCTCTTTCAGCGCTTTTAGGGCCTGTGAACCGCTGTAATCAAATTCGCCGGCTTCACCAATTTTAAGCGCTCCTGAACCGAGGACCAGTACTTTTTTGATTTGTTGCTTGTCGGGAGTGTGGTTCATGATGTAATTTTTTCAGTGTCCTTTCCATTTTTTTATTTCATCCACAAAAGTTCCGAATAAAAAAGCCGTGTCGGTAGGCCCGCCGGAAGCTTCGGGGTGAAATTGAGTGGTAAAAACCGGCTTGCTTTTATGCTTTATTCCTTCGTTACTTCCATCGTTGAGGTTGCTGAAATAAATTTCCCAATCCTCCTGAATGCTGTCGTCATCCACGGCAAATCCATGATTTTGCGAAGTCAGGTAAGCTTTGTTGGTTCCGGCTTCAATAACGGGTTGGTTGTGACTGCGATGACCAAATTTCAGCTTGTACGTCTGTGCTCCCGAAGCCAAAGAAATCAACTGATGCCCAAGGCAAATCCCAAAAATGGGTTTGTCCTGTAAAAGGGAAGTTTTTAAATGTTTAATGGTGGGAACACAAACCTGTGGATCGCCGGGGCCGTTGGAAATAAACAGGCCATCGTAGTCATCTTTACTGTAATCATAATCCCAGGGCACGCGGATAATCTGCGTTTCATAACGCAAAAGATAACGGATAATGTTGTTTTTCACACCACAATCAATCAGCAAAATTTTGTACCGCCCGGAACCATAAATTTGCTTTTCACGAATGCTGACTTTCTCCACCAAATTGGTTTCGTTGGGATTATAAAAAGGGATGTCCTCATCAAAAATGATTTTGGCTAGCATAGCCCCTTTTTCGCGAATGTGTTTTGTTAATTTCCGGGTATCAATACCGGAAAGGGCAGGCACCTTTTCTTCCTTCAGCCATTGTCCGAGGCTCTTCGCTGCATTCCAATGACTGTGTTTTTCGGAATAATCAGAAACAATCAGGGCACTGATGTGGACGTGATCCGATTCGAAACCAACAGGCAACCTTTCATGTATTTCCGTGCGGGGGACACCGTAATTTCCTACCGAAGGATAAGTCAAAACCAGGATTTGCCCTTCATAAGACGGATCGGTAAGACTTTCGGGATATCCTGTCATGGCCGTATTGAAAACAATTTCACCGGCCACGGACGCTTCGTAACCGAATGAATATCCAGAAAATGAGGTGCCATCTTCCAATATCAGCTTCGCTTTGCGGTAGGTTTTACTTTTCATGATTACATCTTAATTTACTGGCTGGCATTTTCATTGTATCGGGGTTCAAATATAAACGTAATCTTTTCGTGAATAAAAAAATCCGTTTTTGTTTTTCACGTATTGTGAACAGAAGTGTTCTTTATATTGATTTACAAATAGTTATAAATTACAAAAAACTTCCGGCTGCCTGTTTTTTGTTTCCGCAAACGATTGCAACAAAAGGTTCACAACAAATAAAAGGGGTTGATTAAATTTTTCTTTTATGTTTAAAAAGCAAAAGCGTCTCGCATCAAGTATCACGCTGTGGTTTCAATTCACCTTGGGAATAGAGAAATCCCCCCGGAGTAGAACTGTCATTTCGAAGGAGGTACGACTGAGAAATCTCCTGAGAAAAATGATGGAAAACTATTGAAGGCACTCTTTGCAAACGAGCGCCGGAAGTATCGTATTTTCCATATGCATCGACAAAGAACCATCTTTATCAAACATCAACGATATAATCCAGATAATTTTCACGGTTTATGGTAATAAATGTGGCATCGGGATATGCTTTTTTCCATAATTTCGGAATTCGCTCTGTAACATTTGGATTCCATTTTATTTCAAAAGCTTTCAGCTTCGTGTCGGATTCTTCAATCCAATCAATCTCCTGCTGACTTTTGTGTCTCCAAAAATAGTTGCTTACATACAGTTTGTGGTATGATTGGTATTTCATACGCTCGCTGATAAAGTAGTTTTCCCACAGTTTGCCGACATCATCCCGTGAGTCAAGCGGATTAAAGTTTGAAATAAGGGCATTTCTGATGCCATTATCAAAAAAATACCATTTTGCTTTTTTGGTAATTTCATTGTCGAGGTTTCGGCTAAACCCTGTAATCTTTTGTATAATAAATACTTTAGACAATATATCGAGATAGCGCTCTACTGTATTTTTACTTATCTGCAATTCTTTTCCAATTCCTTCCAGTGATATTTCAGACCCGGTTCGGAATGCAATCATCTTTAATAAATTGACAATCTTACCCCTCTTTTTAATCCCTTCAAATGCAATGACATCTTTCAACAGGTAAGCATTTATCAGGTCTTTTAGATAGTGGATTTTATCTTTTCGATCCCGAATATGCATTAATTCAGGATATCCACCAAATATCAGTCGTTCTTCAAGATTTGATAATGATGTACCGTAATCTTCCTTTGCAGAAAATTCCATTTGAGATAGTGGAAACAAAAAATACTCAATTTTTCGGCCGACTAACGGCTCTCCGACTTCATTATTCAAATCAAAAGAAGAGGAACCTGTTGCCAGAATTTTTAGCCCGGGGATAGTATCTATCATTAGTTTTAGTTTCAGACCGATTCCCGGAATTGTCTGGGCTTCATCAATTATCAGCAATCGTTTTTTACCTAATATGCGTTTGTAATGTGATGTGCTCCTGTTCTTTAGCAACTCTTCATGATCAAAGTCTTCACCATTGAGCAAAAGGTGTTCAACATTTATCCTTTCAATAATTTTTCTTAGAAGTACCGTTTTCCCAACGCGTCTTGCTCCGTAAATCAGGATTACTTTGTTTTTGGATAATAAGTCCTTTATTACTTGGTCTTCTATCGCTCTTTTTATGTATTCCATTGTATTTATCAAATAGGTTTCTTGCAAAAATACAATAAAAATTAGTATTTCCGTCAATCAACTGACGGAAATACTATCTTTTCCGTCAGCCTACTGACGCAAAAGATAATAAATCGAAATTCGTTGAGAATTTTTCTTTACTTTTTGTAATGTTTACTTGTTTTTATGTAATGTTTATTTTACTTTTGTTGCCGAATTTATTATTAAATTAATTTGATTATGAAAACATATCTGCCTTACGGCTATAAAAAAACCGGAGTAATTATTGTAATTGTGGCAATAGCTGTTTCTTTTATTGCCGGCATTAACGATTTTGAAAAAGGCTACATAAAGGGGTACAACTATGGCTATAGCAACTCCGGAGTTTACATAGATTCCGAAAGCACTCCTTTGACTTACAAAGAAATTATTTCGCCTGAGCTGAGCAATACCCTGAACTGGTTGGGTTCCATCCTGGCCTTTGGTGGTTTTCTTCTGTATATTTTTTCAAAGGAAAAAATAGATGATGAATTTCTTCAAAAGCTGAGGGCCATGAGTCTCGAAAAATCACTGATATTTACCTGGCTCGTCGCTTTTGTATTTCTTATTATCAAAAGAAATATTGACTTTGAGGCGTTTTATATTCTGCAAATCCAGTTGCTTTCCTATGTATTAATATACCATTTTTATAAAAGTAAATTTCTTGCTAATTAACATAAAACTCACATTTTGAAAAACTTAATAAAAGTTGAACGGGCAAGGAATAACCTAACTCAGGCAGAGTTAGCCAAACGGGTTTCCGTAAGCAGACAAACCATAAACGCTATTGAACTGGGGAAATATGTTCCCTCCACGGTACTTTCATTAAAAATAGCACACACTTTCGGGAAAAATGTTAACGAAATTTTTGAATTAGAAGAAACAGACTGGAACAGAAAATAAACAACCCTTGTACATGTTTGCAAACGCGGATGAGAAAAAATCAAATTTCTTCTTGCTCCAGCGATGGCTTTTGTTTTTCACGTTTCTCTTTTACCAGCAGTATGGCGAGCCGGTGAATGGCCGTTTTCACACTCCCCACCTTTTCAAAAACCAAAGTAAGTTTTTCTTTTCTTTCGCGTATTTCGCAACAGTCCGGATGGTTTTTGATGGTTTCGATAATCTTTCCAAAGCGTTCCGACTGGAAAAAATCAGCCTCATTACCACCGGTGAATACGCCAATCATTTTGTTGAATTTGAGAATCAGTTTTTCAAAACCCAATTGCCGGGCCCGCCAACGCAAGGGCAAACTTTGGAGCAGCTCTTCTGTGGCCGGTGGAATCGGTCCGAAACGGTCAATCAAGTTCGCCCTGAAAACATTTAAGGCTTCCTCATCTTCCACGGCATCCAACTGCCTGTAAAGCGTCAGACGCTCCTCAATGGCAGGCACATAAGCATCCGGGAGCCGGATTTCCAAATCCGTTTCCAACTGACATTCGCGCACAAATGCCTTTTGTGCAGTCTCTTTTTGAAAAAGTGACTTAAACTCGGTCTCTTTCAATTCCATCACCGCTTCATCCAAAATGCGCTGATACATCTCAATCCCGATTTCGGAAATAAATCCGCTTTGCTCGGCCCCAAGAATATTTCCCGCCCCGCGAATATCCAAATCGCGCATAGCAATGTTAAAACCACTTCCCAAATCGGCATAATCGGTAATCGCCTTTAAGCGCTTGCGTGCATCCTGCGGCAAAGAAGCCAGCGGGGGAGTCAGCAAATAACAAAAGGCCTTTTTGTTGGCCCGCCCCACCCTGCCGCGAAGCTGGTGCAAATCACTCAAGCCGTAATTTTGTGCATCGTTGATGATGATGGTATTGGCATTGGGAATATCCAATCCCGACTCGATAATCGTAGTAGCCAGCAACACATCATACTGACCATCAATAAAATCAAGCATGATTTTTTCAAGCTTTTTCCCGTCCATTTGGCCATGTGCTATGGCAATGCGCACACCCGGAACAAATTTCGTCAGCATATCGTGTACATTCATAATATTTTGCACACGGTTATGCACGAAAAACACTTGGCCGCCCCGCGAAACTTCATAAGTAATGGCATCACGAATACTGTGGGGGTTAAACGAACGCAACTCGGTTTGTACCGGATATCGATTAGGTGGTGCCGTATTAATGATAGAAAGGTCACGGGCACCCATCAGCGAAAACTGCAAAGTCCGTGGGATGGGTGTGGCCGTAAGCGTAAGCGTATCCACATGGGTACGCATCTGCCGGATTTTTTCTTTGGCTGCCACCCCGAATTTCTGCTCCTCATCCACAACGAACAAGCCCAAATCTTTAAATTTCACATCCTTACTCAAAATTCGATGCGTCCCAATGAGGATGTCGATTTCACCCTCCGCCAATTTCTGAAGGGTCTCCTTTTGTTGTTTACTGCTTTTAAATCGGTTAATATAATCCACCGTTACCGGAAAATCCTTTAGCCGTTCGCTAAAAGTCTTAAAATGCTGCAAAGCCAAAATGGTTGTCGGAACCAACACCGCCACCTGCTTGCTATCGGCCACCGCCTTGAAAGCCGCCCGGATGGCTACTTCGGTCTTTCCAAAACCCACATCCCCACACACCAGCCTGTCCATAGGATGAGGCTCTTCCATGTCTCTTTTAATATCCCGGGTTGCCTTCAGCTGGTCGGGCGTATCTTCGTAGATAAAACTGGCTTCCAACTCATTTTGCAAATACGAATCGGGCATAAAACGGTAGCCCTCCACCGCCTTCCGCCGGGCATAGAGTTTAATCAAATCGCGGGCAATGTCTTTTACTTTCGATTTGGTTTTATTTTTCAGGCGATTCCAGGCACCCGAACCCAACTTATTCAATACCGGAGGTGTTCCTTCGCGACCAATGTATTTCGAAATACGGTGCAGCGAGTGAATGCTGACGTACAAAATATCATTGTTTTTATAAATCAGGCGGATGGCTTCCTGTTTTTTACCGTTGTTGTCAATCACCTGCAAACCGTCAAACCGTCCTACCCCATGGTCGATGTGCGTCACAAAATCGCCGGGTTTTAAATCATAAAGTTCTTTGATACTCAAGGCCTCTTTACGCCCAAATCCTTCACGCAGATGAAATTTATGGTAACGTTCAAAAATTTGATGGTCAGTATAACAAAGTGTTTTCAGGTCATGATCGATAAACCCGGCACTCAGGCTGAGTTCCAAGGGTGTAAATGAAACCGCTTCCACAGCATGCGTTTGCTGCATATCTTCAAAAATGGCATGTAAACGCTCAATTTGCTTGGCATTTGACGAAAGGAAATACGACCGGTAGCCCGCTTCGGCCTTTTGCTGCAAATCGCTGTGCAACAAATCAAATTTCTTGTTAAAAGCCGGTTGTGGCGACTGATGAAAGACCAATTCGGGAGCATCGGTAAAATGCTTCTCCGGCCCAAATTCCAGGGTTTTGAATTGTCGCAGCTTTTCAATAAAAAAGCTTCCATTAATAAACAGGTCTTCCGGAGGCAACAACTCAAGCTCGGGGGCAAGAGCGCCAAAAGTGTTCAGCGCTTTTTCGTATTCCTGAACAATCAGGTTGTGCACAAAATCAACTCCGGCCACCCACCAAACGGTTTTTGACGGAATATAATCGGGAAAACTAATCCGCTCCTCTTTCAACTTCCGGTCCTGCACATTGGGCAACAAACTGATGCGGTTAAGCTGCTGAACCGACAACTGGGTAGCCGGATCAAACGTTCGGATCGACGCCACCTCGTCACCAAAAAACTCAATCCGGTAAGGATGGTCATTCGAATAGGAAAACACATCCAAAATACCCCCACGAATGGCAAATTGACCCGGTTCGGCCACAAAATCAACCGTTTCAAACTGAAAATCAAGCAACAAATCACTCAAAAAATCCAACGAAACCTCTTCCCCTTTATGCAACTTCAGCATATTTTTATTCAGGAAAGTCTTACTCACCACCTTCTCCGCCAACGCCTCCGGATAAGTCACCACAATAGTTTTCCGCTCATCGGTCATAAACCGCTTCAGCACCTCGGTGCGCGACAACTCATATGCACTATCCAACTTCTCCGGCTCGTAGGGCCGCTTATACGTAGTAGGATAAAAAAGCACCCGCTTTTTGTTATGGTCCAGCGCAGCATCGTCCAGCAAAGCCTCCAGATCGTTGTAAAAATAGGCCGCCTGCTCCTTATCCGGCAACACCGCAAGATGCTGCTGTTTACCCGCCTGATCAAAAACAGCAGCCATCATAATCGCAGTCGCCGATCCCTGCATCCCTTTTAAATAGAGTGGCTTTTCACCTTCCTGCAAATGCCGGTTTAACGCCTCAAATTGTGGATGTTCCTGAAAAAACGAAAGAAATTTAGTCTGCTTCACACGTCAAATTATGGCTGCAAAGATATTGTTTTTTCAACTATTTGGGTGGCTCTCGCTTGAGGCGAGACCGGGCTGTCCGCTATAGTCCTGTCTGCAAAAGCGGTGTTCTGCCACATCCAAACCTTTACTTTACTGGTGCGAGCATCCGCAATTTACTGGTGCGAGCGTCCGCTCGTACCTACCTTACACTTCACCCCAAGCGTCCGCTCGTACCTCCTTATCTGGAAAACAATAAAAATAAGTCACCTTCAAAAATATAACAATCATATTTCCAGCTACTTTTAAAATAACCTTATTAAAACATAGCGGGTACACCCTTTTAAGTTTCCAATATTTACTAAATTTGGGTTTTTCAAAATATAAATCATGGACTATCAAATATTACAGACTGAAATTCAAGACGGAATCCTGCTTGTAACCATCAGCAGGCCCAAAGCCATGAACGCCCTCAACACCCGTTTCTTCAACGAAATGGACGATTTGATTGAGAAGGTTAGCAAAGACAGCAGTATAAAAGTCATGGTCATCACCGGTGAAGGCAAGGCCTTTGTAGCAGGTGCCGATATTGCCGAAATGGTGAACAAAAACAAGGAAGAAGGCAGTGCCTTTTCACGCCTCGGCCAAAATACTTTCCGCAATCTCGAAAAACTGGACATTCCGGTTATTGCGGCAGTAAACGGCTTTGCCCTTGGCGGCGGCATGGAACTCACCATGGCCTGCGACTTCCGCATTGCAAGTACCAAAGCCAAATTTGGTCAACCCGAAGTTAACCTGGGACTGATTCCCGGCTATGCCGGCACGCAACGTTTGTCGCGCCTTACCAACCTCGGAACAGCCCTTTATTTGCTGATGACCGCTGACATGATAGGCGCTGATGATGCCTTGCGCATCGGATTGGTACAAAAAGTTTGCGAACCGGATACGCTTTTGGATGAAGTGATGAAAATTGCCAAAAACATTGCTTCCAAAGGCCCCCAAGCCATAAAAAAAGTAAAAGCCGTAGCTCGTCAGGGTTACGAAATGAGCTTAGATGAAGGAGCAGCCCTAGAAGCCAAAGCTTTTGGCTCACTCTTTGGCGACAACAGCGAAGGCCGCGAAGGAATGTCCGCCTTTTTAGAAAAAAGAAAACCGGAGTGGAAGTGAGGATAAAGAAGGCGGAAGTCAGAAGTTTGAAGGCAGAAGGCGGAAATTGAATTTTTATCAAAAGATTTAAAATATTAAAAGTTAAAGGTTTTAAATTTGAGGAATTGATTATTAGGCAAAAAACTCATTTGGACAATCAAATCCTGAGTTTAAAAAGAAAATTAAATAAATAAGGAAGTCAAAAGCCGGAAAGCAAACAAAACTTCGGTCTCCCGACTTCAGACAATTAAAAAAACAAATAAATATGACTTACGACGAAAGATTACAAAACGTTTCGGTATTGG
>CAJXKB010000082.1 GCA_913055825.1 uncultured Bacteroidota bacterium
AGATATTAAAAACATTTCAGAATTAAAAAAGACTTTTGTACTTGCACACAAAAAGTCGGAATTTTTTACAAAGTCTGTTGATGTTTTAAAGATTGGCAAGTACCATAGTATCTTTTTACAGGTAAAACAAAAAGGGATATTCTCATTGTCGCAACGCCCGTAATGTTCGGGTAATGCTTCGCCTGTTTCAATATCAAGGTACCGTTTCAAATGTTTTTTTGCGCCGCAATAAGGGCAATTTAACTTTGGTATTTTATTACTTGCTAATATGTATGGGTATTGGTTCATTAAAATTTATTGTTAAATGTATTTGAATAAGTAATATATTTATTACTTTTGTGTCGTATGAAATACAACGAACTTTTTAAAATCCTAAAAAAGGATGGTTGGTTTGAAGTAAGGCGAAAGGGCAGCCATGTAATGATGCAGCATCCTGTTAAGCACGAACAACTAACCTAACTGTTCCGTGCCATGCAGGAAAAGAGGTAAAGAAAGGTTTATTAACAGCAATATTGAAACAGGCAAATATTAAAATAGCAAAGCGATGAAAAAGCCAAAGATTAAAATAACAGTAACTAAAGAAGATACCGGATATAGTGCCCATGCTCTGGTAAAGGGCAACTTTATTGCAACCGAAGCCGAAACTTTTGAAGAACTTAAAACCAATGTTTTGGAGGCTGTAAATCTTCCCTTTGAGGATAAAGGATTTATTTATGTCATTGAAGAAATCCAGTTTGAATACGACCTTGAAAGTTTCTTTGACTTCTATAAAGTTATTAATGCAAAGGCCCTTTCTGAACGAATAGGCATGAATCAAAGCCTTTTGGCCCAATATATCAAAGGGATTAAAAAACCGTCTGCACGTCAAACCAAACGTATTTTGCAAGGGGTTCAGCAAATAGGACGTGAACTCTCCGAAGTTCGGTTTTTGCTTTAGGGATTAATTTACAAGTTTGTATGTTAATCCCTTTTCTTTAATGCGGCCTAGGAGTTATTCCGAAACATCTCCTCCCAGTATTGGGGCTTGGTTTCTTCTGTTTTTTGTTCCCAATAAGCCGGACTAACAATATGATTGTCAAAAGTTTTCAGCCTTCGCTCGTACACGTAAATTGGCGGATTAAACAACAAATCATCTACACCTATAGTATAAGTTTCAGGGTTGTTTTCATCTGCGGGAGCAATCTTTTCAACATATACATTGAACCCGTTGTGTTCCAGTAATTTCTTCAGAAATTTCATTCTGTCTTCTGTCGTTCCCTTTTCTACGAAGGTAACCCGCGTGCCTTCAATTTCTCCAAAATCGTGTTTTCCCTGAAATGTCATAACTTAGAAATTTACAATATTACTGACAGAATAAATATAATCGTAAAATGGACTGTAAAGTCCGATCACTAAAAGTATTACGGCAACTATTGCCAGCGAAACCTTCATATAATTATCACTTTTAAAATAGGCAATTGGCGTATCGCTTGTACGCAGGAAAGCTTCGCGAATCACTTTTAAATAGTAATAGAGTGAAATAGTAACATTCACTACTGCAATAAAAACCAGAACATAAAACCCCTGTCCTGCGGCAGCAGTATATAAAAAGAACTTACCAAAAAAGCCCGCCACCGGAGGAATGCCTGCCAGCGAGAACAACGATAACATTAGCACAAGGCTCAATTTAGGATTAGTACGGTAAAGCCCGGCATAATCCTTCATGTTTTCCTTACCCGTTTTCATTGAAATAGCTTCCACAACCCCGAAAGCACCAATATTGGAAAATATATAGATGGCCATAAAATACACTACGCTTGAAACACCTGCCTGGTTTGCAGAAACCATTGCCATTAAAATAAACCCTGCTTGTGCAACTGATGAAAAAGCCAAAAACCGTTTCATATTCTCTTGCCGTAAAGCGAAAAAGTTTCCAATAAACATGGTTAACACGGTGATGCCATAAACGAGATAAATCCATATATCGTGCAACGTGTTCATGGTAATGAATAAAAGAACCATCAGGATAAACACGGCCCCGGCCTTAGAAATTACCGAAAGGTAATTGGAAACCGGTGTAGGCGCCCCTTCGTAAACATCTGCGGTCCATAAATGGAAAGGAACAAGAGAAATTTTAAATGCCAGGCCCGAGAAAAAGAATACCAGGCCCATAACCGAAAAGTACGAAATAGGCAGTTTTCCCAAGATATCATCAAAATAAAGACTGCCGCTCACAGCATACAAAATAGAAATACCAAACAAAAACACGCCGGACGAAATGGCGGCCGACAAAATAAGTTTAATAGCCGCTTCAGACGATTTACGGTTATAAACCTCATAGGCAGCCAAAGCTGAAATAGGTAGCACAGAAAGTTCCAGTCCCATATATAAAATCAGAAAATGCCCGGACGAAACCATAAAATAGATACCCAACAACGAGGAAAATAAAATAATGTAAAATTCACCGATTTTAGTAGTATCCTGTAATTTATCATGAAGCCACGAAGCCGACTGTAATAAGATAAGAAGTACACCGACGTTAAGTATTATTTTAAAGCCGAAAATCAAATGATTCGTTCTATACATGCCTCCAAAAAGCGACCCCTCAGGCATTGGGATAAAACCAATCAACATATGTATTACAAATAAACCGATGGCTATGTTGCTGATTATTTTTTTTCTGTTGTCTTTTACGATTAAATCGCTTACCAATACCAGCAGTATTATGAGGGTCAAAACGATTTCGTTTCGCATCAACAAAATTTGGTTCCAATTCATTTCTTAGCGTATTTTTTATAATCTTTCAATAAACGGACGAATACTATCGGACAAAATATTACCAAACCAGAAAGGTAGCGTTCCGATTAGTACAATAAATATCATCAAAATATAAGTCCCTGTTTTTTCATACCAGGTAATCCCGGGCAAATTGGCATATTCTTTCATCGTTGGTCCCATCATTATTTTACCAACCACACGTAAAATATAAACCGCCGTAATAACAATGGAAGAAGCGGCAAGGATGGTAATGATACGGTGGAACGTGTCGGCATGTTGGAAAGCGCCTACAAAAATATTCATTTCCGAAACAAAACCACTGAAACCGGGTAGCCCTAGGTTTGCCAGACCCGCAAGCACAAACAAAATTCCTATAACCGGTATAAACACCAGTAAACCACTCATTTTAGAAATAATCCGGGTGTGGGTACGTCCGTAAACTACACCAATTAAGGCAAATAATAAAGCCGTTGTAAAGCCATGCGAAAGTGTTTGCAGCATCGCCCCTTTCCATGCAATTTGGTTAATCATCAACAAGCCCACCAGAACAAGGCCCAAATGGCTCACCGACGAGTAGGCATTGATGTATTTAAGGTCGGTTTGTTTAATGGCAGCGAACGCACCATATACTACACCGGTAATTGCCAGCACAAGGAAAAAATTAGTCCAAAAATGCGTTCCCTGAGGCATTAGATACATGGCTATCCTAAAAATTCCATAACCTCCCATTTTCATCAACACACCGGCATGAAGCATAGAAACCGCAGTAGGCGCCGAAGAATGACCATCGGGTGACCATGTATGAAATGGGAACAAAGCACTTATGGTTCCAAATCCCACAAAAATAAAAGGGAAGAACAACCGTTGAACACCAACAGGTAAATTCAGTTTAGCGATTTCAAATATGTTAAATGTGTGTGGCCCGCCATTAGGAGCCGAATGGAAATAAAGACCTAATATTCCAATCAGAAGGACTGCAGAAGCACCCATGAGCATAAGGGTCAACTTCATGGAAGCATACTCGCGTGGCCCCGATCCCCAAATTCCAATGAGCAGATACATAGGTATCACAGCAAGTTCGTAAAACAGAAATAACGTAAACAGGTCAACGGAGATAAAAAAGCCAAAAACCCCGGTAGCCAATACAATTAATGAGATAAAAAACTCTTTGGGCAAATCATCAACATCCCAAGAGATAAAGATGCCGGCAAGGACGATAACAGACGTCAACACAATCATCAATACTGAAATTCCATCTACACCAATGGCATAATGAATGTTCATGGGAGCAAACCAAAGCAAATCTTTGGTGAATACCATGATGCTTTTGTCGCCCAACGCCCTGACGTGTAAATATTGATATATCAGATTAAACGACATTAAAGTCTGAATGATGAAGCCGACAAGGGCTACCACACGATATTGCTTTTTGCCTTTCGCAAACATCAATACAATGACCGTAAGAATAGGAACCGTTACAAATAATGATAAGATATCCATATTAATTGATCTTTTTTTATTTTATTAAAAACCATAATATCATCGAAATAACCGTGGCACCCGATACAAAATACATGGCGTAATCCTGTACGCGTCCTGACTGGAGTCCTTTGATTTTTTCCGAAATCCAAACGGTCGAATTTCCTATGCCATTCATGGTACCGTCCACTACATGACGATCGAACCAGGCAAAAGGAGCAGAAATGTGTTTAAAGATAATTTCTTTGGTAACGAACATATACAATTCGTCTATATAGAATTTGTGATAGGCCCATTTGTAAAAAAGTCCGAAAGCAAGTGCGAAGCGGGTTGACAAATCATTCTCTTTTTTATAAAGAATCCATGCCAGAATAATCCCGACCAAGCCAATTCCTACTGATGCACCGGCCAACCCCCATTCCATATGTTCGCTGAATGGTACATAATCAGGTGAGACAAAATGACTGAACGGGATAAACCCGGAAAAGGCCGCCATAAAAGCTAAAACCATTAACGGGATCGTCATGGATTTGGGCGATTCGTGCGGCGTATGCTCATATTTCGGATCGTTCCACCAAAATATCCTAAAGTATAAACGAAACATGTAAAAAGCAGTTAGTCCGGCAACAAACCAACCTGTAAACCAAACCACTTTATGATGTTCGAAAGCGGCAGCCAAAATAGCATCCTTACTGAAAAAACCGGCAAAAGGAGGAATTCCCGAAATGGCCAATGCGGCAATCAGGAAGGTGATATGCGTGATTGGCATATATTTTCGCAGTCCACCCATGTCCTGCATATAATTACTATGTACCGAATGAATAATCGAACCCGCCCCAAGGAATAACAGAGCTTTGAACATAGCATGCGTGAAAAGATGAAACATAGCAGCCATATAACCTAGTCCTTCAGGTCCTTCATATTTTGAAATTCCCAGTGCCAGCATCATATAACCGATTTGCGAGATGGTTGAAAAGGCCAGTACCCGTTTAATATCGTGTTGCGTAATGGCGATAATGGCGGCAAACAGAATAGTAAATGTACCTACCACCGTTACCACATCCAAGGCAATGCCCCCTTCGATAAAATAATAAAGAGGAAATAAACGGGCTACCAAAAACACACCGGCCACCACCATTGTGGCAGCGTGAATAAGTGCTGAAACCGGCGTGGGGCCTTCCATAGCATCCGGCAACCAAATATGGAGCGGAAACATGGCCGATTTTCCCGCACCTCCTACAAAGATGAGGATGAGTGCCCATGTTATCACCGATAAGCCGATAAAGGTGGTGCCAATTCCGCTGAGGTTATGAATAAAGGTTAAACTTGTCAGGTTTACAAAATCGAATGTCTTGGCGTAATAAGATAGAATAAGAAGCCCTATTAAAAAACCGAGATCGGCAAAACGGGTAACAATGAATGCCTTTTTGGCCGCTAATACCGCCGATGGTTTCTCATAATAAAAGCCGATGAGCGAGTAAGAGGAAACCCCTACCAATTCCCAGAAAATATAAATTTCAAAAAGATTTGATGCCAAAACCAAACCGAGCATGGAAAAGGTGAAGAGCGATAAAAAGGCATAAAAGCGGGTAAATCCCCTATCGCCTTTCATATACCCCAAACTGTAAATATGAACCATCCACGAAACCAAGGGAACGACAATGAGCATTACAGCCGAAAGCGGATCAAGCATCACGCCTATACTAATACTCATGGTGCTTGTAAAATGTAACCAGACAAATTTGAAGGCTACGATTTTTTGATAAGCGCCATCAACCATTCCTATTTTGAAAAAATATTCAAAAGCCACAAAAAAGGAGATGAGACTTGTAACGGTTAATCCTGCTACGCCGATATATCCCGACAAGGGTGCTTTAATCCTTCGGAAAAACAGGCCTAAAAGGAGAAAAACAAACAGTGGGATAATGAGAATAAGAACTGTATAACTTAAATCCATATCTTTAATGTTTCATGGTTTCTAAATCCTTTGTCTTCACCGACATGATCAGGCGATACAAGTTAATGATAATCGCCAAAGCAAGTGCTGTTTCGCCGGCGGCTATTGCAATAATAAAAATGCTGAAAATATCTCCGTCCATTTTTGCGGGGAAAAGATATTTATTGACAACAACAAAGTTGATTGCTGCCGAATTGAGGATTAACTCAATGGATATTAACATAGCCATCAGGTTTTTCCGGGTAACAAAACCGTAAACCCCGATGAAGAAAACGGTAGTTGTCAGTGTTAAAATTTCGTAAATACTTACACCTTCAATCATAATATACCCTATTTTAAAGTTTTGGTTGATTTAGCTATTGCAATGGCACCTACCAATGCAGCTAACAGAAAAATACTAATCAGTTCAAAAGGAAGGATAAATCCGTTATTCCCATAACTTAACAGATGTTTTCCCAACTCTTTTACGGTAGTTTCCGTTGTAGTAGCAGTCTGGTTAAAATGATAAGAATAAATTGCGAAAAGCGAAACGCCCAACCCAAAAATGCTTAGCAAACCGGCTAAAAGTTGTCTGCTCCCCTTGGGCTTTTCCATAGGAACGCCAATTTTATCAATCAGCATAATACTGTTGATATACAATATGATAATTCCCCCGGCATATACCGAAAGTTCTACCGCTGCAAGGAAATTGTATTCTAAAAGGAAATAAATTCCCGCAACACCGAGCAACACAAAAAGCAGGTAAATAATCGACCGCATCATGTTGCGGCTATTCACGGCCATAACCGAAAATACCAGAATAATGATTGCGATGAAATAGAAAAACAACCTTTCCATAATTATTCTTTTGTACCCGATATAACTTTCGAACCGGGTTTGTTTAACACTTTGGTTAACTGCGTCCTATCATAAGTTGTATGATGAAAATCCTGCCCCCATTCAATGGCATCGGTGGGACAGGCTTCAATGCACAAACCACACATGGTACACATTCCAAGATGATAAATGTGTTTATCGATGGCCCGTTTGGCTTTTCCTGTTTCAGGGTTGACCTCTTTTTTCCAGATAATTTCAATGGCCCCGTTCGGACATGCTCTTTCACAGGAACTACAACCCGTACATTTGTGTTCGTTATTTTCGTTGTGCCACATGACCACTTCGCCACGAAAACGGTCGTACATTTTAAGAGTATCCATATTGTCGGGATACTCTTCGGTAATGACTTCTTTGCGTGTAAAAAAGTTGATGAAGAAATACTTTCCCGTAACGGTCATCCCACCAAGAAGTGATTTAATCCCGCCCGTGATATCTGATAAATAACTCATAATTCCATTACTAATTTAAAAAGTTAATCCCAGCCAAACCAATGCGGCCATTAAAACAATATTCACCATATTAATGGGAAGTAAATATTTCCACTCCAGTGTTAATATCTGGTCAATACGTAAACGGGGAAATGTCCAGCGGAACCACATAAAAATAAAGATTACCACCGATACTTTCAGAATAAACCAGAAAAGTCCCATAAATGGAATTCCTGCTGTAATGCCAAAGGGCGACAACCAGCCGCCAAAAAACAAGACCACAATTATAGAGGCCGACAAGAACATATTCATAAATTCAGACAGGAAGAAATAAGCGAAATTCATTCCTGAGTATTCTGTATGAAATCCGGCACCCAGCTCCGATTCTGCTTCCACGAGGTCGAATGGCGTCCTATTAGTTTCGGCAGTAGAGGCAATCATCATCACCATAAACGCAATAATAGCTGAAACATGCCCCTGAAAAATAAACCATGTATGCTGCTGCAGGGCTACAATTTGTGAAAGTTGCAATGTGCCGGACAGAATGACCATGGTAACAACCACCATTCCTACTGACAATTCATAACTTACCATCTGGATACCGGTACGCATACCGCCAATTAGTGAATATTTGTTGTTGCTCGACCAGCCTGCAAGAAAAATCCCAATCACACCCAATGAAGAAACGGAAATAAAAAAGAAAATTCCAATATTGATATCAAATACTTGTACTTCCTTAGAGAATGGGATGATAGACATAGAAACTAAGGCGGTAATAATAACAAAATAAGGTGCCAGCCCATACAAAAATTTATCGGCTTTCACGGTGCCTGTTAATTCTTTCGATACAAGTTTTAAGGCGTCGGCAACCGTTTGAAACAATCCCCATGGTCCCACGCGGTTAGGGCCGAGACGTAACTGGAAAAAGGCTGCAATCCGTCTTTCGGCCAATACAAGTAAAAGGCCGATTAAGGCAAATGCGGCGAGGTACGCCAATGCTATGATTGTTAACTCAACTACACGTGTGGCTACAGCATTTTGTATCAGTCCCAATAGCCATTGATGTATGTTACTAAAGTTCGATAAAATAATCATCTTTATAGATTTTGTTTCATAATTTATCTGTCAATATCAGGAACCACAATATCGATGGAAGACAAAATAGCCACCACATCAGCAATTTTAACCCCTTTGGCCATCTTATTCAATGCACTGAGGTTAGCAAAGTTGGGAGAGCGGAATTTTACACGGTAAGGTAGTTTATCACCTCTGCTAAGAATATGTACACCAAACTCGCCCCGTGCCGATTCAACTTTTTGGTAATAACTACCCTCGGGCAGTTTTAAAACGGCTTTGGTTTTTACTTTGTAATCTCCTTCAGGGATATTATCGACCAATTGCTCCAAAATAGAAAGTGATTCCCACATTTCCCTGATCCGAACGCGATACCTTGCGTAAGAATCTCCCTCCGTGAATGTGATTTCATTAAATTGTACACGGTCGTAAGCGCTGTAAGGATGCACTTTGCGCACATCGCACGAAACTCCCGAACCTCTTGCCGTCGGACCGCTCAACCCGTACAAAACAGCATTATCTTTATCAATAAAGCCAACGTTTTTCATCCGTTTTTTAAAGATGATATTATTGGAAAGTACAGCGTCGTAATCCGGGAGCTTTTTACGCGCATGTTTGATAAAATCCTTCACTTTTTTCTGAAAGTTGGGATGTAAATCATAACGAACACCACCCACCTTATTGTAATTCATGGTAAGGCGTGCGCCACAGGTTTCTTCCATAATGTCATTAATCAGTTCCCTTTCGCGAAAGCCATACATAAAAGGTGTAATGGCACCAATATCCATGGCATTAACCCCATACCATAAAGCATGCGAAGCAAAACGGGTTAACTCCGACATCATAGTGCGAATAACCTTTACCCTGTCGGGCACTTCAATTCCAAGCCCTTTTTCAACGGCAAGTGCCACCGCTTCATTATTCATATGAGACGACAGATAATCAAGACGGTCGGTCAGGTGGATAATTTGTTGATAGGTATCATGTTCACACATTTTTTCAATGGAACGGTGCACGTAGCCCAAATCCATATCAATGTTTTCAACAATCTCACCGTTAAGTTGAAGCAGAAGTCGCAAAACACCATGGGTAGCCGGATGCTGAGGCCCCATGTTCAGAAAATATTCTTGTGTTTTGATATTATCGGTTAAAAATTCTCCCATTTTATTTACCTTATTATCATGTTCACGTTATCAACATAGTCTTTACGGAGAGGATAGCCTTTCCACTCTTCTCCCATAAACAATCTTTTCAAATGGGGATGCCCTTTAAATTTGATACCAAAAAAGTCGAAGACTTCCATTTCCTGCAAAAAAGCAGCCGGCCATATTTCGTGCAAACTGTCCAGCTCAGGATTTTCCCTGTCGCTTGTTTTTGTTGTTAATACCAGAATATGCCTAAACGCTGTTGACTCAAGGTGAACCATAACCCCCAACTCTTCGCCAAAGTCCACCCCGGTATAGCAAAACAGATAGTTAAAAGCGCAATCAGGGTCGGATTTTAATTTCTCCGCAAGGGATTTTAGGTTTTTTGGCGAGACTTCTACATTTAAATATGTGCCGGTTTCCGTAAACCGGAGGTCGTTATACCAACCCGACAGTTTGTTTTTTAATTCTTCATTTGTCATTATTGCAAAATTCTAAGAGTGAAGACCTTCGTCGAACCCATCAACAGGATTGTCACCGGTTCGTTCGACAATACTTTCGTTGTAAATTTTTTCCTGTAGTTTAAACATCCCGTCAAGCAGCGCTTCAGGACGCGGAGGGCATCCCGGCACATAAACATCGACCGGAAGGATGTGATCGGCACCTCTCACTACGGAATAGGAATTGTAATAAAAAGGACCTCCCGAAACGGTGCAGGCACCCATGGCAATAACATATTTAGGTTCAGCCATTTGGTCGTACAATCGCCTCAGCACAGGAGCCATTTTTACAGTAATTGTTCCTGCAATAATGATTAAATCGGCTTGCCGAGGAGTGGTTCTGGCTACCTCAAAACCAAATCGGGACCAGTCGTATCGCGCAGCGCCGGCATGCATCATTTCGATGGCGCAACAGCTGGTACCAAAATAAAGAGGCCACAATGAATTTTTGCGACCCCAGTCAATTATTTTGTCAAGTTTGGTAACAACAATGTTCCCGCCGTTTCCACCCGGAAGAATTTGTCCGGGAAAATCCTCCGGAACCAGCTCGCTTGCTTTCATTTTATTCGTATCTATTCCCATCGTAATGCTCTTTTTTTCCAGGCATATAATAATCCCAAACCCAGAATGATTAAAAAGATAAAGATTTCGACAAATGCCACACTTCCTATTTGCTTATAAACCACTGCCCAGGGTATTAAAAAAATGACCTCCACATCAAAAATCAAAAAGATAATGGCAAACAAATAATAACCAACCTTAAACTGTATCCAGGTATCGCCGATTGTACGCATGCCGCTTTCATAGGGTTCGCGTTTACTAAGATTGTCAGATTTAAAGGAGATAAGGTTTGAAAGAAAATTTGCAAAGAGGATTAAAAACACTCCGGCAAGGATAAAAGCTACAACAGTTTCAATTCCCATTTTCAAGTTATTTTAATAATCGTCGCGAAATTATGGAAATTATTTTTCATATTTAATTAATATCATAACAATATGTTTAGATTAGGATTATTTTAAATAAGACTAATTTCTAAATAAGAAAAAATGTAACTAATCAGTTTCAAAATTCACGATAAAATTCAAAGCTTCTAATAATAGGGGGTTGGTGCAAAAATTCGTTTCCGAGAAAAATGGTAAGGTATAGTGTTCTTGGGTTGGAGGGTGAAATAAAGCCTTCCCTTGACCCCTGGCTTTGTTACTATTGCGGCAAATGCAGTACAACCTGCCCGCGGGAGGCCGACCCCGGAGAACTGATGATGTCGTTGCGAAGGTGGCTTACCTCGAAGTATGACTGGATAGATCTGTCGAGCCTGCTGTATAAATCATTGGCCGCATCAATAAGTGCTTTTGTCCTGGTAGCGGTAGCTGTAGTTTGGTTTGGTGCTTCCGAACATTTTCATCTGGAAACCATTATGCATTATGGACATATCTTTGAATTCACTGCCATTACCCTTGTCGCGTTCGTGATTTTGTTACCAAACATTATTCACATGTGGTGGTTTACCATCTATAAGCCGGGAATAAAAGCTCCGATTTCTGCATATTTCAAAGCAATTGGCGAACTTATTGTACACATGTTTACCCAAAAACGAACCCTTGGCTGCGATGATAATCAGTTGCGGTGGTTTGAGCATTTTATACTGGTTTTGGGGTATCTCAGCTTGTTGTTTACCACCGTATTTTTAAACTGGTTTGAAACACAAAACCTGTTTATCATTGTGCTTGGCTACGTTGAAAGTGCAGTCATCTTTGTAGTGACCTTCGATTTTGTGAGGCGCCGGGTGCAAAAAGATCAGGAAATCAGCAAACATTCACACCCCAGCGATTGGTTTTTTGTCATTTGGTTATTTCTGATGGGATTAACTGCTTTTTTGGTTAGACTATTTATTGATGTTGACCTTCTTCAGGATAACGTTTGGTTGTATATGGTTCAACTAATCGTACTGGTACAATGGGCTTTAATTATTGTTCCATTCGGTAAATGGACGCACTTTTTGTACCGCTCGTTTGCCATGTATTTTCATCGAATTATTGAGTTGACTGCATAAATATTAACCTCAGCTCGACCTAAGATTTACATCACACAAAGTCAATAGCGTATCAGATTTGGTGCTGAAAATCACGAAGATATAACGGGTTATATCAAGTGGTTTGAAGTTCAAAGA
>CAJXKB010000083.1 GCA_913055825.1 uncultured Bacteroidota bacterium
AGAGTAGGTGTTGTTTCCAAGTGTGAAGTACGTCCATTAGGTACATCATACAGGTTTTTTAATTTAGCCACATCCAGGATTGATGGAATTGACATATAGGTTATTATAAACGCAACAATAAAACCTTCAATAATAGTAATGGATGTTTCTTGTGCAACTTCTGGTATAATCATTTCTTATTCCTTAAAGCCGTGACAAAGTTAAAGCAAAATCTTACTTCTCAAAGGGTAATTGAATAAATGTTTTCCGATAATTTTTCCTGAAATTACTTTTTCAAACCAAATAAAATAACTATTTGTTTTACATTCAATCATATGCTTCATTGTCCAAAAAGGTCATCCTGATTTTTGCCCAACAACCTCATTTATTAAACTATTGTTTTTTATCAAGTATCTGAAAAACAGAATTATTACTAATAAATTCAGGCACAATTTCTTTCATTTTTTGTACAATCAGAAATTCATCCTTTTCAATAATAAGCTCTGTTAATTCATTAATAAATCTTGTGACCTCTTTTTGGGTCAAACCTGAGACACGGGCCCGCATAATCTTTGGATGCGGTGTAAGCAGCAAATCTTCTCTTTTCGTAAGCAATTCCTCATAAAGTTTTTCTCCCATGCGCAGGCCTGTCTCATGAATTTCAATATCCACATTGGGTTTAAGGCCGTAAAGTTGTATCATTTTCACGGCCAAATCATAAATTTTAACAGGCTGTCCCATGTCAAACACGAAAATATCATCGCCTTTTCCCATGGCACCAGCCTCTAAAACCAAACTACAGGCTTCCTGAATGGTCATAAAGTAACGCGTAATTTCTCTGTGTGTAATCGTAACAGGCCCCCCCTGTTCTATCTGCTTTTGAAACAACGGCACTACCGAGCCATTAGAACCCAGCACATTACCAAATCTTGTGGTTACAAAACGAGTTTTCCCATTAGTCAGGCTGTGTACATATATCTCTGCAATACGCTTGGAAGCCCCCATAATGTTCGTTGGATTTACAGCCTTGTCTGTAGAAATCATGACAAATTTCTCCACTTCAAACTTTAAAGCCAAATCCGCCATTATTTTAGTACCAAAGACATTAACCATCAGTGCCTCATAAGGATTTATTTCCATTAAAGGCACATGTTTGTATGCGGCTGCGTGAAAAATAATATCAGGCCGGTAAGTATCCATGATGTTGGTCATCCTGAAACGGTCTTTCACATTCGCTACAATAAATTCGATCAGATCATAATTCCCTTTTTCCTTTGCTAAAATACTCAGTTCAAATTGAAGTGAATAAATGGCAGACTCAGCCTGATCTACCAAAACCAAGCGTTTGGGCGAATTACTTAAGACCTGCCTGGCCAGTTCACTACCAATAGAGCCGGCAGCCCCGGTAATCATGACAACTTTGTTCTTTAATTCTCTGTAAACATTTTTACTATCCAATAAAATTGGATCTCGTTGTAAGAGTTCTTCAATTTTAACTCTTTCCAGTTGATGAGCATTAAATTGTCCGTGGATCCATAAGTTTAAAGCAGGAATTATTTTCACCTGGAGGCCCAGTTTCAGACAAATTTCAATAATCTCTTTCTTCTTAGAAGGAGACATATCCGGCACCGAAATAATCAACTGCTTCACATTGTATTGCTTTACATACGAAAGACGAAATGCTACAAAATAAGAAACAATTGGAATCCCTTCCAGGGTTTTATATGCTAAAGATGGATTGTTATCTATAAATGAGACTACTTTGTAATTATATTCCTTATCCTCCAACAACGTATTTTTTGTTAGTACGCCAGCAGTCCCTGTTCCATAAATAATTACTCCTATCTGATTTTTTTGTTCCAGTCGAATAATGTGGTTATAAACACGTTTTGCAAAAAACCTACTTCCGATAAGCGTACCTATAAGTAATAAATACTGCAAGATCACAACAGGAAAAGAAGGCCAGTCTCCCGATGTAGCTGATTGTAACTTTTCAGTTACAACCATAAAAGCCATTATTATCACAAAAGCCCATGTTATAGCTCTAAAGATATTATAAGCATCCGACAAACTCGTTTGCCTTACGATACCAGAAAAAGTGCGGAAGAACAAAAAAGCTCCTATATAAATGATAAAAACAACCCTTAACTGTAATAAAGATACAGAAAGACTAAAATTCTGGAAACTAAAATTATTTTGAATCAATAATGCAAGCAAAAATGTGAATACTACGAGAAACACATCAAGAGCAAAAATGAACCACCTCGAAATATACCTTTCAGATAGAGAATTGATAATTAATTTTACCATAGGGTTTTTTATCGTTTATAAATCAGTATAAAACTACTCCGTTGGGTAATTGGATCCCTTCATTTGATTTTAAACAAAAATACAACTTTTTATTAAACAGCTTCTTTTAAAAATTATTACTTTTTGACAAAGGCGTTCATTTTTTCAAAATTAAAGTCATTGTTTTGCAAATGTAATCCAGCTCTTCCTTTTTCAAAAATGGAAAAATGGGTAATGAAACATTGCCATGCCAGGTTCTTTCAGTATTGGGAAAGTCAACGGGGTTTAAAGAATATTTTTCTTTGTAATAACTCATCCGGTGCAATGGTTTATAATGTACTGAAGTCCCGATTCCGGCTTCAGCCATTTTTGCTATAAATTCATTTCTTCCAGGAGAAGTGTGTTCTTTCAAAACAATGGGAAATAAATGCCATGCATGATCTTGAAATGGGATATGTATTAAAGGCAAATCAATTGCATCAGTCAGTTTTACTAAATTATCAAAATAATATTCGGCTACTCTTTGACGCTCTTTGCGGAACACTTCTGCTTTCTCTAATTGGGCCAGTCCTAAAGCTGCGTTTACATCCGGCATATTGTATTTAAACCCGGGAGCTTTCACATCATATTCCCAGGAGGGTTTCTGATCCGTATAGCGGTTCCAGACATCCCGATCAATACCGTGAAGTCGCATTTGCTTAACGCGATGGTAAATAGCTTCATTCGTTGTAGTCAACATACCGCCTTCACCCGTGGTAATAGTTTTATTGGCATAAAAACTAAAACAGGTAGCTTCTCCGTAAGACCCTACCATTTTGTCACCAATTTTACCTGGGAATGCATGGGCAGCATCCTCCAGAATACGGATGTTGTTTTTTTTACAAATGGCTGTAATACTTTCCTGGTTGTCAGCAAACATTTTAGCAGCCTGACCTCCGTAATGCACCACAATCAGAAACCGAACCTCAGGATGTTTTTTAATAGCCGATTCCAGAATCTCAGGAGATATCAGGTTGCTGCCAAACTCTGTATCAAGAAAAACCGGATCAGCCTGCAAATAACGGATTACTTCAGCCGAAGCGGTAAACGTCATGGAGGGCACAAAAACCTTATCTCCGGGTCTAACCCCCAAAGACTCCAGCCCCAAATGCAAAGCCGATGTTCCGGAATTTACCGCGCAAGCAAAAGGCGCTTCCACATAAGCTGCAAATTTCTTCTCCAGAGTGCTGGCTTTTGATGCTGTTGTAAGCCACCCGCTTTCCAGGACCTCACCGAGATACTTCATCTCATTTCCAGCCATCGGTACACGAGCAAAAGGAATATTCATTTTTTTCTTCAAGTTATCAAAATGGTTTTTATGGTTTTAAACAATATTTTTAAATCCCCCCAAAAAGTTCTGTTATTAACATATTCCAGGTACAATGCCAGTTTTCTTGGTAAAATAATGTCGCGGTATGCCTGTTCGGGATCTTCGAAACTTCTGAGGATATCTTCTTCATCATGAAATTCAAGCGAAGCATAATCCGTAATTCCCGGCCTTAAACTATGAACGCTTTTCCATTTTTCGGGATAAACCAAAGTCCACTCACTTACTTCCGGACGCGGCCCTACCAGCGACATGTCCCCTTTTATCACATTGAGAAGCTGTGGCAGCTCATCCAGCTTTGTCTTACGCAAAATTCTTCCCAGTGTTGTAATACGGGAGGCATCACCTGCTTCAAAGTGACTGTTTTTTCCAACTCCAGCCGGTTTCATGGTTCTGAATTTGAATAGCCGGAAGCGTTTTCCAGCCCTTCCTACCCTCTCCTGAATAAAAAAAGGGGTCTCCCCCTCAAATATCATAATCAAAAACATAATAACAAGAAATACCGGAATCAAAAGACAAAATCCTGTAAATGAAACAACTACATCAAACAACCTTTTTTTCATGTCTTTGATTTATAAAACCGGTTTTCTTTTCCGGTAAGAAATAACGGAATTTTTAAAAGATTATTGATCTCCTTCCGGGTTCAGCATCAACTTAATCAATTCTATGGTAACGCCCACAAAACCGCCTACCAGCAAAAAACCCAGTACAATCAGCGTAGTTTTAGGAGCACTTTTCCTTATGGGTACTTTTGCCGGTTCAATGATGGTAAAAACAGGTGTGTGGTCCTGAACCTGAATTTTAGCCTTCTCCTTCATCTGCGCTAAAGTAGTATAAACACCGGCATACAGGTTATTTTCTTTCTGAAGGCGCTCTCTTTCAATCCCGACAGTAGCCAGTATCACATTGGCATGACTATCCATGAAGTTTCCCAGTTTTTGCTGCGCTGCATAATAATTTTCGCGGGATTTTTTAAACTGTCCTGAGACAAATTCATAATCTTTTTTTGCTTTATGGGTATTATAATTTATTACATACCTTTTAAGGCAACTTACAACTGAATCGGCCAACAGTGCAGAAACAAGTGGATCATGAGCTTCCACCTCCACCGACAAAATTTTACTATCCCCTGACATCAGTTTGTTATCCGGTTTACGCACATTTATCTGTATCATATCCCTCAATGCCTTTAATCGGTCAGACTGTTCTTTTGACAAATGAAGCACCGCGTTGCTACCATTTTTAAACAATGGTAATGGGTTATTTTTTTTATCAGAAGACTTAAAAATTCTTACAATACGGCCTATGATAGAAGGTTTGGAATGTTTTTTTAAATAATCTGAAACAGTCATTGGTTTCGACCCTTTTGAATCGGTGATGGTCTGATGCATTACATCCAGCAAAAAAGGCGTGCTGGACACAACATCAGGATACACTTCAGGTAACAAAACATCGGCACTCCCTGAACTGTTCAGATTTAACCCTACAAGATTGTCAAGATTCATGCCCGAAAGACTTCCCAGCTGTCCTAATAATCCTGAAGCCCCGTTTTTTGTACTGGTTTCCGACAATAGCATCACCTTGGTTGTGTATTTCTTCGGCGTAAGCAAAACTATGAGCAGCGCCATCACAAAAGCAACACCCAACGACCTGTAAATCGTTACTCTCCCCTGTCGGATCCTTTTAAAAATATCGTTCAAATCCATTCCGTCTTTCATAATCCCTGACAGTATTTAATTTTCAAAGTATTCATAATTGTAACCGGAATTTAAGGATTAGTGGAAGGATGAATGGTTTTTACCAGGGTGATGATTACCAGTGTCAACGAAGCCACAGCTGAACTCAACCCAATAACTGAAGTGGTCCGAAATTTACCCACGCCATGAGATTTTTTGGGAACGATAATTTCGGCTCCGGGATTGATTTGCGGATAGTCTTTCAAGAACAAAAACTTTGAGGTTTTTTTCACAGAACCGTTGGCATAAACAACATAAACATTCCTTCTCGAAGCATCCTTTGTAAAGCCACCCGCTCTGGAAATATACTGTTGCAACAACATTCCCTTTACATAGGGAATCACGTTGGGCCGGTAAACCGCACCGCTTACGGTAACGGTTTGTAATTGTCTCAATATCTGTATGGAATCTCCGGGCTGCACAACCAAATCAGCCGACGAGCCTGGCTTTTTAAGAATTTCAGCAAGATCAAGGCCAATAACGTTGTACTTGTTGTTTGTACTCAAAATCTTACTTTTTTCCGGATTGGTACTTGCATAAACCGACTTGAGGGCTTTCTGATGCAGTAACAAAGAAGTTTTCTTCCGAATCAGGCTGGCTCCTTTCAGGTAAGCCTGCGAAGTAAGATTTCCAGCCTGCCTGATGATATCGGAAATTCTCTCGTTCCGGTCACGTATGGAATATTTTCCAGGGTACTTCACTTCCCCTTCAATGGAAACCAGTTGCTGCGGGGTATAAGTAGGTGCTTTCCGGATAAAAACCTGGTCAAAAGGACGGAGTTTGAAATTTTGTGCTGAATCGGGTAGCTCACCGTTCCTCCCAACAGAAAATTGGAATGTCTGCGACAGCTGGTTGTAATTTTTATTAGCCAAAGTATCTGTAATTCTCCGCGCAACATTGATACGCGCCATGAAACCGGATTCAAGGATTCCTCCCGCCTGAATGATTAGATCTTCCAACCGGATATTTTCTGTAAAAGGATAAACACCGGGACGTGCCACTTGTCCGTGAATGGCTACATAAGACTTTTCCCGGATGTCAAAAACAGAAGGGATGTGCACTGAATCATTCTTTTGCAAAGGGAACATCAGTTTTGAGTGCAGCAGTTTTGTTAAGTCAACGGGAATGGCTTTACGAACCAGATCCTGTCTCAGACGATATACCGAAATTCTCTTTTTGTATGCATCTTCACGCAAACCGTCGGCATTATGAATTAAAGCACGCAACGTTTTACTGCTGTCAAGCGAAAAGGCACCCGGCCGCATAACGGCACCGGTGATTTCTACTCTGTTCTGAAAACGATTTAATATCGAGTCCACCAGAACCACATCCCCGTTTTTCAGCTGCATGGTGTCTTCTTCGTTCGAACTTACCACCAGAATTTTCTTTTCCTGAGGAGTTTTTCTGATAACTTTTATCCGCTGAGTATAAGCCTTTCCGGTAAAACCACCGGCATAATAAATTAAATTTTTCAGGGTCTCACCCGGTTTCATATCGAAATACATATTCCGTTTCACCTGTCCTTTTATCCGGACGCGCTCGTGGTAAGGAGAAACAAAAACAATATCCTGATCCTGAAGGCGCATGTTACCCGGTAAAATTCCCTGAGTGAGAAACTTATAAAAATCCAGGTTGGCGACGACCTTGTTGTTGCGAATAATTTTAACATCCCGCAACGAGCCGTCTTCCGAAGGGCCTCCGGCAGCATAGAGTGCATTAAAGACAGAAGACAGGGAAGACAGATCATAGGTTCCCGGAAGGATCACTTCCCCTACAATATTCACCCGAATGCTTCTAATTCCCCCAAGGCTCAAAGCCATAAAGGTGTTCCCTTTATCAAGGCCTTCATAAATTTTACTCAAATATTTCTTGATCTTGGCTGTCGCCTGACTTACGGTAAGGCCGCTAATAAAGACAGGTCCCACTTTTGGAATGATAATATTCCCGCCGGAGGAAACGATTTCCTGATAGTTATGCTCGGAAGCGCCCCAAACATCAATATTCAGGATATCTCCCGGGCCCAGTTGATAATTCTTCGGGGTGGCAATATTTACGCCCGGTTCAAAAGTCAGCTCTTTATTGGTAAACAGTGAATATCCAAAAACATGCTCCCCTGCCTTATTTGTAGTTAATGTTTTCGGCAACCGCTGGCTTAAAGGAAGTGGGTAGTGGGTATTTTGCGAGGGAAGGACGCGCTGGGTTGAGCCATTTTTATTGCTTGATTTAATAGCACCCATAATCTCAGCCCTGGTTTTCAGTTTGTCTATTTCCGCCTGCGACATACCGTTAGCCCGGGCAACAGCTTCAATTTGGTCGGGTGACATTCCCGAATTTAATGCTTTCTGCATCAAAAGTTTCACCTGTTCATTGGAAAGTTGCTTCGTATTCAGGTTTGTAGGAATTGATGAAGTGTCAACCTGAGACATAGCAGGTCTAACTGTAAGTAGCACAAGAAATAATACCGATATTACTACTTGAACAAAGATTTTATAATTGCGCATAAAGTAAAATTAATTACCAGATTAAAAATGAAACGTTAAAAGTAATCAAATTATTAAAACTGCCGGGTAAAACGCTTTTTATAATGATAAACCTGTTTAAAGTTAAATTGTTTTTTGATATGAATATAACTAAAAATCAGACAATAAATAACTTCTTTCATTAACCTACCCCTTCGCCCCTTCCAAAAGGGGATTATAGGTATTTATTGTCTGATTTTTAGGATTTTGCTTTGGTACACTGACTTTTAACTTTAAATAATTTTGATTTATTATTCACACACCCAAAGGAACTAATCCTTATTCAGGTACACAATTTTTCCGGATTTTTTGACTTTCCAAACTATTAAACACTTTAACCTTTTGCCTTTTGCCTTTAACCTTTTGCCTTTAGATTGCTTCAGGATCATAATATTTTTCTTTATCCATTATATCACTAAAACGGTTTTTGTCCCTTTCCCTGGTATCACCGATAATTTCAACAGGGTTTCCTACTGCAATTGCATAATCCGGGATATTCCCTCTCAGCAGCGAACCTGCTCCAATCAGACACCCTTTCCCAATCGTGGTCCCAGGTAAAATCACACTGGAAGTTCCCACAAAAGTGTAAGCTCCTATTTTTACGGGTTTCAGCTTATAACCAGGCCTTTGTATTGCCGGGACTTTAATAAAATCTTTTCCCAGCATCCGGATGGCATCCTGGCTGCTGTGAGAATAAATCGCTGTATGAGACGAAATTTGGACTCCTTCGCCGATGGAGACACTTCCTGTACCGTCCAGCAGACAATAATGGCCAATCCATACATGATTTCCGAGATCAATCCCCCTTTTATGAATTAGTTTTGCCGATGAGCTAACGCGTGTATATTTTTGGAAAGTTCTGGTAGGCCGGTTAAAATAGCCATAAGACATAAAAGGTTTATGAAACCATGCTATGATATGCAAGACTCCTGAAATAATGTACCCAAAAGGGGAAAGATATAATTTTCTTATCATCTCTATTGCGTTAGCTGATTAAGCATTTTATCATAAACTATCCTTTTATTCAACACCTTGGAAGCAACAAATGTAGCATTTTTCCTCATTTCAGTAAGAAGTCCGGGAGAAGCCATCATTTCTCGCAAACATTCGGCAAGAGAGCTTGCACTATGTAGAAAATTCCTCCCGATATTATATTGCTCAACCATCTCCCACATCTCCCCTTTGACATTATTGGCCACCGGAATTCCTGCAGTAACATAATCATTAAACTTGTAAGAATAAGCTACCCGGGTTCCTTTTTTAAAACTGTTGATAGCAATATCCGCATAACTCAGGTATTTTAAATAATCAGCATATTTTAAAAACCCTGTAATTTCAATATCCAGTCCCGTTTTCTTTTTAAATTGCCCGATGCGCTCCCGTTCCTGACCGTCACCTATGAAAATCAGTTTCGCATCATCCACGTCTTTTTTCATCAGCTTTTCAAAACCCTCCAGGATAATATCAATGTCATAACTGTTGCCCAGCATGCCACCAAAGCAAATCCATCGCTGATTTTCAGGCTTCTGAACCTCTGTGGTTCCTGAATATGCCAATTTTCGGAATTGCGCTACATCCATACCTAAATAAACCGGAACAGCTTTCGTTTTGATATTGAATTTTCCGGCATGTTCTGCATAATCTTCCGATCCGGCGTACAAAAAATCCGCAGAGCGATATACTTTCTGAGCCATCCATTTCATTGGAAAAGTCAAAAATTGTAGCAATTTCTTTCTGTGTGAAAGTACGACCAAAGATTCCGGCCAGAGGTCAATCACATCTACTGCAAACGGAATGCCTTTTCTCTTGCAATACCTCGAACAAACCCATCCACTGGATATTGTGGGAACAATACAATATACTTTAGTGGGTTGGTAACGAAGTTGCTTTAGATAAGAAAACAATCGAAGTGCAAAAACCAAATGGCTTAAAAGTCTTCCAATGCTTAGATTCTTTTTATATCCGGGAACTTTTAAAAAAGTGATATCTTTTGGATGAAGGCTCTGATCATGCTTACTCTTGGTCCTATGATTAAAATCGGTAGTTATTAACTCGACATTGGCGTTTCTTTCTTTCAGTAGATTATATACCGTACTAATCCGGATGTTATCCGATTTTTCATAATAAAACAGTGAAACTATTATGATCTTTTTTGATTGCACTTTGTGTAAAGAAATTTAATTATTATTCCATGAGAAGACTTACGGCCATAATTTATGAAATCTAATCAGGTATCAAATGTCCCCCTCCAGAGGAGGACATGGAGCGTTATACCTATTTATTTCTGTCACTTTAATCTTTAACCTTTAAACTTTAGCCTTTAAACTTCGCAACTTCAAGTTCCTTTTACCAACTTGAATTAGCAGGACAATCCTGTACCAAATTTTAAAACAAAAACCAAAATCGGATAAATGAGCATCATCTTTATGAACCGCGGCCGTAACATTACCTTCATGCCGCCGGTAAAGCATTAGCTTTTCATCCAAAAAATATACTTTACCCAGACTTTCCGCCATCAGGCCAATCCATACATCATGCATAATTAACTTTTTTGGAAAAGGTAAAACAGCCTTTAAAATCTTCCGGTTAAACGCAAGGGAACATCCTAAAAATGAATTCTTCTTTAGGTTTTCCCAAAATCCAGGGCCCGAACCTTTCCATTCAAAATAGGATTCCTGAAGCACTTTTTCGTCAGCGTCAACAATGAGAGCATCGCAGACTACCAAATCATTATCCTGTAGTTTTTCTACAACCCTTTGAACTCGTCCCGGCAACCAGACATCATCCTGATCTGCCAAAAAAACCATATCTCCCCGAGCCTTTTTCAACGCAAATTCCAAATTATAAACCGGACTCTTAAAATGGTTGTTCTCAAAAATCCGGATTCTTTTATCATCATAAGATTTAATAATATCGAGGGTCTTGTCAGAAGAAGAATCATCGGAAATTACCAGCTCATCTTGCTGATCCAATTGTTCCAGAATAGTATCCAACTGCCTTCTCAGATACTTCTCCCCATTGCATGTCGTCATGCAGACTGATACCATTACCTAATAACTTTTGAAAAGCTGATGACAAATTTATAGCACAAAAATTTAAAAACAGAAACCGAAAAATCCAGTGAATTCAGCATCCTGATGGCATTCATATTTTGTGAGAGTGTGGTAAAAAAATGAAAGGTCCTTTTCAGATAATATTTCCCCGTTGCTTCCGAAACCCCTAAACTGTTTTTCCCGTGTAGCCGATACAAAATGGAAGGCTCTCTTACAAAATCCACTTTTCCTTTACGGGAAATATTTAACGCCATCCACCAATCGTGCATCAACGCTTTTTCGGGCATTGGAAGCACAACCGATTTGGCTGTTTTATTGATCATCACCGTACATCCTACAACAGGATTGTTGACCAATAGCCGGTAAATATTCTTTACATTTTCAGGATTCACTTTAGTGTACTGCCATAAAGAAGGGTGGAGAATATTGAGATATTCATCAACTACTGTAAGATCAGTGAAAACCAATAAGGGAACACCCTGATTTTTTTGCTTTAGAGCCAACATCCTGTCATAGGTTTGCTGAATTTTATCTTGTTTCCAAACATCATCCTGATCGCAAAACATGATATAATCTGCTGTACTCTTACGAAGTAACACCTCAAAGCTTTTCCGGGGACCCAGATTCTTCCCATCAGCCTCCAACCAAACCACCTTACCGGGATTTTCCTTCCGGAAGAGATCCAGAATCTCCACCGTTTTATCCGTAGAACCGTCATCACGGACAAGCAACCTCCAGTCTGAAAAATTCTGATTCTTCAGCGATTGGAGAAGTTCCTGCAGGTACTGCTCTCCGTTGTATGTTGAAAGGAGAATATCTATTTTCACAATTCTTTTCCTGATGTCCCATCTATTTTTCTGGTGTGGTTTAGAAGGGTTTAATGGTTGAAGAGTTAAAATTGTTAACTTTTAGCTTTATATGTCTTCAGATATTTTATGAAATTAGCAATACTTCCTGATAGTTTCAGTGTCCTATTTAATAAGTCTTCTGTTGTTTTTGTGTCAATATAACTTAAATCATGAGCAACATAAATCATACTTCTGACCTCTCCGGCAGAAGCTTTGGAAATAAACAAAAATCTTATAAACTCAGCATTTGAACCCCTTTCAAAACCTTCAGATATATTATTCATAATAGAAATAGATGCCCTTTGGATTTGATCTTTGAATGAATAATCTTTTGTTTTCTCAAAAACATGGTAAATAAACTTAACCAATTCCCTCGACTCCTTCCATATAATCAGTTCTTCAAACGATTCAATTTTCGCCATAAATATTAATGTTTAATGGGGTAAAAAGTTTAATTGTCAAAAGAGTTCAAATGAAACAAAGATAAACTACATTATGATTAA
>CAJXKB010000084.1 GCA_913055825.1 uncultured Bacteroidota bacterium
TAAAAATAATTTGTATAATTGTAAACTAATTCAGTCCTAATAATAGGGGGTTGGTACAGATCCTGATGCCACTTTCTTTTTTTGGTTTAGCTCACCAAAAAGGTCTAATTGTTGTTTTTCTTCAAATACTTGCTTTGTCAATTTCCCTTTATAACTTTTCCAATCTACAATATTTAAATTAGGGATTTCCAATTGTAATTCGTAAAAATCTGTCTCGTTTATTATTTCATTCAAATTAATTCTCATCAACAAATCTTTCGTTATCATTCTTTTAGCATCTTTAAATGCAATTGATTGAATGAAATTCTGTGTTATTTCTTTGTTCAATAGAATTTGTGTTATCTCTGCTTCAATTAATGTTTCAAAACCAATAAAATAGCAAGTATCGTCAAGCATAACGGGTTTGTTATTAATTGGTTTAACAAGAGAGAATGTAGTGGTTTTATACATTCCCGCAATTGCAACTTTGTAAGGTTTAAAAGAATAATCCCCAATTCCAAAAATTGAAAAAAGAGGTTTTCCTTCATAAATACTTGACTTTCTTTTGTTAAAATATTCAATATTATTGAAAAGGTAATTAAAAGTTTTTGGATATAGTTCTTTTATGTATTTAGTTTCCTGACCTACTTTTCTTTGTGTAATAATCGTATATTTTCTAGATTTATCAATCACATTTCCTTTTAAATCAGAACTTTTTAATAAGGCAAAAACTAAATCATTTTCTATTTCAACTTTTTCTTTATTATTGTTTAAATAATAACCATTTCTAATTTCTAATTCCATTATTTTAGACGCATCGTGCTTTACTCCTTGTCTCCAAACAAAAGGAAATCTACCATCTAGGTCTTTGGATTTTAAGTATAAGTCTATGTTTGCAACAAATTTGCCATTAACCCAACCATATTCTCTAATTAAGTTATTTGTGTAGAAATCATATTCGCTTATTGTTTCGCCTGGATTTTTATGTAAAGAACACAATAGTAAACAAGCATTAACTGAAACATTAAATTCTTTTTTTGCATCAATATCAAACTGCCTAATATTTGATATTTGATATTTTGTTTTGTTTTGTTCTAATAGAATGTTTTTTGCTACTGAATTTTTAACGAGAAAAGCAAATTTTCCATTTAATTTTGAGAATAATGATATTAATTTAACTGAAATATATTCCCCAATATCAAAATTCCCTTTTCCTGTAATTGCATCAATTCCGTTATGATTTTTAAAATTTGATTTAAGGGGTAAGTTGTCAGACCCAAGTGAAGATAATTTTGAATTTGTAACCCAAGGTGGGTTTCCAATTACTAAGATTTTTCGGTTTTTATGTTTATTTGATATTTTCTTAAAATCAAAATCAAAGACATTGTAATGGTAAATATTAATTTCTGGCAGGTTAGAGTTTATGTTTTTCAAAAAATAATCTAAAATGGCAAATTTTGTTTCCCATACATAAGGTTTGTAAATTTCAACCCCATAAATATATTTGATATTTTCAAATGTGTTAAGACTTGAAATAATAAAATTTCCTTTTCCACAAGTAGGTTCAATAATAATTTCAGGTTCTGTATTTTTATTTTTCAGTAGATTGCAAATATCATCACTTAAATTTCTATTTGTTTGAAAATCTCCATATTCAGCTCTGTCAGGTTCATTTATTATATTTTTGTTATTTGAAATAGTATTAATTAGTTCATCTAATTCTGATTGTATTTCAAAAAATGCATTTATCCCGCACGTTGATTTTATCTTCGAGTTTACGTTTTCAATAGACAGCTCTTTTGAATTTTTAAAAAAGGCAATTACAGAATTAGTGATATTTGCTTCAAATAATTTCATATTAAATATTTACCTTGTCTACAATTTTCGTAATACCTTTTACTTTTTCAGATAAGGCTACAACCCTTCCATACTGTAACCTCCATTGCAAAGCATTCGATATTGTTAAATATCCTTGTTTTGGTGGATTTTTAATAATTTGTTCTGCAATTTGATTTAATGTAATATCATCGGCAGGAATATTTTTATCGTTTAGATAAGCAATAATATCTTCTATATTTGCTCCATCATTCACCATTTCAATAAGCCTAAATGTTGTAGTATAATCTGCTGTTCTTTCTTTACTGATAAATGAACAACTTTTAAAGTCTAATATAGCGGTTTCATTTTCTTGATTGTCATTTTTTTCATAAACAAAAACAAGTAGGTTATAACCAAGTCCGTATATCTTTTGCTTTGCATCTTTGAAAGGACTTGATGATTGTGGCTGTTTGATTGAGGTTACTTTTATGTCAGTATTTATTTCAGGGGTAGGTAAATCAACTCCACGAGCAGAATTTCCATTGTCAAGTTCAAAACTGTTATTAAGAAATTTTTTAAATTTATGTTCAATATATGTTCCAACTGCTTTTCCGTCAGTTATGCCAAATAATTCTTTATTCTTATATTTGGTTTCTTGTGCACAAAACGTATTTGCTGAACTAATTAAATCTTTTATTGTCAATTCTTTTTTACTCATTCTTTTCTTCTAATTTTATAATTACAAATTTACAAATATTTCTATTCCTAAGCCAAACTGCTTTGAATAACGAAAATTCATGAATTAATCAGGTTAGCGGGCTTTTCCTGTACTTCTTCAAATTTTCTTGCATTATCCCGAATTGTGCACCAGCCATCGATAGTAAGATATTATCTACAGGTAGTGCCGTAAATTGAAATTGAGGTTGAAATATTAATTCTCCCTGCCCTCCGGTTTGTCTTTTCTTCTTTACCTTTGAGGCAATTTCCGGGAAACCGTATTCGGGAAATTGTATGTATTATATTTTAAAATATATTGTGATATACTTTGATTGATAATAACTGTAAGCATATGATTGTTAATAATTTAATATTTGTAAGATGTCGATTTTAATTAAAAATATAAAAAAATTGGTTCAGGTTGAAGATGAACCCAAACCTTTGGTAAAAGGTAAAGAGATGGCTGAATTGCAAAGTATTGATGATGCCTGGCTATTTATCATAGAAGATAAAATTGCTGATTTTGGCACTATGGTATCGCTTGACAAAGCGCATTTGCAGTCTAATGATGAAAAGCCAGAAGTGATTGATGCCACGGGTCGGATGGTATTCCCTTCTTTTGTTGATTCGCACACTCATCTGGTGTATCCAGCTTCACGCGAAATTGAATACGTTGATAAAATCAAAGGTTTGTCTTACGAGGAAATCGCCCGTAGGGGAGGGGGAATTTTAAACACGGCCCGCCGGATGAAAGAAATTTCGGAAGAGGAACTTTATCGTTCGGCTATGCAACGCCTGAAAGAGATAATGGCTTACGGTACCGGAGCGGTAGAAATAAAAAGTGGCTACGGCCTTAGTACGGAAAGCGAGTTGAAAATGCTTCGGGTCATTAAACAACTGAAACAGAATTCCCCGCTGACTATCAAAGCGAATTTTCTGGGTGCACATGCAGTTCCGTCCGAATACAAAGGCCGTCAAACGGAATATGTTGATCTGGTGGTGAATGAGATGCTTCCACGGGTTGCCGAAGAAGGGCTGGCCGATTTTGTGGATGTGTTTTGTGATAAAGGATTTTTTACGGTAATGGATACCGAACGAATTCTTGAAGCAGGTCAAAAGTACGGGCTGAGGGGAAAAATTCATGCTAACGAACTGGCTTGTTCCGGCGGTATCCAGACCGGCGTGAAATACAATGCCCTGTCGGTGGATCATTTGGAATACACTGGTGATGAAGAGATTGGGGCTTTGCTGAATTCGGAAACCATGCCAACCATTTTGCCCGGTGCCGCTTTCTTTTTAGGGATGGTGTATGCCCCCGCCCGCAAAATGATCGATGCCGGATTGCCGGTGGCCATGGCCAGCGACTTCAATCCGGGTTCGGCGCCATCGGGAAACATGCAGTTCGTTTTGTCTATGTCCAGCATTGCCTATCGCCTTTTGCCTGAGGAAGGTGTCAATGCAACAACCATAAATACAGCTTATGCTATGGGTTTGAGTAAAGAGCTCGGTAGCATCGCACGGGGTAAAAAAGCCAATGTTTTTATCACTAAAGCCATTCCTACACTCGAATTTATGCCTTACGCTTTCGGGAGCAACAAAGTGGAAACAGTTATTCTAAATGGGCTGGTGACCGACCCGGAAAAGTTCTAATTTTGAAGAAATTTTTTAAGTTAAAAATTGTGACAACAACAAGAATTTAGGAAAGGACAAAACAACAGCAATTGAAATCATTAAGTTATAAAATTTAAAAAATGAAACAACTTATAGAATGTGTTCCGAATTTTAGTGAAGGCCGCGACATGGCTGTGATTAAACAAATTACAGACGAAATTGAAAAAACAGAAGGCGTAAAACTGCTGGATGTGGATCCGGGTGCAGCTACCAACCGTACGGTGGTAACTTTTGTGGGAACCCCCGATGAGGTGGTGGAAGCCGCTTTTCAGGCGGTGAAAAAAGCTCGTGATGTAATCGACATGAGGCATCACAAAGGAGAACATCCCCGTTTTGGTGCAACAGACGTATGCCCTTTTGTGCCGGTTTCAAATATTACAATGGACGAAACCGTTGAATATGCACGAAAGCTTGCCAAACGATTAGGTGAAGAATTAGGGGTTCCGGTGTATTGTTATGAAAATGCCGCTTTCACTGATGAGCGTAAGAATTTGGCCAATTGCCGTTCGGGCGAATATGAAGGGTTGGCTGAGAAACTGGCTGACCCACACTGGAAACCTGATTTTGGTCCTGCCGAATTTAATGAACAAGTTGCCGGAAGTGGCGCTACAGCTGTTGGTGCCCGCGATTTCCTGGTTGCGTTTAATGTAAATTTGAATACAACCTCTACACGTCGTGCCAACGCTATTGCTTTTGATGTTCGTGAGCGCGGACGTGCCAAACGTGAAGGCAATCCCATTACCGGAAAGATTGTGAAAGACGAAAATGGCAAACCGGTGATGGTTCCGGGTTCGTTGAAAGCGGTGAAAGCCATTGGATGGTACATTGAAGAGTACGGTGTTGCCCAGATTTCAATGAATCTCACCAACATCAGTATTACGCCTGTACATGTGGCTTTTGACGAAGTCTGCAAAAAAGCTAATGCACGTGGCATCCGTGTTACAGGCTCAGAACTTGTGGGATTGATTCCACTAGAGGCCATGCTTGAAGCCGGACGTTATTTTCTTCGGAAGCAAAAACGTTCGGTGGGCGTTGACCGCGACGAGTTGTTGAAAATAGCCATTAAATCAATGGGGCTGAATGATTTGAAGTCGTTTGACCCCAGAGAAAAGATTATAGAGTTTCTGCTGGAAGAGTCCGGTAAGAAGCTGGTGGATATGAATCTAACCGCTTTTGCCAACGAAACGGCATCCGAATCACCGGCGCCGGGTGGTGGGTCTATTTCGGCTTATGTGGGTGCTTTGGGCGTGTCGCTCGGCACCATGGTCGCCAACCTGTCGGCTCACAAAAGAGGTTGGGACGACCGCTGGGAAGAATTTTCAGATGTGGCCGAACGGGGCCAGCAATTAAAAGATGAATTGCTTCACCTGGTGGACGAAGATACGCGTGCTTTTAACCGGATTATGGAGGCTTTTGGATTGCCCAAAAAGTCGGATGAAGATAAAAAAGCGCGGACGGATGCCATACAGGAAGCTTCAAAATATGCCATGCAGATCCCATTTAAAGTTATGGAAACCTCGTATAGGTCGGTGGAAATCATGCGAGCCATGGCCGAAAACGGAAATCCCAATTCGGTTTCTGATGCGGGAGTAGGGGCTTTGTGTGCACTGACAGCCGTGGAAGGGGCATTTTTGAACGTGAAGATAAATGCTGCCGGCATCCATGACAAAAAGTTTACACATGAGCTTATTTCCAAAGCAGAAGAAATCATGCAAAAAACACGTGCCTGCCGTGATGTAATTATGGAAACAGTGGAACAGAAAATAAGGGAGCTGTAGGAGAATTTAGCGAGGGCTTCGCTTTAAGCGAAGCCCTCGCTAACTCTCTGAACTCCGCTTGTCTATAGCTGGCGCAAGCGTTCGATTGTGCCTTGCATGTTTTTCACTTATTTAATACATAAACCCAAACAACCATAAAGGTATTTTATGCTTAAAACCATACTCTATATTGTCTGACACAACAAACGCATCTGTTAAATCAATGATTTGTCTTTTGGTTTTGCTTTTGCCCCCTACTTCAAACACATATTTATTATCAACAATAAAATCTCCTTTCGGAGGCATTTTAATGGTGTGTTTTACCGAAAGTTGGTTTAAGAAGAATGTCTCCCTGATAGTACCCCGGTTTGCACGTCCCGGTTGTAATGTGTACGATAAATTACTGTTGTTCAAATAGATCTTTTCAGGTTTTGCCATTTTACTTATCCCTTTTGTATTGCTACTTAATAATGAAATCAATTGTGCTTTTTCGAGATAATGTAAATATTTGATAACGGTATCTCTTGTAATCCCTATTTTGTTACTTAACTTACTGATATTAGGCTGGAACGGAACGCTTTCGCTAATCACTAAAAGCAATTGCTTTAATTTAACAATCGAATGATAATCAATTGGAGTAAATGCCGGTAAGTCGTTTTCTAATATTAAATTGATAATCCTTTCGAGATGATCATGATAATCCGGTCCGGTTTCCATAAAAAACGGATAGGCACCACCCATGCTATAATTGTTGAATTCTTTAATCGGTTTTATTTTTTTTACAATCTGACCAGCTATATCGAGGTGGTTTTCAATAATATCAATAAGTGAATAAACTTCCTGTTTTATTCCATATTTAATTTCAATAAATTCCCTTAAAGAAAGAACGGGCAGATTATAAATAACAGCTCTCCGGCTTAAATCAGCTTCGCTTTTATCAATTTCAAGAATAGAGGATCCTGTAAATACAATATTTAATTCAGGAAAGTCGTCATAAATATTTTTTATTTCCTGTGACCAGTTGGGATATTTATGGACCTCGTCCAGGAAAAGATATTTTCCGCCTGTCTTGACAAAGTTATCGGCTAAGTCAACCAGTTTTTGTTCGGTAAAATAGATATTGTCAAGGCTTACGTACAAGACCTCGTCAGAAATACCGAAATTTTCTTTTATAAACTGCAATAACAAGGTTGTTTTTCCGGTTCCCCTGGCTCCTTTTATCCCAATCAAACGTCTTTTCCAGTTTATATGAGTAAATAAAAATCTTTTGAAATCAAGTTTTGTGTTCTCAATCCTTTTTATCGATTTAGCCATCAATTGTTCCATGATATTGCCCTTTATAAAAGGCAAATATAGTAATAAATTATCTTGTGTAGAAGGCAGAATGAATTTCTTTTCTCATTAAGAGCTTTTGGCAAAAACCTTATGTTTTTTTCACTTGTTTAATAACCTGGTGTGCTATTGGCTTTTCCGCAAGCTGTGAACAAAGCTCACACACCATAAGGTTTTTTATCAAAACTAAATCATGACCGTGTGGCGCGTTTGCAACGCGGATGCTTTTATCCGAACATTTGGAATAGTTTCCTTTAAAATCAGTATGTGCATTAAAAATGCGTAAATAAATACGAACGCGTTGCAAACGCGTACGAGAAAAGCAGGATCAATGCTATATCCGGTTTCGTCTTTGTTCCTCAACCTTTCGGATGCAAGGTCACCCGAAAGGTTAACACCACTTCTCTGGTGCAAGCGTTCGTCCGCTTGTGCCAAAAAATTGGCGGATAGAGTCCCCACCTTCTCCAAATTTCCAAATTTTCAAACTTTCCCATTTTTTACCCGGAATTGCATCAGGGATGGAAGTGGCAGCGCCCGGCGACAAAAGGGGATGTGGAGCAGGGTGGCGAGAGCGATTGGAATGAGCTACTTGCCGCCCGTGGCGGAACACCTCTTTTGGTGACGGGACTAGAACGGACAGCCCGTCGCAGGCCTGTGTGCCGGCTGCCCAAATAATAAAAATAATTTTTTCCTTGAAATATTAGGATAATGTTGAAGGAGTTTGTATTTTTGCCGACCAAAATTTTAAAAGCGATTCACGATGGCTAAGAAAAGTAAAGACGCAAGGGTACAGGTGATTTTAGAGTGTACTGAGCATAAGAAAAGTGGCATGCCGGGGACTTCACGGTATATTACCACCAAAAATAAAAAGAATACCCCCGGGCGGTTGGAGTTGAAAAAATACAACCCCATTCTGAAAAAAATGACTATTCACAGAGAAATTAAATAATTGAACCATGGCTAAGAAAGTAGTTGCAACATTACAATCCACAGGAAAAGACTTTGCTAAAGTTATTAAAGCTGTAAAACAACCTAAAACAGGTGCTTACACTTTTAAAGAAGAAATCATTCCTTCCGACAAGGTGAAAGAATATTTTGCCAGGAAATAAGATAAAATTTCGGAAACTTTTATAATGAAAGCTTTTTCCTGATTCGGGAAGAGGCTTTTTTTATTTTTACAATTTCTGTTTTCTCTAATAACGTTTTGGCTCATTAAAAACATAAAACCATGGGTATTTTTTCTTTATTTTCATCCAAACAGCAAAAAGAGGACCTCAACAAAGGACTTGAAAAGACCAAACAAAGTGTTTTTGGCAAAATATCAAAAGCCATTGTCGGGAAATCGAAAGTTGACGATGAGGTATTGGACAACTTGGAAGAGATTCTGGTTACGGCTGACGTTGGCGTAGATACCACTTTAAAAATCATCGAACGGATAGAAGCCCGTGTAGCTCGTGATAAGTATCTCGGTGTTGATGAGTTGAACCGGATTCTTAAAGAAGAAATTGTTGCGCTTTTACAGGAAAATAATACCGGCGACGGTGAAGATTTTGAGTTGCCTGCCGATAAGAAACCTTATGTTATTTTGGTTGTAGGGGTAAATGGCGTTGGGAAAACTACTACCATCGGCAAACTGGCTTATAATTTTAAACGGGTGAATAAAAAAGTGGTATTGGGTGCGGCAGACACATTTCGTGCGGCGGCTGTTAACCAACTCACCATCTGGTCGGAGCGTGTGGGGGTTCCCATTGTGAGCCAGGGCATGGGTGCCGATCCGGCATCGGTGGCTTACGACACTGTAAAATCGGCTATTGCACAGGATGCCGATGTGGCCATCATCGACACGGCAGGGCGCCTTCATAATAAGGTAAACCTGATGAATGAACTTTCTAAAATTAAGCGTGTTACACAAAAACTAATTCCCGATTCGCCTCATGAGATTTTGCTGGTTTTGGATGCTTCCACAGGTCAGAATGCCATTGAGCAGGCCCGTCAGTTTATTGCATCTACCGAGGTAAATGCCATTGCCCTTACCAAACTGGATGGAACGGCCAAAGGTGGAGTGGTGATTGGCATTTCGGACACCTTTAAAATTCCGGTAAAATATATTGGTGTGGGTGAACAGATGGAAGATTTACAAGTGTTCAACCGCAAGGAGTTTGTTGAAACGCTTTTTGCATAGTGTTGTTTTGTAATGGGTTGTGATTTGGTCTTTATTCGGAAAAAGAATTTATGGGAATAAATAAGGTTTCCGGTTTTTAGAGTTAAATTGTGGGGGAGATGAAAAAACAAAAAGTTAATATTGTTACGTTGGGGTGTTCAAAAAATATTGTGGATTCGGAAGTGCTCATGCGACAGCTATATAATAGGTATGAAGTTGTCAACGACTCCAATGATGCTGCCGATATCATGGTTATTAATACTTGCGGATTTATTGCAGACGCCAAGGAGGAATCTGTTGATATGATTCTTTCGGCGGTGGAAGCTAAGAAGGCCGGTCAACTGAAGAAAATAATTGTAACCGGTTGTTTATCGCAGCGTTACAAAAAAGACTTGCAAGAGGAAATAGAAAATGTGGATGCTTTTTTTGGTGTAAATGACCTGCCGCAAATTTTGAAATCGCTGGAGGTGGATTACAAGAAGGAATTGTTGGGCGAACGTTACCTTACCACGCCTTCGCACTATGCTTATCTGAAAGTGTCGGAAGGCTGCGACAGGCATTGTTCGTTTTGTGCTATCCCGTTGATTCGGGGCAGGCATATTTCCAAAGCTTTTGAAGACATTATTGCCGAAGCGGAAAATTTAGCTGCTTCAGGTGTGAAAGAGTTATTACTGATTGCCCAGGACATCACTTATTATGGCCTTGATTTGTACGGGAAACGCCGTATTACCGAGCTGGTAAGGCGGCTTTCAGAAATTGACGGTATCCGGTGGATTCGTTTGCATTATGCCTATCCGGCCGGTTTTCCGGAAGATTTACCGGACGAAATCCGTAACAACCCGAAAGTTTGTAATTATTTGGATATTCCGTTGCAACACATCAGCAGCCGCATCTTAAAATCGATGAAACGTGGTTTGGATGGTGAGGGAACCCGGAAACTTGTACAAGCCATGAAAGAAAAAGTGCCCGGCATTGCTATTCGTTCTACATTTATTGTGGGTTACCCCGGAGAAACTGAGGAAGAATTTCAGCAGTTGCTTGATTTTGTGGCCGAGTCGAAGTTTGACCGCCTGGGGGTTTTTCAGTATTCGCCCGAAGAAGATACATCCGCCTTTGAATTGTACGACGATGTGCCGGCTAAAGTAAAACAGGCTCGTGAAAACCGTTTGATGGAACTGCAACAGGAAATATCGCTACAGCTCAACCGGGAAAAGATAGGGAAAATATTAACTACAATCATCGACAAACAGGAGGGCGACTTTTATGTTGGACGTACTCAGTTTGATTCACCGGAAGTAGATAATGAAGTGTTGATTCCGGTGTCGGAGGGTGTTTTGAAAATCGGGGATTTTTTTGAGGTAAAAATTACTTCTTCAGATTTTTATGATTTGTATGGCAGTGTGGTAAATGATTGAAAATCAAAAATCTTAAACAATAATTGTGCTAAACATCGGCGTTTAATCATTATTTTGGATTTGGTGTTTGAATCCTGTTTCTTTTTCTCAAGATATGTTTGATTTTGGAATGAAGGAACGAAGTGCTTGTTAAGAAAGAAAGTTTACAGAATTGACACGGTTATTTTTTCCGATTGTGGAAGAATATTCCGATAATATTCCGAAATCATTGAAAAAGTGAAGGATGGTTTCTCAAAAACAAAATTGAAATAAGGACAAAACTTTTATTTACAATTATTTATAAAAATTGGCATTTTACTTGTTATATTTATATAAATTTGCACGTAAGTTGGTGTAATTGAAAATTTGGTTTTGGTTGATTCAGGTCGGGTAGCGCAAGCTTCCGGCCTGTTTTTATTACATCCAAAAAATAACTAGTTGAGAAATAACTATTGTGAGTTGACCCAATGGATTAAAAATCAACCTGAAAAATTTGATTTTTTCGTTTTGTTTTTATTACTTCGTGCAACCAAAACCAAAATGAAAAAAACTTTTATAGGAATATTTTTAGCCCTAATGATATTGGCTTTTTCGTCCTGCCAAAAGGATAATTCACAGGTAACTACCAGCAAGAAGGAAAACCAATTAACTACGAAACAGTTGGTACTTAAGCAAAAAATGCAACTACACCAGAGATTTACAACTTTGATGACACGGAAGCGGGGGCGGTTTTAAACCTGGATTACTACTACCAGTTTAATAATAAATTGTTTCTGGGTTTGAGAGGTGGTGCCTATTATGTTCTTGGAATGGAGGGTATTACTTTAACACCAGTGCTTGGTGTTAAGTTTTGAGGGAACAGGACTCATCCTCGTTTGTAACGATGATGGTTTTATCCTGAACTTTTAAAATGTTCTTCAAGGCTAATAGTAGAAGTTTGGAGTGCCTAAAGTTTGGAGTGCCTAAAGTTTGGAGTGCCTAAAGTTTG
>CAJXKB010000085.1 GCA_913055825.1 uncultured Bacteroidota bacterium
CTTTACCGGGTAATTGATGCCAACTATTATTAGTGAATTTATAGATATCACCTGCTGCGTTTACTACCCAAGGCGTACCGTTTGGGCCCACATCTATACGAACGGCGGCCCCGGGGTGCTTAACCCATTGCGTACCATTCCATTTGTAAATACCATGATTACTATTAATAACATCCGTGCCAATTATCCAAACATCACCATTGGCGCCAATGCCAATATCGGTAGCTCTACCGGGCATTTTATGCCAATTATTATTTTCCCACCGATAAATATCGCCAGATTTGTTCAATATCCAAGGTAAACCATTGGGATCAACATCAACCCTTTCGGCATCACCCGGGAATTTATTCCAATATTTACCCATCCATTTGTATATGTGCGGACCGGCTACCCACACACTGCCATCTGCACCTACTCCAATATCACCCCTGGCATTTCCTGTCATTAGATTCCAGTCGTGACCGTTCCATTTATAAAGATTATGCGATGAGTTAACTACCCAGGCATTGTATGTTGATCCATTGTTTGGTGTTGTATTATTTGATACTCCACTAAATACAATATTTTTCCAGCATACGTTGCCTCTATTATAACTACCTCCTCTGTCTGCCTTTGAGTCGGGGTCACCAAACCAAATTATGTTTTGATCATTTATTTGGGATGGAAGGGTATGATAACTGTGAAAGGGTTTAACATTTGTTGCCGTACCTAAAAGATTATTATCCAAATAGATATCAAATTTATTTTGAGATGGTTTTGCATTTACTCTTAATTTATACCACCTATTCGTAGCCAAGCTGTTAGAAGTTTTTTCGCCCCATGATGCGCCAGGCTGATACCAAGCAAAAGTAGTTCCCCAATCTATATGAACGTAAACGAAACCGTCGCTGTAAAGAACCGTCCAGTGATTATTGTTTGTATTCAATTTAAAATTAAATTCTACAGAATAATCATTTTTAAAATTATAAGGCCTTCTTTTGGTGAACCAGACTCCACCTGGATTCATCGAATTCATACAAATTTGATCACTTCCTATTGAATATTGTCCTTCGCCGTTTTTATGTGGCTGCCAACGCATGAGATTAAGACTCGTAGCTGCCCCTATTTGATTTATGGCGGTGGGTTTAGAAGTTATTGAGCTGGACGCCGGGGGACCGTTTAGGATTAATACCGGCCAATGATCTTTATCCGCCACTTCCCGTGAGGCAAAATGATAAACCGATTCGGATACAGAACCATTCATGTTCCCGGCAGGTTTTATCAACAATCCATTATTTTGGAATCCGGCCAGCCATTCCCTAACCAAAGTCGTAACATCTATTTCTACATAATTGCCTTGTCCCGTTCCGGGATTAAAAGACGCCATAATGCTGCTGTTATACACCGGTTGTTGCACCCAGCTAAGCACACCGGGAGCTGCCGTTTTTTCAACCTGCCCCGAATGATAAGTATCCCAACCTTCTATCCAGGGATCACTTACGCGGTAAATACCCAGTTTTACACCATTATTGCCATAAGTACCCGTATGATACAATCTTAAAACAGCACGATGAACAGACGACGGACTAACTCCGTTCAAATCAAATCGAACATAAGCGCGGCTTTCCCCTCCGACAGGATTCCAGCCGGCAACCAGTTGTTCATATTTTCCGCGGTTTGAGCGATTCCAGTTACGATAAGCATAAGCATATACATAAGCATCGGCTACCGGGTAAAGATAGGTAGGTGCCTGATTCTGTTGTGCAAAAACACTTTCGGAAACAAGCGCTGAATTTATTGGCTGAGTTTGTTCTGCCAAAGCAAATGTTCCCTGAAAAAGCGCCAAATTCAAAATTAAAAATGCCACTAAAAAAGATCTACTAAAGTTGTTGTTAACGAATAAATTGTTCATAATACCCTCCTTATTTTAGTTTATTATAGGAAATATTGAAGATTATAGTCGGAAATAAATCGGAAAAATTTCAATTGAACAAACCTGTAAATAAAAGGCAACGCTTGCATTTTAGCCATCTTGGTTAAAAATATAATTTTAAAAAACACTAAATTATTTTAGACAACAAATGGGTTTAGGAATTGTAACAAAATGATCTGTCGGTTTCGGTTTATTCTTTTGCGTTTTTTCTTCGTAACAAATCCTTTTAGTGCTTTTACCGGCTCAAATATAAAACATATTTAGCAGAATTACAAATAATTACAAATTTTTTTTGCAGATTTGTTTTTTTATTAAAAATACTTTTACATTTGTCCCCAACAAACAGTACAAAAAAATGAACGTAAAAAGGCATCATCATCATTTTCATATTCCACCTCAGGTGAATAGATGATGATATGTCCAAATCATAAATAAAAGTCTAACCCATCTGAGAAAATCGGATGGGTTTTTTTTGTTTACTGCCCGCCTGTTTTCTCAGTGTAACAGAAAAACAGATGAAACAATTAAAAATTGCTATCCAAAAGTCGGGCCGCTTAAACGAAGGATCTCTGAAATTATTGAAAGATTGCGGTATCTTTATCGACAACGGCAAAGACCAGCTTAAAGCACCGGCAAGGAATTTTCCGCTGGAGCTCCTTTTTTTGAGGAATTCGGACATTCCCCAATACGTGGAAGATGGCATCGCCGATGCTGCCATTATCGGTGAGAACATTTTGATTGAGAAGCCAAAAGCCGTCAAAATTGTCCGGAAACTTGGATTTGCCCGTTGTCGCCTGTCGCTGGCCGTACCAAAATATGTCGATTACCAAGGCACTCAGTATTTTGAAGGAAAGAGGATTGCCACCTCCTATCCCAACACCATCAAAAATTATTTCAAGCAGAAAAATGTCCAATGCGAGGTACATGAAATTTCCGGATCGGTTGAAATTGCCCCCAACATTGGTCTGGCCGATGGAATATGCGATATTGTCAGCTCGGGAAGCACTTTGTTTAAAAATGGTTTGAAAGAGGTGGAAACCTTTCTAAAATCAGAAGCCGTTTTGATTCAATCCGACAAAATTGAGCCGGAGGTCAAACAAATATTAGATCGCCTGGTTTTTAGAATCAGAGCCGTACTGGAAGCCAAGAACAACAAATATATTTTGATGAATGTGCCCAACGAAAAAATCGATGAAGTGTCCAGCTTGCTTCCCGTCTTAAAAAGTCCCACCGTTTTACCCCTTGCCATGGAAGGCTGGAGTTCGTTGCACACGGTGATAAAGGAAGATACCTTTTGGGAGGTGATCGATCAGCTAAAAGCCGCCGGTGCAGAAGGAATATTAGTTGTGCCCATAGAGAAAATGGTAAGTTAATTTTTAATTATTATGAGAATTTATAAAAACATCCCCCCTCAGAGTTGGCCTGCATTATGTGAGCGGCCAAAACTTGATACAGCCAATCTTCAATTCGTTGTGGATGAAGTTTTTGATAGGGTACAAAGTCAAGGTGATAAAGCCATAAAATATTATTCCGCTAAATTTGATGGTTTTGCACCGGAACAACTCCGGGTAAGTCAGACCGAATGGGAAGAAGGAGTTAATCAGGTTCCTGAAGATCTGAAAAGGGCCATCCGGCAAGCCAAAACAAATATTGTGACTTTCCACAAAGCCCAAATCAAAGAAAGAATAAGTGTAGAAACGTCACCCGGAGTGCAATGTTGGCAGGAATCGCGTGCCATACAAAAAGTAGGGCTCTACATTCCGGGAGGTACAGCACCGCTTTTTTCCACCGTTTTGATGCTTGCTGTTCCGGCTAAAATTGCAGGTTGTGAGGAAATTATTTTGTGTACACCTCCCGGTAAAGACGGAAGTATTGCCGCACCCATCTTATATGCCGCACAGTTGACCGGGGTAACACAGGTCATCAAAGCCGGTGGTATCCAGGCTATTGCAGGTCTTACCTACGGCACAGAAAGCATCAAGAAGGTGCATAAAATTTTTGGTCCCGGCAATCAATATGTTACAGCAGCCAAGCAAAAGGCCTTTTCAGAAGGCACCGCCATCGACTTGCCTGCGGGTCCGTCGGAAGTGTTGGTAATAGCAGATGAAACCGCTTCACCGGCTTTCGTAGCTGCCGATTTGCTTTCGCAGGCCGAACACGGTATCGACAGCCAGGTAGTTTGCCTATCCAATTCCATGCTTCAACTGGAAAATATCAACGATGAAATTGAAAAACAATTGCCGGCACTTCCACGCTCGGAGATCGCGAGGGAATCATTAAAAAACGCACGCTTCTTATTCTCTGATTCCAGGAAACAAAGTATCGGGTTCATCAACGCTTATGCTCCTGAGCACCTGATTATTGCTTCAAAAGATGAAGCTTATTATCTAAAAAATATTAAAAATGCAGGTTCGGTTTTCATTGGAAATTACACACCTGAAAGTGCCGGCGATTACCTTTCGGGAACCAACCACACTCTGCCTACGAATGGTTTTGCACGAAGTTACGGAAGCTTAGGACTGGACGATTTCACCAAAAAAATCAGCTTCCAGCACATCACGCCCAAAGGACTTCAAAACATCGGGAACAGTATCGAAATAATGGCACGGGCAGAAGGACTCGGAGCCCACGCAAATGCCGTAGAAATCAGATTAAAGGATATAAAGTCATGAAAAAAGACATCCACAAATTACTGCGAAACAACCTGAAAAACAGGAATCCTTACACCTCAGCACGCGATGAATTTACCGATGCGGCAGAAATTTGGCTTGATGCCAACGAAAATCCCTTTGAAAACGGCACCAACCGTTATCCCGACCCCCGGCAACATAAATTAAAAGAAGTAGTAAGCAGGGTAAAACTTGTCCCAAAGGAAAATGTTTTTGTCGGAAACGGCAGCGATGAAGTGCTCGACCTGATATTCCGGGCATTTTGCGAACCGCGCCTTGACAATGTAATTATCACAAAACCCACTTACGGCATGTACCAGGTGCTTGCAGAAGTCAACGATGTAGATTTTCGAGAAGCAAATCTCAACGAAGATTACAGCCTGAATGTGCAAAACATTTTAGACTTGACCGATAAGCATACAAAACTCATCTTTCTTTGCTCACCCAACAATCCCACCGGCAACACATTGGAAGCAAAAGCAATTGAAAAGCTTTTAAAAGCTACAACCTCTTTGGTGGTGATTGATGAGGCTTATATTGATTTTTCGGAAAAAGAGAGTTTCCTTACCAAACTAAATCAATATCCCCGGCTTACAGTAGTACAAACCCTCTCGAAAGCATGGGGAATGGCAGGATTAAGGTTAGGACTCGGGTTTGCATCACGCGAAATTGTAAGTATCCTCGATGGCATTAAACCACCTTATAATGTAAATTCAAACAGTCAGTTACAGGCTATAAAACGCTTGACGAATCCCAATGAAACCAGAAAGCAACTCAAGCTTATTGTAAAAGAAAAAGAAAAAATGCGCCAGGCCCTGGAGCAATTACCAAGGGTAAAAAAAATATTTCCCTCCGATGCAAATTTTCTGCTGGTGCAAATCGATGGAGCCAGTGAAATTTACAAAGCCCTGCTGAAAAATGGAATTGTAGTCCGCAACCGTAGTGGAATTTTATTCTGCGATGAATGTTTACGCATCACCATCGGGACACCGGCAGAAAACAAACGCCTGATTGATACACTTCAAAAAATTACAAGATGAAAAAAGTATTGTTTATCGATAGGGATGGCACCCTCATCATCGAACCGCCTGAGGATTTTCAGGTTGATTCACTTGAAAAGCTGGAATATTATCCCGGTGTTTTCCGTTATTTATCCCTCATTGCCGAAGAAACCGATTTTGCACTCGTCATGGTAAGCAATCAGGACGGGCTGGGCACCAACGTTTATCCTGAGGAAGCTTTTGTGAAAGTACAGGACAAATTGATACAAGCTTTTAAAAATGAGGGAATTGTTTTTCAGGATATTTTAATTGACAGAAGTTTTCCCGAAGAGAATGCACCCACACGTAAACCCCGCACCGGTTTACTCACAAAATATCTTCAGGGAAATTACGATCTGTCCGGTTCGTATGTGATTGGAGATCGAAGTACCGACATGGAGCTGGCAAAAAATCTGGGATGCAAAGGCATTCGCCTTGCAGCAGCAAATCAACCTGGTTTTGACAAAGATACAGAGGTTTTACGAACTCAATCATGGAAAGATATTTACGAATTTCTAAGATTCAGGCAAAGAATTGCCCATGTAAAGCGCATCACCAAAGAAACCAAAGTCGATATTGAACTCAACCTTGACGGTGCGGGAAAATCCGCTATTCAAACCGGAATCGGCTTTTTCGACCACATGCTGGAACAACTCAGCCGCCACGGCCTTTTCGATTTAAATATAAAAGTGGACGGCGACCTCCGGGTAGACGAACATCACACCATTGAAGATACTGCCATCGTGTTGGGCCAGGCATTCAGGGAAGCATTAGGCAACAAAGCCGGAATTGAGCGTTACGGCTTTTATGTCCCGATGGACGATAGCCTGGCACAGGTTGTTGTCGATTTTGGAGGCAGAAACTGGTTGGAATGGGATGCTGACTTTCAGCGGGAAAAGATCGGTGATATGCCCACAGAGATGTTTTTTCATTTTTTTAAATCGTTTACCGATAGTGCCCAATGCAATCTAAATATCAAAGCTACAGGTCAAAATGAGCACCATAAAATAGAAGCCATTTTTAAGGCTTTCGCCAAAGCACTAAAAATGGCTGTAAAAAAAGACCCCAACAACAAAACACTACCCAGCACGAAAGGAACGCTATAACATAAGTCTTAAAACCTATTCACATTAAAAAATGATAAAAGATGAAAATAGCTATCATTGATTACGGAGCCGGAAATGTTAAATCCGTACAGTTTGCGCTTGAACGACTGGGATATTCAGGTTTTCTCACATCAAAGCCCGCAGAAATACAATCTGCAGATAAAGTAATTTTTCCGGGAGTAGGAGAAGCCAAAACGGCTATGACCGCTTTAAAAAAGCAGGGACTCGACAAAATAATCCCTCAGCTAAGACAGCCTGTACTTGGGATTTGCCTGGGCATGCAGCTGATGTGCGAAAAATCAGAGGAAGGAAACACAAGCTGCATGGGAATCTTTCCACTTGAGTCCAAAATATTCCCAAAACCATTAAAAATACCGCATGTGGGATGGAACCAAATTGAATCGCTGAAGACCAGTTTATTTAAAGCCATCGACGAAAAAGCGTTTACCTACTTCGTACACAGTTACTTTGTACCTACATCTGAATTCACCATTGCCACAAGCAATTATGGTTTCGAATTTTCGGCTGCACTATCAAAAAATAACTTCTACGCCTGCCAGTTTCATCCGGAGAAAAGCAGTTCAACAGGAGAACAAATCTTAAAAAACTTTTTAATGTTATGAGAATTATTCCCGCTTTAGATATTATCGATGGAAAATGTGTACGCCTTGAACAAGGTGACTTTTCCACAAAGAAAATATATGATAAGAACCCGGTTGATTATGCCAAATCATTGGAAGACAAAGGATTTGATTACCTGCATCTAATTGATCTTGACGGAGCTAAGAAAGGAAGTCCTGTAAATTTAAAGATTGCTGAAACCATTTGCCACGCCACACACCTGAAAGTTGATTTTGGTGGGGGAATTAAAAATACAGAAACAGCTAAACAGGCTTTTGAAGCAGGGGTCAGACAAATTACGGCAGGAAGTATCGCAGTGAATAATCCGCAAATGGTTTCGGAATGGATTACCCTTTTTGGTAATGAAAAGATCATCCTCGGTGCCGATGTAAAAGCAGAAAAAGTTTACATCAATGGATGGAAAACCAATACCGGGATCAACTTGTTTGATTTCCTAAAATCGTTTGAAAAAGTTGGAGTTCAATACGTAATCTGCACCGACATTAGCCGTGACGGGCTTTTACAAGGAAGTGCCATTGCACTCTATCGAAAAATACTTAAAGCTTTCCCCAATTTAAATCTAATTGCCAGCGGAGGTATCCATAACGCCGAAGATGTTAAATTACTTGAAGATAGCGGCCTGGAAGGAGCCATTATTGGAAAAGCCTTATTGGAAAATAAAATCAAATTTTAATAAAATTGCTGCCGTGCTAACAAAAAGAATCATCCCCTGCCTCGACATAAAAGATGGCAGGACCGTAAAAGGGACCAACTTCGTCGCGCTAAAAGATGCCGGCGACCCGGTAGAATTAGCCCGTATATATTCGGAGCAAGGCGCCGACGAGCTGGTGTTTCTGGACATTACAGCCACTTCAGACAAAAGGAAAACCCTGATATCGTTGGTGGAAAGAATTGCCCGCGTAATCAACATCCCGTTTACGGTTGGCGGTGGCATCAGCCGGGTAGAAGATGTAAAAAACCTGCTCAGGGCAGGTGCCGACAAAGTATCGGTTAATTCGGCAGCCGTTTACCGTCCCGAACTCATCAACGAGCTGGCCGGAAAATTCGGAAACCAGTGCATCGTCCTCGCTATTGATGCAAACCTGGTTGATAATCATTGGAAAGTATTTACCCATGGCGGACGAAAAGAAACAGAAAAAGAGTTGTTTGCGTGGGCCAAAGAGGGACAAGAGCGGGGCGCAGGAGAAATTTTATTTACAGCCATGACCCGCGACGGAACAAAAGATGGTTTTGAAATGGATGCCAACAAAATATTAGCACAAAGCCTTCGCATCCCGGTCATTGCCTCCGGAGGAGCCGGCAATATGCAACATTTTTCAGATGTATTTTTACATACCAGAGTGGATGCAACATTAGCGGCCAGTGTTTTTCACTATAAAGAAATAGAAATCAAAAAATTAAAATTAAAACTTAAAAAAGATGGAATCGCAATTCGAATTTAATAACACAAAGTTAGTAGTGGATTTTGATAAAAACAACGGACTGATACCGGCCATAATACAGGATGCAAAAACCAAAAACGTCCTCATGATGGGTTACATGAACCGGGAATCTCTGCAAAAAACACTGGAAACCAATTTAGTGACCTTTTACAGCCGCAGCCGGAAAACCTTTTGGACCAAGGGAGAAACCAGTGGAAACTATTTGCACTTGGTGGACATTCAATCAGATTGCGATAATGACACCCTGTTGGTGCAGGCACACCCTGACGGACCCGTCTGCCATCTTGGAACCGACACTTGCTGGGGCAGCGAAAACACGCTTCAATGCGGCTTTTTAACCCAACTGGAAGCCATCATCACCGACCGGATTTCTCATCCTTCGGAAGCATCATATACCAGCCGATTAGTACGAAAAGGCATCAACCGGGTAGCCCAAAAAGTGGGGGAAGAAGCTGTTGAAGTTGTGATTGAAGCAAAGGACAACGACGATAATCTATTCCTGAATGAATCGGCAGATTTACTTTATCACTACCTGATTTTGTTGCAGGCCAAAGGACACAAATTAAAGGATGTCATAGAGATACTATCATCAAGAAATAAAAAGAAAGGATAGCAATCCAATACAGTTTCATGGCGTCTCATTTTCCGGTTACCCTACTATCAAGACTTTTCATGCATCTGTTTTTCCTGCCTGCCGACAAACAGCTAATGCCTGAATTTTAAGATGTCTAACCCATGCAAATCAACATGTATCCAAAAATAACTGTCAGGCTTTTCAAAAACAATTAAAAAAGTGCAAAATATTTTCATTTAAATTTGTGCGCTATTTTATTAGGAACAGACAAACTATAAATGTTAGTTACATGAACCGGTTTTCAAATAACAATCCGTTAAATAAAAAAAACTACAGCACAAAAAGAAGAGGATTATTGACAGCATGGTTACTCCTGCTCCTTTTTGATTTGTCATTTCGTGGGGTTCCCTGGTTATTTCACAACATAACCGGTCTCCGTTTTATCGCCAATTTCACCTTATCCGCACTGGCTTTGTTCAGTCTGTTGTATTTACTAAGTTTCATACGTAAAAAATGGGTTTTTATACTGCTCTTTTTGCTACTCATCGGCTTGCCTGTTTTGCTAAACGGAAGTTATTTTCTGGTTTACAATAAGTTTATCTCCCCTTCCGGTTTCGATGTTTTTTCCGAATCACCGGAAATGGTGTTGTCAACAGGAATAGCCAATTTTAAACTTTGGTTTGTAATAGCAACTGTTCTGGTAATTTCTGTTGCAGGATATTTCCTATGGAAACCTCAACCCCGCCGGAAATGGCTCATTTTGCCCGGCATATTTTTCTACAGTTCGCTCTTTATCTTTTTGTTATTGCATTGGTACAGCGTAAATTTTTTCCAGCAGAGTAGTGGTGCTTTTTACGAAAGCTTTGCGGAAGAAATAATTCTTAATCACCAGAAAATCACACATCCGCAACGGGTTAAACTCATGCCGGTAAAACAAAGCACCACACGAAAGCCTAACCTGGTTTTTGTTGTCGGCGAATCGCAGGTACTTTCCCATATGAGCCTCTACGGATATCATCGTATAACCACACCACATCTCGACAGTCTGTACGTAGATCATAAAATTGTTCCCTTTATCAAAGCCGTTTCTATAGGCAATAAAACCCGGCTGAGTGTCCCCTACATGCTTTCCGGCCTACAAGGCCCTGATCCTCATGGTGTTTTCTACCAGTATCCTTCCATTTTCGATTATGCAAAAGCTGCCGGTTACATAACTCTTTTTATTTCGGCACAAGACTTACACTGGGGACACCTCGATCAAATGTTTAACGACGGTAATGTCGATCTTTTACTCGATGGCAATCATTTTTCGAGCCATGTAGATGTGCACAAAGGTGTTGACGACCTGGTGCTTCTACCCAAAATTTTCAAAATTCTCGAAAAATACGGAACTCCCTTTCTTTTGGTCGTTCAGATGGACGGAAGCCATTATCCTTACAATATTCACTCTCCCGATTCGTTAAAACGGTTTTTACCGGAGAAAAGCCCAAACTGCATCAACGCTTTCGACAACACACTTGTGGTAAGCGACATCTTCCTGAGCCGGTTTTACCAATTTCTCTCCAAACAATTTCCGGGGAGTTACATGTTTTTCACTCCCGACCACGGACAAAATTTCGGGGGGCTGAACGGGCATTTCAACGATAACTTTACGCCCGATGTTTTTCACAATGGGCTCATTGCTTTTCCGCCTGACGGGGATACCGTAGCTTATCACCGTTTAATGAAAAACCAAAAAAAGCTGGTTTCACAAGCAGATATCTTTGCCACACTCCTTGATTTGATGCAGGTAAAACCCCAGTACAAAATCAATAGTCTTTCACTTTTGGAACCCATAAATAATAACCGCTTAATTTGTTGCAGTGAGTATATGCCCACATTTCATAACGACCCAAACTGTGTAGTGGTTGATTCAAATCTACATACGCTTTATATCAATTTTTCAAAGAAATCGGTTACAAACAATCAAACCGGTAAATTTTTCCGGTTCAGGCGACTTCCAAAGCCAATCATAACCGGATTAGAGCACCGGTTGAACCGCATAAAACCCACAAAATATGATACACTTACGTTACCCTCTAAAAAACGAAGCCATTGAAACACAAGTGAAAATGGGTGAACACATTATCGTATATTCACAATAAATCAATTGACACCGGTTTTATTTCAGACACAAAACCCCTGAGTGTAGCTTACCACTACACCCACATATCAAAAACCTTCCTTACATTTGAAAAATGGGAGAAGCATATTAGACCTTATATCCGCAAGAGTCTGTCTGCTGCAAGCTCTAATAGCACGCCACTATT
>CAJXKB010000086.1 GCA_913055825.1 uncultured Bacteroidota bacterium
CAAGCATGTTGCTTATACTGCTGTAGGGCGTTTTAACATCGAATGGAACAGCCAGTAAAATTCCGGAAAGCAATACATAAGAAAACAGTGCCAAGGCAAGCGTGCCAAAAGTTGTTTTATTATGTGATCGTCCCTTTTCTTTTTTCACAATTTTAGGTTTTTATCTGAATGTGCTGTTGGTCGGCAGATACTTCTGAAGGAATGTTTTCAAGCGGTTTATAGGCAGGACCTTTTATTGCATTCCCATCTAAATCGTATTCTGAGCCATGGCAAGGGCAAACCAGTCGCCCGTTTTCTATCTTATCAATAGTACATCCTAAATGGGTGCAATGAGAAGATAATACGGTGGTTTTGTCTTTTTTGTTCACTATGATAAAATCCTTAAAAAAATCCACCATTTTGTTTTTATTGAACGGAAGTAGTTGAGTTTTATGTTTCAGGAATTCGTTATGGCTAAAGGAAATTTTCTCCCACAGAAAAGCAAGTGAAATACCTATCCCTGCTACACCCAATTGAAGAAACGACCGTCGGTTAAACTTTGGCATAAATCTTAGAAAAGAAATTTACGGCTAAAGTACAAAAATGAGAATTTAAGCAGAAGGGCAATGAAACAAAATTGGTTTGCTGAACAAAACTTATTTATTCGCTCCTTATCAACCAAAATTTAGAACAAACTGGTTTAGATTACACTCCCAATCAACCATGACTGGCACGCGCTGTAAGCGCGTGCCAGAAAGGATTTTTACCATTTCAAATCCGGTTCTCAATTTATTGTAATGGTTGCATAATCCTTAACACCGGTTTCCCTTTCACATTTTCAAGCGGGAAGAAAATCAAATGAGTCTTCTGGTCAACACTTACCGTATGGGCGCTTGAATGGAAATAGGCTTGTCCTGTTTTTGTAACATGGCCTTTGGTTACCTGAAATACTGAAACAATTCCACTTTCTGATGCAACATACAAACGGTGCAACTGCTTATCAAATGCCAACACATCCGGGTCACGACCCACTTTGTCCCTCCCGATGATTTTTCCGGAAGTCAAATCCAGCGCCACAAAAGAAGCATTGTCCTCACCTGTAATCAGGGCATATTGGGTTTGTTCATCAATATAAAACCCATGAGCGCCCTCGCATCCTGGCAAATCATAACGATGAACAATCTTTGAGGATGCAGGATTTATTGCCACCAACTGGTTGTTCGACTGGTCGGCAGAATAAATCAAACCGGTAACAGCATTATAATGGCTATTGCCTACTTCACCACCAATCTGAATCTGTTTCAACAGTTTGTTGGTCACCGCGTCAATCACCGAAACTGTTCTTCCGTGTTCATCCGAAACAAAAATCCTTTTCTGCTCTGGTGCATAAGCGATCCCGTCAGGATAATCACCTGTAGGGACATGGGCGATCACTTTCAGCGAATGCTCATCGATCACCGCCTCTTCATCGCTTCCGGTGGCCGAAGCATAAACGCGATTTAGTTCAGGGACTGCCAGCACCCCGTGTACCCTTGAAACATCCGTGATATTTTTTATCACCTTCCGGGAATCAATATTAAAAACAGTAACAGCATTGGAAGAAAGGTGCGCGATAAAAAGTTCGCGTTTGTTTTCATCTATGGTCTGATAGTCAAAACGATTTGTTTCGCCTGGTAAAGGAACATCAGCCACAAATTTCATCCCAAGTTTTTTGGCCCGCTGATTAAACGGTGATTGCTGCGAGCAGGCCGTCATAAGTCCCAGGAATAAAAACAGGGCGCTTAAGAATATTTTTTTCATAGCATTAAATTTTTAAGGTATCAAAGGTAATTAACTTTCTGGGGAACTTTCCTGTCAACCAGAATTTACTGAGATGTATTTTAATAGAAAGAAAGACAACTTGAATTTAATCGATTTTATCACAATTTTTTCTGAAAATTGTTCCCTTTCCCGGGCGTAGTTTGCAACTACGTCCTCTTATAAAATCAATTTCAATTAACGATTCCATTTTAGCATAATTTCTGTCACTGCTATACAAATAATCCTCCGGATTTTCTACGATTCCTTCTTCAACAGGATTATTATGGATATAGTCAAGCTTATGATCAATCACCTGGTTAGTATATAATTCTATAGGATGATTATCATGTCTCCAAATTTGATACCCTTTATTTTTTGGATATGCAGAGCCAGCTTTTTTTAAGAGCTGTAAAATCCATTCTCGCCTGCTTTCCTGCTCATCCTTAATAGAATTGAGGATATTCTTTGCAGTGTGTCTTTTAAAATCGCGCAAAATATCTGAAAGCAGGAAACCTTCTTTGGCTTTGCAAATACAATGAATATGGTTTGTCATAATGCAATAGGCATATAACTCCAGCCCCTTGTTTTGCTGCAGTATTGCAGGCTTTCAATTAAAATGTCTTTGTTCCTCCGCCTTGAAAACAGATCAATCCAAAAAACGCCAAAAAACGGTAGCAATAGTTATAAAGTACAATGCATTTTGATCATGAATTCGGTAGCTGGTAGTGCCTTTTGTCCCCATCATTAAATAGCTGTTTATTTTGCCATACGTAGTTTTAACAATATGCTTGTATGCTTTTTTAATTCGGGTTGCAAACCCGAATTAGCGAGGTATTGGGCTATCTCAGCTTACTTTTTACAACAGTATTTCTTGATTGGTTTTCTACGCAAAGTATGTTTATTATCATTTTGGGCTACGTGGAAAGTGCTGTAATTTTTATGGTAACTTTCGATTTTATGCGACGACGTATTATAAAAGATAAGGAAATCAGTAAGCACTCTCAACCCAGCGATTGGTTTTTTGTCATCTGGTTGTTTTTGATGGGTTTAACGGCTTTCCTTGTTCGTGTTTTTATCGATATTGACATTCTTGAAACCAATGTTTGGTTGTATCTGATACAACTTATTGTTTTGGTTCAATGGGCTTTAATTATTGTACCTTTCGGGAAATGGACACACTTTTTGTATCGCTCATTTGCCATGTATTTTCAACGAATTATTGAGTTGACTGCATAAATATCAAAATATCTTATTGGTTCGAAAAACCCGGATGCATTGCAGTTCCGGGTTTTTTTATGCCCTTTTCCCGGGCTTTGACTCCTGAAACGATTAATTTATTAACAATCTAAATAAAATCTTCAAAATAGTATAAATCAATCCGCTATAAATATTATGATTTTTATCACATTATAATCTGATACTATTAACATTCACAAAATCAGGGATAAAAAGATTTATTTGTAATGCTTTCAAATAGTTATGTTTCCATGGCTCATTTTATAAATCACTATATATTTGTGTCTGTATATGTAGCCATGTAAACATGTAAATAGTTATATGAAAATTATCATAGATTCAAAAGAGGTCAGAGTGTTTTCAAACATCATGTTGTTGGGAGGAAATACAATCTGAATTTCACATTAAAATAATACGTATGAAAACAAGAAGGGAATTCATTAAAATTTCATCGGTAGGTGCAGGGGTGGCTGCATTGGGCTTGCATGCCCTTGACCTTAAGGGATTGAATTGGCTTAACCCTGATTCTTCCAATGAGCCGGCTAGTGATGAGGATATGACCCCTTACCCAACCTATTGCGAAGTCTGTTTCTGGAAATGTGCTGCCTGGGTTTATGTGGACAAGAAGGGAAAAATCAGAAAAATCATTGGTAATAAAAACGACCCACACAGTCAGGGACGAATGTGTCCGAGGGGAACAGGCGGGCTTGGCATGTATTATGACAATGATCGTTTAAAGACCCCGTTGATTCGGGAGACGAGACCAGACGGTTCCCAGTATTTCCGTAAAGCATCCTGGAATGAAGCGTTGGACAAGGTGGCCAATAAGATGAAAGAGGTGAAGGAAAAATATGGCCCGGAAGCATTCGGCCTTTTTAATCACGGTACGCCGGGAGGTCATTTGGAGCATCTGATGCGGGCTTACGGTTCTGAAACCAATGCCGAACCGGCTTATGCCAATTGCCGTGGTCCCCGGTCTGCAGCATACTACGCCACCTTCGGCGCTTTTATTGGTTCGCCCGAATGTACAGATATCAGAGATACCCGTTGCATGGTGCTTATTGGTTCACACATTGGTGAAAACATGCATAATTCGCAAGTTCAGGAAATGTCTGAAGCCATTGATAACAATGCCACCATCATCACGGTGGATCCGAGATTTAGTACGGCTGCCAGCAAATCCCAGTACTGGCTTCCCATCAAGCCTTCCACCGATTTAGCCCTGCTGCTGGCATGGATTCATGTGTTGATCTATGAAGATATCTACAACAAAGATTTTGTAAAGAAATATACGTTTGGATTTGAGCAGCTTAAGGCTCATGTAAAAGACATGACCCCGGAATGGGCCTATGGTATTACCACCATCGAGCCGGATATTATCCGTAATACCGCACGGGAAATGGCCGGCGCAGCCCCTGCTGTTGTAATTCATCCCGGAAGACATACCGTATGGTACGGTGATGATACCCAAAGGGAAAGAGCAATGGCAATTTTAACAGCCTTGCTGGGTGCCTGGGGAAAGCGCGGAAGCCTGTATCTTCCTGAGGCCGTACATCTTCCGGAGTATCCACAACCTGAATACCCCAAACCAAAATGGAGCTGGAGAGATCTCCCGGAAGGCAAATTCCCGTTGGCTACCATGGGTATTACTTCTGAACTCCTGAAAGCTTCCATACCAAGATATAAATACAAACACCAGGTTAAGGCATGGCTTGTCGGAGGGACTAATTTACCCCTTTCAATGCCTGATAAAAAACTTTTTAAGGAAGCTGCAAACTCCGTTGAGTTTATTGCTGTAATGGATACCATGCCGATGGAGGTTACCGGTTATGCCGATGTGGTATTACCCGAAGCTACTTATTTGGAAAGGTATGATTTCATCAGGGCAGCACAAAACAGGGTTCCTAACGTGGCCTTAAGGATGCCTGCTGCAAAACCACGTTTCAAGTCCAAACCTGCCTGGTGGATTACCAAACAAATTGGTGAACGGCTTGGCCTTCATGCTTATTTTAATTATGATGATTATTCAGAGGTTATTGACTGGCAATTTAAGAAACTGGGAACATCTTTGGAAGAGATGAAAAAAATAGGTGTTAAATCTTTCCCTCGTGAAAGCGGACCTCTATATATTGGAGAAGGAGAAAAGTTTGAATTTAATACAAATACAGGCAAAATAGAACTCTACTCCACTGATTTTGCAGATTTAGGTTTTGACCCGTTACCGAATTATAAACCTCATCCTGAACCCCCGCAGAATTATTATCGCTTGATTTATGGAAGGGCTCCGATGCACACTTTTTCCCGTACCTCTAACAATCATTTTCTTTGGGATTTGATGAAGGAAAACAGTGTTTGGGTAAACCCAAAAGTGGCTTCTTTGTGGGAATTGAAGAACGACCAGAAAGTTTGGCTTAAAAACCAGGATGGTGCAATTACTTCTTTTCCCGTTAAGGTTAGAATCACCGAACGTATTCGCTGGGATTCTGTTTATATGGTTCATGGATTTGGCCACAGCGATAAAAAACTATCCCGGGCTTATGGCCGCGGCGCCAGTGATGAAGAGATGATTACAAAAATAGCAAAAGACCCCATCATGGGCGGTGAAGGTATGAGAGGGAATTTTATTACGTTTTTAAAAGAAAATCCCAATAAGAATAGAAAGGAGGATAAAGCATGAGATATGCAATGGCTATCGACACCCATAAATGTGTCGGCTGCAGCGACTGTGTTGTTGCCTGTCAAACGGAAAATAATGTACCACACGGCTATTGCCGCGATTGGATTGTGGAATATGTTGACGGAACATATCCCAGTCTTGATATGAGATTTCAATCCGAACGATGCAACCACTGCGACAATGCACCATGTGTGCGCTGCTGCCCCACGGGAGCCAGCCATATTGTCGAAGGAGGAATCGTTTTGGTTACCCATGATGAATGTATCGGATGTGGTGCCTGTATTGAGTCGTGTCCTTACGATGCGCGCTATCCCCATCCGGATGGCTATGTGGATAAATGTACTTTTTGTGTACAACGTGTTGAAAAAGGACAAAACCCGGCTTGTGTGGATGTTTGTCCTACGCATTGTCTTCATTTTGGCGATTTGGATGATCCCAACAGTGACGTTTCGTTGGCTTTAAAAGATCGTTCATGGAAAGTGTTGGCGCCCGAAGCAGGTACCAAACCGCAATTGTATTTTCTGACTTAAAAACAGCTTAAATCATTGTAAAATGAAAGAAGAATTATTTGTAAGCGGACGTCATATTCCCAATATTGATCCGTATTTGAATATCTGGCATTGGCAAATTCCCTTGTACCTTTTTTTAGGTGGTCTTGCTGCAGGAATTTTGTTCTTTGCTGCCTATTTTGTTGTGAGAGGTAAAGAAAAAGAGATGCCGGCAACAGTGAAATGGGCCACCATTATTGCCCCTATTGCCTTGGTAATCGGCTTGGGTGCTTTGTTCTGGGATTTGAAACACAAACTTTATTTCTGGCAATTATATACCACCATCCGGTTTACTTCACCCATGTCATGGGGAGCCTGGACGCTGATGGCCATTACCCCTTTGTCCATCGTTTGGGTAGCAAGCTATATGAAAGAGATGTTCCCTAAATGGGATTGGAAGTTTGGTTTTTTAAATAAATTTGAAGCCTTTGTGATAAAATATCGCGTTCCATTTGCCTGGATTATGATGTATCTCGCAATTATCCTTGGCGTTTATACCGGAATATTGTTATCGGCTTTCAATGCCAGGCCGTTATGGAACGTGTCTATCCTGGGGCCTTTATTCCTTGTTTCAGGGTTTTCTACCGGATTGGCAGCAACCATGTGGGTAAGCAAAGATGAACACGAACGTAAAGTGTTAAGCCGTATTGATATTGTTTTTATTCTTATAGAACTCTTCTTAATTATACATTTGTTTATGGGCTTTATGGCAGGAACTGCTGTAAAAACAGAAGCGTTCCAACTATTTCTTGGAGGAGAATTTACAATAAGTTTTTGGGTGTTTGTTGTCTTGCTTGGGCTTGTTTTTCCTGTCACACTCGAAACCCTGGAACTATGGGGCTATCATGTCCCCAAATGGATTCCTCCATTACTTATTTTATTTGGAGGGTTGATGTTCCGTTTTGTAATGGTTGAAGCCGGACAAATTACACGCTTTTTATATTGATGCATTTAAAAATATCATACAATGAATAAAGTTAATTCAAATAGAGAAGGCACTCACTACCTTAATCCATATTTGGGGGGTGTACTGATGGGGCTTCTTATGATAGCTACCGTTTTTATATCAGGACGTGAGCTGGGTATAAGCGGTGCTGTAAAAGATACTGTGGTTGAAGCGGCTCATGTTATTAGTCCTGCTGCAGCAAAAGCGCATCCCTATTATGGTCAATATATTAAAGAGGGTAAGTCTCCTATGGACACATGGCTTGTATTTGAAGTTTTGGGAGTCTTTATTGGAGCCCTTTTGTCAGGGATCATTTATAAAAGGGTGAGAAAACCCTTTGTGGAACATGGCCCGAGTATTTCTTCAAAAAAAAGACTTGTGGTTGCCTTAATTGGAGGAATCCTGTGGGGTTTCGGTACAAGACTGGGGCGTGGCTGTACCAGTGGCGCTGCCCTAAGTGGAAGCTCTACCTTTTCATTTGGAGGGGTAATGGTTATGCTGCTTATTTTCGCCTCGGCTTATCTTTTTGCGTGGTTGTTTAGAAAATTATGGACATAATATGTTGTTAAAACTAAAAATATAATAAAATGGGACCTCTATTTCCTAATGGTTTAATTTCAGGTGATTGGAACCTTGTCATCGCCGTATTCATTGGCATAGCCTTCGGTTTTTTGCTTGAGGCTTCCGGATTTTCCTCATCAAGAAATCTTGCCGGTGTCTTTTATGGATATAATTTCGTTGTATTACGCGTATTTTTTACCGCTGTTATTGTAGCGATGGTCGGTTTGCTCTACTTCAACTATTTCGGGTGGCTCGATCTCTCCAAAATCTTTATCCTCCCAACATTTCTTCCCTCCATGATTGTCGGAGGAGTGGTGATGGGATTGGGTTTTATTATCGGTGGGTTTTGCCCGGGGACAAGTTTTACCGCTATTGTTATAGGCAAACTTGATGCTTTGGTGTTTGCCGTCGGCCTTTTTATCGGTATATTTCTTTTCGCCGAAGTATTTCCCTTTATTGAGCATTTTTACTATAGCGGAAACCTCGGTAATGTTACACTTACTGATGTTACAGGGATAAGTGCTTCCTGGTGGGCTTTCGGATTTACCGTTATTGCACTTGCCGCTTTTTGGGCTTCCTGGCTCATTGAGAAAAAAGTGAGAAAAAGAATTAAAGAATATAAATTCTAAAATTATGAACAGGAACTACTTTATTCTTACCCTTATAATGCTGGTGTTGGCAGCCGGAACATTTTTTATTCCAAAAAAATCGATGCAACAACAAGTCAAACCAAGTAAACTCCTTTGGGAAATCATTCAACCTACGCGCTATGTGAGTACCGATCAGGTGGCCAAAATGATTATTCAAAAAGACCCATCTCTTGAGTTGATAGATGTGCGTAGTGCCGATGAATATGCCAGGTTCTCACTGCCCAACACAATTAATATACCTTTGGATAGTATTGTAAATGAAAATAGTATGGATTATTTCGGTATCCCCGGAACCAACGTGGTTTTCTTCTCGAATGATGCCATTAAAGCCGATGAGGCCTGGGTGTTAACCAGGCGTTTGGGATTTAACGCTACCTATGTGATGAAGGGAGGACTAAATCGCTGGATTGAAACCATCATTCAACCCAAAGAGCCTGCTGAAGAGTCGCCTCGTACAGCTTTCGAAACCTATGAATTCCGAAAAGGAGCTCAGCTTTACTTTACCGGTGCAAAAGTAGAAACTACAACTGCAAAAAAGGCAAAAGTAGTTATTAGGAGAAAGAAAAAGAAGGTAGTTGCTTCAGGGGGCTGTTAAAGTTTTAGTAGAATTTCATTTTTGAATTTTAAATCAGAAAAAATGCACGTACACGAATTAAACCCTAAAAAAACATTAATTGCCTTGCTGGCATTTGTTATTATTATATTGGCAGGCTTTTTTACGATGCATAAGCCTTTAATGACTTATAAGCTTGATATGAAACAAAGTGTTGCAATGCTTAATAATCCGGATGCTTGTTTTCAGCCCTGGCAACTGGCAGATGTGTTGAATCATAAGGATAAAAATGTGGTATTGATTGATATCCGTGACAAATTTACATACGGCCAGGGACATATTCCGGGTTCCGAAAATATTTCAGCTTACGATTTGACAAAAGCGGAGAATATTGCAAGGCTTGAAGCATTTAAAGAGAAAGGCCTGACTGTGGTGCTCTATGGTAAAGATCAATTACAGGCGAATGCTCCCTGGATGTTTTTCCGGCAAGTAGGTTTCGATAATGTGAAAATATTATTGGGAGGATACGACTATTATCATGCGCACAAGGATAATTTAATGGCTTCAAAAAACGATCAATCTTACCTGAAAGGTAAAGCCCGTTACGACTTTGCCAAAGTGGCTGCCAAAAGTGGTTCCACGGCAGGTAAATCAACGGTCAAAACCAAAAAGCCGGTTATTATTCGCAGGAAAAAGAAAGCGGTGGTAGCCTCCGGAGGTTGTTAGCAAAATTTCTCTAAACGAATGTAAAAAAAGCAAGGTCAAAAAAGGTCTTGCTTTTTTTATCCTGTAATATTGATGTTTTCCAACCGTTCTTTATCAAGAAGTTGGATGGTTTTCCCTTCAATATCAATAAGCCCGTCTTTCCTGAATTCAGACAAAGTACGAATGGTATTTTCGGTGGTAATGGATAGTAGTTCGCCCACCTCGCGCCGTGTAAGCGGTAATTGAAATACTTCTTTATGATAAATGTTTTCGGCAAAAAATAAAAGAATTTGTGCAATCCTTCCTTTTACCTGTTTTTGTGATTGTTCAAAACGGCTTTCTATAATTTCTTCAGAAATTTGACTCATTTTTTTCAATACCCGAAGACTGAAATCGCCATTGGCACTGACTACATATTTTAAAACTTCCAGCTTCACGTCACAAACCAATGTGTCCTCAAGTGCGGCAATGCTGTATTGATAATTTTTTTCTGAAAAAATAGCAAGCAGGTTCACAAAATCTCCGGGCTTATTGATGCTCAAAATATGATCCTTACCATGGTGATCGGTCTTGTAAAGCTTTACCAATCCTCTTCTCAAATAGAGAAAAGAATTTACAGTTTCTCCCTCTTCTTTAATCACTTCTCCTCGCTTAAAAAGCATCTCCGTACGGGCCTCATTTACCAGCTTGTATTCAAAATCATTCAGCTCTCCGAAGAGTAATTGATGGTAAACACATGTTTTGCAGCTTAATATGTCGTTCTTTATTTTCATTCTAAAATATTAAAAATACAAATATAGATGATTTATATCATACGGGAAAATAGAAATAGTTAAATATATCTATATAAATTTGTGTTAAATTTATAACAATACCGGGGTTATGTTAATAGTGATGATTAATTCGAAGATGAACCTGGTATAAATAGTAATTCAAAAAGATAAATATGAAAAAATTATTGATTTTGGGAGCGGGTACAGCCGGGACCATGATGGCCAACAAAATGAGAAAAAAATTGGCACGTGACGAGTGGGATATTACCATTGTGGATCAGTTTAAAACCCATTATTATCAACCCGGTTTTTTATTTATTCCTTTCGGGATGTATTCGCGGGAGGATGTTATAAAGCCAAAAAGTGATTTTTTCCCCATTGGGGTGAATGTGATTTATTCGAAAATAGAAAAAATTGAAGCTACCGACAACAAGGTGCTTTTGGCTGAAGGGGTTGTGTTGAATTATGATATTTTATTGATTGCAACCGGAACCCGCACGGCACCTGAAGAAACGCCCGGCTTGAAAGATAAGCTGTGGTATAAAGAGATTTTTGATTTTTATACCATTGAGGGCGCCCTTGCTTTACGTGATTTCTTTAAAACCTGGCAAGGTGGCGAATTGGTGGTAAACATTGCCGAGTTGCCTTACAAATGCCCTGTGGCTCCCCTGGAATTTGTCTTTTTTGCCGACGCTTTTTTTACTGAACGTGGGATGCGCGATAAAGTGAATATCACCTATGTTACCCCGTTACCCGGCGCTTTTACCAAGCCCAGGGCTACTAAAATGTTGGGAGAATTGCTAAAATCGAAGAACATCAATATTGTTTCCGATTATAATGTGGCTGAAGTGAACAACGAGGAAAAGAAAATTATTGATTTCTCGGGTAAGGAGGTGAAATTTGATTGCCTGGTGAGTATTCCCACCAACCTGGGTGATGCCATGATTGAGCGAAGCGGTTTGGGTGATGATATGAATTTTGTACCTACCGATAAGCATACGCTTCAATCCAAGGCGCATGAAAATATATTTGTGATAGGTGATGCAGCCAATCTGCCCACTTCCAAAGCAGGGTCAGTTGCACATTTTGCTGCCGAAATTCTCGAAGAAAACCTGATGTGCTATATCGAAGGACGACCCTTTACAGCCAGTTTCGACGGACATGCCAACTGTTACATCGAAACAGGTTATGGCAAAGGAA
>CAJXKB010000087.1 GCA_913055825.1 uncultured Bacteroidota bacterium
TGGGTGTAGTCTGCAACTCCGCCCCGGGAGGGCCAATCTACTTCTTCCCTGCAATCCCCAAATGGAACACCTTTTTTCTTATGACTTTTCCGGTGCTGTCATAAAAAATCCAGAGTCCGTTTTGCAAGCCTTTTTCGTAAGCACCCTGCATTTGCAATTTTCCACCTACAAAAAAAACATGATAGCTCCCGTTTAAGGTATCCTTGTCATAGAACCCCTCCTGCGAAAGTTTCCCATCGGGAAAAAACTTTTTCCACGGGCCCCATTTCAAGCCTTTTTTGTAAGTAATTATTTCAACAGGTTTGCCATTTTCGGGATAATAACTTATACTTTGACCGTCTTTTATCCCATTTTTATAATTTTCGGTGGCAACCAGTTTGCCATCCAAATCGCTATAATAGCGCCACAGGCTGTCTTTTTTTTGGTGTACGAATTTTCCCTCTGCCAATGGTTTTCCGTTAAACTGGAAACTTTTCACATAGGCATCTTCGCCTTTTTTTCTGTACCGCACAATCGATTTCAGCTTACCGTCAGGATAAAAATATTTAAACTCACCATAAGGCTTATCATTCCGAAACTGACCCTGATATCGGATCGCCCCGTTGGTATAGGTTTTTTCCCAACGCCCCTGTTTCAAGCCGTTTTTATCGGTTTGGTTAACTTGCTGCGCATTGATTGTCAATGCCAACAAACAGAAACTTATAATAAATGTCAGGACTTTTTTCATGGCCATTTAATGTTTGATGATTTGTTTTACTTTTATCCCACAAAAATACACATCAATTGAACGAATATTCATCAAAATTATTGGAATCGGCCGTTAATGAATTATCGCGGCTGCCCGGCATAGGAAAGCGGACGGCCCTGCGGTTGGCATTGCATTTATTGCGCGAAGACAAAACTACAACACAAAACCTGGCCGATGCCCTGGTAAAAATGCGTAACGATATCAGATTTTGTAAACGTTGTAACAACATTTCAGACACCGAGTATTGCGAAATATGCAGCAATCCGCGCAGAGATGAAAACACCCTTTGCGTGGTAGAAGACACGCGCGACGTGCTGGCCATCGAAAACACGGCACAGTTTAACGGGCTATACCACGTTTTAGGAGGCATTATTAATCCTATTGAAGGGATTGGCCCCAACGATTTAAATTTATCGCATCTTGTGAAACGCTTACATTCGGAAGATATACGGGAAATTATTCTGGCACTTCCCGCAACTGTTGAGGGTGACACTACCGGCTTTTATATCTACAAACTTTTAAATCCTTTTGAGGTAAAAATCACTACCCTTGCCCGCGGGCTGGCCGTTGGCAACGAGCTGGAATACACCGATGAGATTACCCTGGGTCGTTCCCTCTTAAACAGGACACTCTTTGCTGAGAGTAACAAAAACACTAAACACTAAACAACCTAACGCTAAATCAGGCTAAGTGCTTGTTAAGAAATAACCTTTTCATTTTTCTTCAAGGCCGGTGGTTTCAACACAACGGACAGGCAGGTAATTATGCACTGTTTGTCACGCATGAGGGATAGGAACGGCAGCCCGCAGTACAAAGGGCATGTGAAGCCCGGGCAGCAACGGGCGACCGAAGGAAGCCCGCTGTTGCCCGTTGGCTGAACGGCCCTTTGGACGAGGACTATAGTGGATAGCCCGTCCCGCAGGGCATGCCCAAAAAATTACAATAAAATTACGCTTACAAGGATGGCGCGCTAAAAACCAACATCTTCGGGAACAGCTTGTTCATCAGTATTTTTCGATCTCTTTTTCCGGTAGTTATTGATAATATAGGTTGCCGTGAGTGAAATAACCGGCCATTCGCGCGTCCTGACGCTGTGTGAATAGAAAGCAGCCCCTTGCGAAATTGACTCATACTTGGCCGTACCCAGTAAATCGCGCCCGGTGAGTGTAACATTCAGCTTACGTTTGAGGAAATCTTTGCGCAACGCCAGATTGGTGTAAAAGAAGCCTTTGCGCGACCCCTGTACCGTTACGGTTTTGCTCCTGTAGATGCCTGACCATTGGATACGGAAATTATGCTTTAAATTAAAACTCGTGGTCATTCGCCCTGACCAGTTGGTGGAGTTGGCAGCCACATCTGAACCTTCTACATTGCCCGTAAGGCGGTAGTTATACAAATTAAGACTGGTATTCAGGCCAAACCATTTTACGGGGTTCAGGTTGAGCATCAGCTCGGCACCCAGCGAATAATCTTTGTTGAGATTTTGATTGGTATGATAAAAAATACCATCATCGCCCAACTTCAGTATTCGTGTAATTTTGTTCTTATCGATGCGATAATAGGTTTCAAAAGAAAGAAATGATTTGCCAAAAACCTTTTGCAGGCCTAATTCATAAGAGTCGATGTATTCAGGTTCAAGTTCGGGATTCCCCACACGGATATTATAAGGGTCGATAATCATGGGAAACGGGTTTAAATCCCATTGGCGCGGCCGCCTGACACGCCGGCTGTAACTCGAATAGACCTGCATATTATTTTTAAACTGGTATGAGATGTGAAGGGATGGGAAGAAATCGAAACGTTTGATAATAAACGGGGCGGACCCGTCGTTGTTGTCCACACTCCGGTCGGTATATTCGCCACGGATGCCCGCTTCTATTCCCAATGAGTTAAATGTATTTTGATACGTCACGTAAGCCGAATGAATGTTCCTTTTAAAATCGACCATGCTGCTGTAATTGGGGTTTTTTACCCAATCGTTTATGGAATCATTAAAATTTGAATAATCGTAAATTCCATTTTGCTTGGCAAAGCGGCTTTGATAACCGGCTTCGAGTTTTCCTTTTTTGCCAAGGGGTTTGGTATAATCTACTTTTATACGCAGGTCGTAAGATGTATCATAAGTATTGGTCCTGATACTACTGAGTTCCACGCCCTGCGATACCCATTGTTCATCGGTAAGAACATCCGACTGATCTTCCTGGTCATCGCTGCTCCGGCCCGAATAATATACCAGTGCTTCGAGTTTATGCCCCAAATCATCAAAGTTATGTACCAGGTTTAGTTGCCCGTTATAGTATCCGCCCCAGCGGTCGGAATGGCTGATCGACTGCGAATATTCATCAAGTGAAGCAGGACTGGTGTAAATATGCCTGTCGCTGGTATTGTCCATTCCGAAGCCATAACCGCCGCCTCTTCCCGATAATGACAAGGTGGTTTTTTTGCTCAAATAATAATCAAGCCCTCCTTTAATGCCGTAACCTTTGCGATTTCGGATGCCGTTGATAGAAGTAATCCGGTAATTGGTGGTATCGCCGTAATAGGTTTCATTTTCGGAATTCATTTTCATATGCATATCGCGATTATTCCCGTCCACAGAGACAAACACGTTCACCTTTTTAGTACGGTAAGAAAGAATACCATTGCCACGGTATTTATTTCCGGTTGAAGCCGAAGCCGTGGCCATACCGCTAAATCCCAGATTTTTATCTTTTTTCAGAATAATATTTAGGATTCCCCCAACACCTTCCGGGTCATATTTTGCGGAAGGGTTTGTAATGATTTCGATACGTTGGATGGAAGAAGCAGGAATTTGTTGTAGTGCATCATTTCCCTCAAGTACGCTGGGGCGTCCGTCAATAAGTACTGTAAAATTGGAAGACCCCCTCAGGGTCACATTACCATCCAAATCCACATCCACCGAAGGCACATTTTCGAGCACATCAACAGCTGATCCGGCCGAAGCCATCAAATCTTTGGTCACATTCACAACCTTTTTATCAACCTGATACGAAATACGTGAATGCTCGGCTTTAACTTCCACACTTCCCAGGGTTTTCGATGCCGGTTCGAGATAAAATGTGGGCAGTTTAATCATTCGATGGTTGGGAGTAATTTTGATGTTTTTAACAGCTTTTACTTTAAAGCCAATAAAATGAACCAACAGATAATAATTTCCATCTTTCAGATGTTTAAATTTAAAGCTGCCATCCTTTAATGTAATCGTGCCGTTTACCATAGTTGAATCGGGCAAACGATAGAGCACCACATTGGTATATTGCATGGGGACATGTTGCGTTTTGTCCATTACCGTTCCGGTAATTGTTCCACCCGGTGAACCTGCTGCTTCACCGGGAGAAGGCATTTGCGCATAGCCCATTAGGCTCATGATAGTTAGGAATGACAATAATATTGTTTTTAATTTCAACATCTTACAATTATTTTATACTATTTAACACTACATTTTTCCATTTTATTTTCGTTGCCGAGGTCATAAACTGCATGGCTGCCATACGATTACCAGAGGGTCGCTGCCCTCCACTGCCCATTCGTCCTCCGCCACCCATTCGGCCACCCATTCCTCCACCACCCATTCGCGACATATCAATTTTGATATAGCCGGTTTCAAAAGCCAGGCTGAATGCCTTTGGAGAAGATTTAAAGTATTCGTCAGGATGAACAAAAATCATTCTCAGAGGTATCTTTGCCTCATAAATCAGCTCTCCTTTTGTGTCAAGCTGCAACATCACTTCAATACCGTTTTTACCTAAAAAGGAATCCTTAAGCCCTGCCTTTTCAAAGCCTTCCAATTCGCCCTTTTCCACCCCGCTTGAATAGCGCAGGTTAAATTTATTTATCCATTCAGAATTATTTTGCGACGAAAACGATTTTCGCTGTGCCTGACCCTGGCTTCTGTTTTGCGGGCGTTGATAATTTCCCCGGTTTTCATGCATCCGGCCTTTGGGATATTGAATACCAAGTTTACTTTTACCTTTCCCCGCCGGGTCGATCCACAAAGTTAAACCTGTAGCAAGGGCTTTTCGTTGCACCATTTTATTGGTCATCTTTAAACGGACATACAAATTACGAGCGTCATTACTGAAGGCGTAGTAAAAACCGGTTTTTTCGTCAAAAGCCAGGTTTGTATCCCAGTCGGCAGTTTTCCCATCCACTTTAAGGGCTTTAGTTTGGGCTTTGCATTTGATGGCTTCCTTTTTCGGGCTCGAAAATGAAGCCAGCACCAACAGCACAGCTACAGCTAATATTCCTTTTTTCATTTTCTTTCTTTTTTGCAAAAGTCCACCACAAAGCCCGTTCAAAAAAATAATTTATACCACACTCGTAAAAAACCGGACGAATGATGCTTTTTAAGCGATGAAAATTTTGGAGAAATTAAAATCAGGTCACATAAACCAGTGTCAACGCCAAGGTATTGTTGCGAAATAAACTCTATGCAAAGATTAGAGAATACATTATGTGAATCTGAAGTTTTAGTTATATAGTAGGTTATTAATTGATGCGTCTCAGAACCCGGGTCAACTGTTCTTTGTATGAGTTACCCACTGGCAGCCAGTTTCCGGCAATGACAACACGGTTTTTTTCTATAGAATCTATTTTTGGGACAGACACAATGAAGGAGCGATGGATTCGCACAAAAGTATTCTTTGGCAGTTTCTCAGCCATCTTTTGCATTGAGATCAGTGTAAGCACAAACTTATCTTTCATCACAATTTTCACATAATCTTTCATTCCTTCGAGATATAAAATATCACCATAGGCAATTTTCACAATTTTTGTCCCATCTTTCACAAACATAAAATCACGCGAAGGCTCCCCCTCTTTTGTGGAGTTGCTATTTTGTTGATTATACACAGAAAATGCCTTGTTGGCTGCTTTCAAAAATCGTTCAAACGAAAAAGGTTTTACCAGGTAATCTACCGCATCCAAATCAAAACCTTCAACAGCATAATTACTATAGGCTGTTGTAAAAATAAGCAAGGGCTTGTAAGTCAACGATTCATATAGCTGAATCCCACTCAGGTCGGGCATTTGAATATCGAGAAAAATCAAATCGACTGTTTCTTTTTGTAACACTTCAAGTGCCTCGTAAGCATTTTTACAACTTGCCAACACTTTTAAAAAAGGCACTTTCGCCGCAAAAGCCTCCAGCACTTCACGTGCCAGCGGTTCATCATCAACAATTACACATTTCATCACGACTTTAAATTCAGTTGTAAATTAACGGTAAAAATACCGTTCTTTTCTTCATAATCCAGTTTGTACTGATCACCATAATGCAGATCGAGACGTTTTTTCACATTTACCAGACCAATGCCCGAAACCCTGTCCTTTTGCCGGGCTGCCGAAACACGGTTTAACATGCTGAAATTTAACTGGTTTTGTTTTACTTCAAGCCGAATACGAATATCAGCCCCCTCCGAGTCCACACCGTGCTTAAAAGCATTTTCCAAAAAAGGAATAAACAACATGGGCTCTATTTGTTTTCCCGCTACTTCTCCTTTTACATCAAACTCAATAACCGCATCTTTTGCCAGCCGGAGCTTTTGCAAAGCAATATAATTTTTCAGATAGTCAACTTCTTTATTCAAATCGACACGCTCTTTTTCCGATTCGTACAACATGTGACGCATTAAATCGGACAATTGCAAAATAGCACCGGGTGTTTTATCTGACTTTTTGATGGCCAGTGCATAAATGCCATTCAGGCTGTTAAACAAAAAATGCGGGTTAACCTGTGATTTCAAAAATGAAAGTTCCGAAACCAGCTTCTGCTTTTCCATTTCCTTGCTTTGCTTTTCCTGGATATACCACTCCCCGGTTTCGCGCATCACCGTGCTGATAAAAAAGCCAATGAGCACCACCACCACGGTCCCCATATTTTCAGCCTGACGGCGGCGTTCCATCCGATGCTGCATGTGAATACGTTGTTCCTGTGAAGAGTAGGTTCGTACAGGCATATATTTTTGCCGGACGTCCTGCATGATGAAATCGTTAACATAATAAGTAAACACAAGGCTCAGGATAAGCACTAACGCAAAGATTATCTGCTTTTTACGTAACAACAACTTAGGGACAAAGATAAAATAGTTCAGATAAAAAAACAGCACCACCAAAATGAAATGAAGGTTCCGTTTAAAAAAGAAAATAGAATCGGCCGGTGCTTCAAAAAACAGTTCAGGCAAAAAATAAACCACCGTCCAGGCAGCAAGGTGAATGATAATCGTCAGGTATTTCCGGTTTTTCATGGAAAATATTTTTCACAAAAATAAGGGCTGTCAGCATACAAAAAGCCTGTAATCGACAAAACCTCAGAATAAAACGACTAAGTAGTGAAATTGGCCGATGGAATTTACTTGATTATCCAGCTCTATTTCCAATTTTTGCGTTGTGTCAACCAAAACCAAATTGCCATGAAAAAGTTTTACGGAAACATACCACGAAACCAAATTACACTTCGCAAGGAAGCATCCACACCTGAAGATGTACTCACGCGCCAACATGAAATGCAATCGAACTACTCGCTTTATTTTAATGCTGGCATCACATATACTTTTAGCTCCATATACAACAATGTTGTTAATCCAAGGTTCGAGTAAATAGTAATTTTTTGGGCGGCTGAATCCGGCTGTCCGCTATAGCCCTTTACCGCAAGCCCAATTCCGTAAGGTGGTAAAATAGCTTCCTCCGGTCGCTTTTTACCACCAACTCCATTTGGGCTTCCGGTTGCAGGGGCTGCCGCTTCCATCCGTGCCGCTATACCAACGCGGTATGAAGTAAAGTCCACCGGTTAGAAAAAATTTGAAAATATCCATAAATTTTTGTATATTTAAGCGATTTACAGAATATTCATTTCGAATCTTCTAAAAAACACAATTATTATGAACAGGTTAGGTAGATTTACAAAAACCGTTTTCGAATCCATTGCTGATGCAGGTGAGAAATTTATTGATGTTACACGATTACGTGGCACTCCTGTGCAAAAGTTACTGGAGCTAAGCTACGATTTGATTTCACGCAAAGGACAAGCGTCGGGAATTGCACTGGCACGTCAAATTGTGAATAGATACGGCGAATTAAAGGAGCAGGAAAAACTTGAATATTTTCGCGAGCTCATCAAAATTACCGACATCGATATTCAGGAAATAAAAGAAAGGGCAGACGAGTTGTATAAAAATCCGGAACCGGAAACGAGAGAGAGCCTCAACAAAAGTCTTAAAACAAAATGTCAGAAACTTTTCAGCAGGATGAACATGGCTCCCAATGGAACACGTGCCATTGTACAACTTCGTGAAGATCTTCTGAAATTTATTCCAACATTTCCTGAACTGAAACCTCTTGATGTGGACTTGCGAATGTTGCTTACCACATGGTTTAACCCCGGATTTCTTGTCTTAAAAAAGATTGATTGGGATACGGAAGCATCGGTTCTCGAAAAGATAATCCGCTACGAAACAGTTCATAATATTGATAATTGGATTGACCTTAAAAAGCGCCTTGTTAATAATCGCAGATGTTTCGCATATTTTCATCCGGCACTTGATGATGACCCTATCATTTTTGTTGAAGTGGCCTTCACAAAAGGGATAGCCAATAACGTTCAGACAATATTAAACGGCAACAATGATAGTAAACCTAACACCGCTATTTTTTATTCTATCAACAACTGCCAACGAGGTCTTAAAGGTATCCACTTGGGAAATTTTTTAATTAAAATGGTAAGTACCGAAATTGTTAGTGAATATCATTCAATTAAAACTTTCAGCAGCCTTTCGCCTGTTACCGGTTTTGCCAAATGGCTTAAAACAGAACTTGAATCCAATAGTAGTAATCTTTTTGAAAAAGATAGAGAGCTTTTGAAACAATCTTTAGAACAGGGTTGGCAGAAAAACGCCAAATTATCAGAGCAGCTTAAAAAACCGCTAATGAAAGCTTGTGCACATTATCTTATCAATGAAAAACGAAAGGAGAAACCCCTTAACTCAGTAGCGCGGTTTCACTTTGGTAACGGCGCCGAGCTATATCGTATAAACTGGATGGGTAACAACTCTGCCCATGGTATAGCCGACTCATTTGGTATTATGGTTAACTATTTGTACAATCTTAAAACCATTGAATCGAACCACGAAAGCTATATGATTGACGGCAAGCTAACCATATCAAAAAGTGTAAAAAACCTTTTATACTAAACGGCTACAGTTTAGTTTAAAACTACATGGATACCTTTAGGTTAAACAGGCGCGGAGTGAGATAATTGGGACCGGCACACCATTACCAAGCCTTTCGACAGCAAGGTGAATGATAATCGTCAGGTATTTCCGGTTTTTCATGGAAAATATTTTTCACAAAAATAAGGGCTGTCAGCATACAAAAAGCCTGTAATCGACAAAACCTCAGAATAAAACGACCAGATAGGGGAATTGGCCGATGGAATTTACTGATTATCTCACTCAATTTCCTATTTTTGCGTTATATCAACCAAAACCAAATTGCCATGAAAAAGTTTTACGGCTTTCTTGTGGTTGCAAGTATTCTGCTTGTGGCCTGTCAAAACACAAAAAATAAATCATCTATGAATCATAATCCATTAATTGGAACTTTTGATACGCCCTTTGGCGTACCCCCTTTCGGTAAAATCAAAGCAAACGACTACAAAGAGGCCTTTGCACAAGGTATTAAAGAACAAAATGCCGAAATTGATAAAATTGTAAACAACCCCGAACCGGCAAGTTTCCAGAACACAGTGGAAGCGCTTGAACGGAGCGGCAAATTACTGAAACGTACCAACACCATTTTTGAGAATATCCTTTCAGCCAACACCAACGACACATTACAGCAAATTGCCAAAGAAGAGGCTCCTGTACTGTCGGCACACTGGGATAATATTTTAATGAACGCCGGACTTTTTAAACGTATCAATGCTGTTTACGAACAAAAAGATAAACTAACGCTGAACGAAGAGCAGCATATGCTGCTCGACAAAACTTACAAACGATTTGTTCGTGGCGGTGCCAAGCTTTCGGAAGCCGACAAGGACACATTGAAAGACATTAATGGAAAATTGAGTGTGTTATCCTTGCAGTTTGGCGATAATGTACTGGCCGACAATAATGCTTTCGAACTGGTTATTTCGGATAAAAAAAACCTTGCCGGACTGCCGGATGCCGTGGTGGAAGCCGCTGCCGAAACGGCCAAAGCAAAAGGCCTCGACGGAAAATGGCTTTTCACACTTAACAAACCCAGCCTGATTCCTTTCCTGCAATATTCAAAACGCCGTGATTTACGCGAAAAGATGTTTAAAGGCTACATCATGCGGGGCGACAACAACAATAAAAACGACAACAAAGCCATTGTAAAACAAATGGTTAACTTGCGTTTACAAAAAGCCAAACTTTTGGGATACAAAACTTTTTCCGATTATGTCCTGGAAAACAGCATGGCTAAAAATCCACAGAACGTATTCAAATTGCTCGGACAAATCACCCCGGCCGCCATCAAAACCGCACAAAAAGAAGCAGCCGATTTGCAACAACTTGCCAATGCCGAAGGCAATCATTTTAAAATTAAACCCTGGGACTGGTGGTACTATTCCGAAAAAGTACGCAAACAAAAATACGACATGGACGAAGCCGCCTTACGTCCCTATTTCTCATTGGAGAATGTTCGCAAAGGTCTTTTTTCGGTCCTGAATAAATTATATGGACTGACTTTTAAACTCAACAAAGATATTCCGGTTTATCAAAAAGATGTTCGTGCGTACGAAGTACACGAAGCAAGCGGAAAACTTACCGGCATTTTATACATGGATTTTTATCCCCGCCCCACCAAACAAGGCGGCGCATGGATGACGGCTTACCGTAAACAATATTATGAAAACGGCAAAAATGTTATCCCTGTTATTTCGGTAAATTACAATTTTACCCAACCTACCGGAAATACCCCTGCCCTGCTGAGCATGGACGAGGTGGAAACCATGTTTCACGAATGCGGCCATGCCATGCACGGCATGCTAAGCCAGTGCCAGTACGAAAGCCTTTCGGGAACTTCGGTACCACGCGACTTTGTGGAAATGCCTTCACAAATTATGGAAAACTGGGCCGCCCAACCGGAAGTGCTGAAAATGTTTGCCAAACACTACAAAACGGGCAAAATTATTCCGGATGCATTAATTAAAAAGATGGAAGCCAGCAGCAAATTCAATGTGGGCTTTGCCCTTACCGAATACCTGGCTGCTTCGTACCTCGACATGGACTGGCACACTATTACCACACCTTTCGACGGCAAAGTGAATGATTTTGAAAACGTGGCCATGGCCAAAATCCATTTGATTAAGGAAATTGTTCCCCGATATCGCAGCACTTACTTCTCCCATATTTTTGCTGGCGGTTATGCTTCAGGCTATTACAGCTACGTTTGGGCCGAGGTACTGGATGCCGATGCCTTCCAGGCTTTTAAAGATACTTCCCTCTTTGACAAAGCTACAGCCACCCGCTTCCGCGAAGAAGTTCTGTCCAAAGGAGGCACCCGCGACCCCATGGTACTGTTTAAAAATTTCCGCGGCCGTGCACCCAAAACCGATGCCTACCTGAAGAAAAAAGGATTGAAATAATTCATATCGTTTTCAACCTTTCCCATGATGAAGCAGCCGTGAGCATCAAACTTGCGGCTGCTTCATGATTTTTGGATATCTGTTTTTTCGGTTCTATCATTAATTTAATGGAATGTATTTCCATTAAAATTACAGTAGAACCTTTTTTTCATTTTTTAGGGCGGGCCTGCCCGCAAGGCCATCACGGGTCGTCCGCTTTAGTCCCGTTGCCGGTGTCGGGTTTTGCAACGGCAGTG
>CAJXKB010000088.1 GCA_913055825.1 uncultured Bacteroidota bacterium
AATCCGGGTCGAATATGACTACCCGGACTTTATCTCCATATTTTTCACCAAACAGGGCCATGGCTCCCATTTTTTTTGCTTCCGCGATGGGTACATCGGTTTGGACGGATGAAGAGATATTTTCCCTGATTTTTTCGTTGACGATTTTTTCAACCGAATGAATTTCTTCGGGACTCATCTTGGCAAAATGTGAAAAGTCGAATCGGAGATGATCGGCATCCACTAACGAACCTTTTTGCTCGACATGTGTCCCTAAAACCTGACGCAGCGCGGCATGCATCAGATGCGTGGCACTGTGATTGTTGGCAGTAAGCCGGCGTTTTTTCTCATCCACTTTTGCTTCAAAAACTGCTTTTGGGTTGTTGGGTTTCTGTTCCACGAAATGAACCCAAAGGTTGTTTTCCTTTTTGGTATCCAATACGTTGAGCTTATCTTCAGCCGAAATCAACCATCCTGAATCGCCAACCTGCCCGCCCGATTCAGCATAAAACGGACTGCGGTCAAGTACTATCTCGTACATGCTTTTCTTTTTCCGGACTACTTTCCGGTATTTCACAATTCGAGCTTCACAGCTTAAATTTTCATAACCCACGAATTCGGTTTCTTTAACATCGGTTATCAGATTGATCCAATCGTCGGTGGTTTTTTCAGCAGCTTTTCTGGAACGTTTTTTTTGCGCATCAAGGCCGGTTTTAAAACCTTCCATGTCAACCTCCAGCCCTTTTTCGCGGGCAATTAACCGGGTAAGGTCGATGGGAAAACCAAACGTATCGAAAAGCTCAAAGGCAAAACTACCGTCGATTATCTTTTTATCCGGGTGGTTTTCAAGGTATTGCTCAAAACGTTTCAGCCCTTGCGATAGTGTACGCAGAAAAGCAATTTCTTCCTCTTTGATAACCATGGAAACCAACTTTTGCTGTTTGTCTATTTCGGGAAAAACAGCTTTCATCTGATCCACCAAAACAGGGAGTATTTTGTACATAAAAGCCTCTTCAAAACCAAGGAAAGTAAAACCATAACGTACCGCACGACGTAAAATTCGCCGTATAACATATCCGGCGCCTGTGTTGGAAGGCAGCTGTCCGTCGGCGATAGCAAAAGAAACCGCCCGGAGATGGTCGGCAATAACACGTAATGCAACATCTTGTTGCGGATTATTGCCATATTGAATGCCGGCCATTTCGGCCACAAAATTAATGAGCGGCCTGAAAATATCCGTATCATAATTGGAACGTACGCCCTGCAACACCATGCTCAGGCGTTCAAAACCCATGCCGGTATCAATATGTTTTTGCGGCAGGTTGACCAGTTTGCCATTGGCCATCCGGTTAAATTCGATGAATACCAGGTTCCAAATTTCAATTACCTCCGGATGGTCACTGTTAACCAGATCACGTCCGGAAACTTTGTTTCTTTCTTCGTCGGTACGTATGTCGATATGAATTTCGGAACATGGACCGCAAGGACCGGTTTCGCCCATTTCCCAAAAATTATCCTTTTTTGAGCCGGATAAAATGCGATCACCGGCAATATGTAGTTTCCAAAAATCGCGAGCTTCATTATCCTGTTGCAGGCCGTCTTTCTCATCTCCACCAAAAACGGTAACATAAAGCCTTCCGGGATCAATTTTAAAAACATCAGTAAGCAGTTCCCACGCCCATGCAATGGCTTCTTTTTTAAAATAATCACCAAACGACCAGTTTCCAAGCATCTCGAACATGGTGTGATGGTAGGTGTCGTGCCCTACCTCCTCCAAATCGTTGTGTTTACCCGATACCCGTAAACATTTTTGTGTATCGGTAACCCGTGAATATTTTATGGGTGCATTTCCCAAAAAAATATCCTTAAACTGGTTCATCCCTGCGTTAATAAACATCAAACTGGGGTCGTCTTTTACCACGATGGGCGCCCCTGACACAATCTGATGTTGTTTGGATTTAAAAAATTCAAGAAAAGTATTTCGTATCTCTGATGACTTCATAATCAATTGTTAACAACATACTGTTGATTTTAAATTTTTTTAAGATTGCAAATTTACGTCAATTAATTAATTTTGCGGTGGATTAATCTGCTGAAAATGGCCAGAACCAAATATTTTTTTAATGAACGGACTTTGTCCTACGAGGAAATAAAACTTACCCCGGGGCAAAAAATATTCCGGTTTTTTCTGTTTTTGGTTTCCGCTTTGGCGCTTACCGCCATTTTCGTTTTTCTGTTGTTTACTTTTTTTGACTCGCCCAAAGAGCTAATGTTGAAGCGTGAAATTGCTACTTACGATTTGCAGTTTCGTATGATGAACGACCGGCTGAACTCAATGCAAAAGGTTATGGATGAGCTTAGTAACCGTGATGATAATATTTATCGCGTTATTTTTGAAGCAGAGCCTATTCCAAAATCAGTACGCGAGGCCGGTATTGGTGGCGTTGATCGATATGCCAACTTAGAGGGCTATGATGAGTCGAAGTTGTTAATTGAAACGGCAAAAAAACTGGACAAGCTGACCAGCGAAGCCGTTGTACAGTCCAAGTCGTTTGACGAGGTGTTTGCCATGGCGCGTAATAAAGAAAAGATGCTGGCCAGTATTCCTGCCATTCAGCCCATACGAAACATCCAGCTCAAACGTATTTCATCTTACTTTGGTTACCGGATTGACCCGATATATAAAGTTAAAAAATTTCACGAAGGGATTGATTTTTCCGCACCCAAAGGCACTCCGGTGCACGTTACCGGCGATGGCCGCGTGATTCAGGTTAAACGTTCGCGCCGGGGTTATGGAAACGAAATTAAAGTTGACCATGGTTACGGCTATATTACCCTTTATGCCCACCTGAGTGCTTTTAAAGTTAAAAAAGGCCAAAAAGTCAAGCGCGGACAAGTAATTGGTTTAGTGGGAAATACCGGCAAATCAACAGCCCCGCACCTGCATTATGAAGTCAGGAAAAACCATCGTCCCATTAATCCTATTTATTATTTCTTTAATGATTTAACACCGGACGAGTATTCCAAAATGCTGGAGCTTTCAAAAATCCCGACGCAATCAATGGATTAACGAATGATTTTCGTTGACCCGTGATCAATCAATAAATTACCTACAATCCGGGTAAAAGTGCCTCGGGCAGTTCATAATCTACCGTCTGCAAAAAAGCAATACTTTTCTCAATTTCGTCGTGCATAATTTTATCATGACTTACAAAAGCTACTTTTTCACGATATTGCGCTACAAACTTTTCGAGATATCCCGATGATTTTAGCGGTCGGCGGAATTCCAGTGCCTGTGCAGCATTAAATAATTCGATGGCAAGAATACGTTCCAGGTTTAGTGCTGTTTCCCAGGCTTTTGTTGCCGCATTAGCTCCCATGCTCACGTGGTCTTCCTGGCCTTGTGATGATACAATTGAATCAACAGAAGCCGGAGTACAAAGCTGTTTGTTTTGGTTTACAATGGATGCAGCAGTGTATTGAGGGATCATAAAACCTGAATTTAACCCGGGGTTTGCAACCAAAAACGAAGGCAATCCCCTGCTTCCGCTGATGAGCTGAAAAATTCGTCTCTCTGAAATATCTCCCAATTCGGCAATGGCGATAGCAAGGTAATCGAGCGCCAGCGCCAGCGGCTGTCCATGGAAATTGCCTCCTGACAATATTAAGTTTTCTTCAGGAAAAATAGTGGGGTTGTCGGTAACAGCATTCATCTCCTCCGAAAGTACCGATGCCACATGATTTACAGCATCTTTTGAGGCACCATGTACCTGAGGGATACAGCGAAACGAATAGGGATCCTGCACGTGCTCTTTATGTTGCCTGATCAATTCGCTTCCATCGAGCATATGGCGAAAGCGTTCGGCAGTTTGTATCTGACCCAAATGATGGCGCAATTTATGAAGCCCCTCATAAAAAGGCTCAATTCGCCCATCAAAAGCATCCAGAGAAAGTGCCCCCACAATGTCGGCCATATCGGAAAGCCGGAATACTTTCAACACTGTGAACACTCCGTAAGCCGTCATAAACTGCGTGCCGTTGAGCAGGGCAAGACCCTCTTTCGACTGTAACTGAATGCTATCCCAACCCATTTCGGCGAGGACATCAGCAGCCTCTCTCTTTTTCCCCATAAAATAAACTTCACCCTTTCCAAGCAGGGGCAGCGACATATGAGCCAGCGGAGCCAAATCACCGGAAGCGCCCAATGATCCAAGCTGATAAACCACCGGAATGATATCGTGATTATAAAAATCGATCAAACGCTGAACGGTTTTCACCTGTACACCCGAATGGCCATATGAAAGAGATTGAATTTTTAGTAACAACATCAGTTTCACAATTTCCGGGGGGACTTCTTCACCGGTACCGCTGGCATGCGACATGACCAGGTTTTCCTGTAAATGCCCCAAATCTTCACGTGATATTTTTTTGTTGTACAATGCGCCAAAACCGGTGTTTACCCCGTAAATAGGCACATCACTTTTGGCCATCCGCTCATCAAGGTAAGTCCGGCAACGGTCGATTTTGTCAATAGCAGACTCCGAAAGTTTTAATTTTTTGTTTGTTTTAATGATATCGAAAACTTCTTTAAAAGTAAGTTTTTCATGATTAATAAGATGATAACTGTCCATTTTTATCTGTTTATTTATTCATTACAATTTCTATCAACTGTGGGAGAGAAATTTTTTGTTGCTCTCCAGTTTTCATGTTTTTCAAACTGAGAATTCCCGTGGTTCTTTCTTCTTCACCAATCAACACTACAAAAGGAATTTGTTTCTGATCGGCATATTTCATTTGTTTTTTCATTTTAGCTGCATCCGGATACAATTCGGAAGCCACACCGGCAACCTGCAATTGCTGCAACACCTGTAATGCATATTCGGTTTCCTTTCCGCCAAAATTGACCAGTAAGGCTTTACTTGTGGTTGCGGCATCTTCCGGAAAACCTTTCAATTCGGTAAGCACATCATAAATACGGTCGGCGCCAAACGAAACGCCAACTCCCGACACATCCGGTAAACCGAAAATACCGGTAAGGTTATCGTAACGTCCTCCGCCACAAATACTTCCCATCATCACATCAGCCGCCTTAACCTCAATGATTGCACCGGTATAATAATTTAAACCACGGGCAAGCGACTGGTCGATTTCAATTTCCGCATCAAGTTCAAATTGATTCAGATATGATAAAATTTCATTTAACTCGGCCAACCCCCGGGAACCATCACTGGTATCACCAATAAGTTCTTTCAGGCAGTTCAGTTTGGAAGTATTGTTGCCGCTTAAATTTAAAATAGGTTCCAAATGATCAATGGCATCCTGCGAAAGTCCTTTGTCGCGTAATTCGTCATAAACCTTTTCCACGCCTATTTTATCAAGTTTGTCCATCGCCACTGTGATATCGGTAAGCCGTTCGGGCTGGTTGATGGTTTGTGCAATTCCGCTCAGCAATTTCCGGTTATTCAGCTTAATGATAACTTTGATATTCAGTCGTTTAAAAATTTCATCAATCATACGTATCAGGTCTACTTCGTTCAGTAGCGAATTAGAGCCGATTACATCCACATCACACTGATAAAATTCGCGGTAGCGGCCTTTTTGCGGACGGTCGGCACGCCACACGGGCTGCATTTGATATCTTTTAAAAGGAAAACTTATATCGTTGCGGCGTTGCACCACGAAACGGGCAAAAGGAACCGTTAAATCGTAACGCAATCCCTTTTCACTAATTTGTGTACTCAGCTTTATTGAATTTTTTTCTTGCAACAACCCACTATCGGCTTTGGCGAGGAAATCGCCCGAATTGAGAATTTTAAACAACAGCTTATCGCCTTCATCACCGTATTTTCCCAAAAGAGTGCTCAGGTTTTCCATGGCAGGGGTTTCGATAGGCTGATAGCCGTATTTTTCAAACACCTGTCTAATGGTGGTAAAGATGTAGTTTCTGCGGCTCATTTCAAAAGGGCCGAAATCGCGTGTTCCTTTAGGGATGGATGGTTTTTGTGCCATTTTTTCTTCGTTTAATCTTCAAAAATCAATCAGGGGACAAAGGTACAAATTTGGTTTTGCTATTCAGATAAACTACCGGATTTCGCTAATAAATGCTTCATACAGGCAAATGTGCTGTATTTTTATACTTTATTATTGTAACCATCATATTGTAGCAGCGTCAAAAAAATAATGGAAAGCAACCTTGAAGATATTTTTTGGATAGAGCAAATCCTGAACGGAAAAACAGAACGCTTTGCGCTACTGGTGAATAAATATAAAGACAAGGTTTTTTCGCTTGCACGGGGCATACTTAAAAATAAGGAAGAAGCCGAGGATGTAGCTCAGGAAATATTTGTGAAGGTTTTTAAGGCACTTCCAAAGTTTAAACACAAAGCAAAATTCTCCACATGGGTATATCGAATTGCATATAACGAATGTATTTCGCACCTGAGAAAACAGAAAATTTCAACGGTTTCGGTTGATCATGTTTCGCAAAATTATATGGATACGGAACGAAACAACACGGGAAACTGGCAGGAGGCCGAATTCAAAAGCAAAATGCTGCACCGGGCCCTAAATCATCTTCCGGAGACAGATCGCGGATTAGTACATTTTTTCTATTTTGACAATCTGTCCGTGAATGAAATTGCACAAATTACAGGCTTATCTGTTTCAAATGTGAAGACAAAGATGTTTAGGATAAGGAAAAAGCTGTATGAAGAATTACAGATTTTGACGGGAAAGGAGATGGTGTAGATAAAAGTGTTTAGAGTGAATGAAGAAATTAAAAAAATAAAACCATGAATACAAATCCGAAATTGTCAGAAAAAGAGTTTGATGCGGAAATTAACAAACTGATCCATAATCAGGAACAGGAGAAAGCCCCCGCTTTTTTTACTGAGAATGTAATGAACCGGGTGCGGCAGGAAAAACCGGTAATAAATTATCATCCGGTAATTTCGAAACGTGCCTGGTTTACGATAGTCATTTTTGTTTTGGCCGTCGCAGGCTATGCGCTTACAGCACCAGCTTCATCTACCAATACGCGTTTTACCGTCCCTCAATTTTCCACCCCTCTCCTGCTTGAATCCATCAATCATTGGTTTGGCACCGTTGCTGCCGGGGGTTGGCAGATGATATACTCCTCAGGTTTACTACTGCCTTTTGCAGCTTTGTTCTTTGCCTTGGGGTTGCATTTTTTCATCATAAACGGTTTTAACAACAGCCGGAAGAATAAGCTTGATAAGATGTACTGTTTTTAGGAAATTCTCTTTATTCACATGAAAAGTCTGACTATTTTTTAATACATTTGTGATGAAAACAGAAAGCCCATGAAAAAATCCGTTATTTTATTGAGTTTGTTCTTTCTCCCCTTTTGGGCTGCCGCTCAGTGGACTATAAATATTCGGGCCGGAGCAGGAACAGCAATGGAATTTGCCAGGGATTATGATTTGTCAGATAACGATAACCTGCCTTCCTATAACTTTTACTCCACACCCGGTTATTCCTATTTTGGAGGAATTGATGCCAATTATTTCTTCTCGTCCCATCTTGGTGTCGAAACCGGGTTGTATTATTCGTACAATCGAAGCCTGGATGATATGCTGCACGATTTTATCGGGTTTCACCAATATTGGGTTTCACAAACTCTGGAAATCCCTGTTGGATTGCTTTGGACACCGGGTACTTCCGGGCGGTCACTCCTCCGCTTTGGCTTTTCTGCCAATATCAACCTCAGGCATCATGAATACGATAAAAACCAATCCATCACTTATCGTGACAACCCGTTTTTCCTCAGGTTTCATATGGGTTACGAATATGGTCTGTCTAAAATGTTCAGCATAGGCATTTTATTGAATACAGATATTACCCATTTTCTGAGCCAGGTAATGTGGGCGGATACTGCCGGGGATGTGGTAGCCATCAATTACACACGTTTTTATTTTACACCCCTGCTAACCCTGCGTTACCAGCTGTTCGGCCATTCAATAAAAAACCCATGAAAAAGTCCAAATGATAATTTAGCGTACTATCCAAAACCAAACTTGCGTTCGGTAGCAATAAAAATACCCGTAGGTATGATTTTGGCATTGATGGTAGTTTATATTAATCAGGTTAGGTTGACTTCGTAGATCTAAAAAATCAACCCAACCCCAAACAACACCGAAAAAGCCAAAGTGGAGATTGCCAGGCTTTTCAAATAGGGATACAAAGCTGCTTTGTCAGCCGTTTTAAAAATCTTCGCCAAATCCCTCAAAAAAAAAGGCAACGACAACACAAACAGGAAATTCCAAAACGAATGAAATTTCAATAAAACATATAAAAAGGCAAACAGAAAAGCCAGTCCAATCAAAACCACATGATACATTCTTGCATTATGGTAACCCAAAGCAGAAGCCAGCGTATGTTTCCCTGACGCCCGGTCGTTATCAATATCACGCATATTATTCAGATTCAGCACCCCGGCACTGAGGAAACCCATGGCCGATGCCGGAAGCAATAGGCTAAAATTCAGTTGCAAGGTATTCAGGTAATAAGTTCCAATCACAGCTACAAGGCCAAAGAAAATAAATACAAACAAATCACCCAGCCCCCGGTAACCATAAGCATGATCGCCGACGGTATATTTTATGGCCGCAGCGATAGCCGCCAAACCCAAACCAAAAAACAAAAGCGCCATCAGCCAATGTTCGCCCAACGCCAGGTATAACAATACCAAACCCGAAATCAATGATAAAATTGCAAAAATCATGATGGCATTCTTCATCTGCCTTTTCGAAATGGAACCATTTTGCAGTCCACGCTTCGGACCAACACGCATCTCGTTATCGGTTCCTTTCACCACATCACCGTAATCGTTGGCAAGATTTGAAAGGATTTGCAGCAACACGGTTGTCAGCATCGCCATGAGTATCACACTCCACCTGTATTTCCCTTCGGCTACAGCCACAAGACTTCCTGTAATGATACTCGACAAAGCCAGGGGCAACGTGTGCAAGCGGAAAGCTTCTACCCAATCCGCAAACGACGGCTTTGCAACCGTTGTCATATTTTTATTTGCCAAAGCTGATGAACTATTGCTCAATTTTTACTGAATTTAACATGAAAATACACTTCTGATTAAGGAAACTTGGGATACTTATGAAAATCAGGGTCGCGTTTTTCCAGGAAAGCATTCTTCCCTTCCTGTGCCTCATCCGTCATGTAATACAGCAACGTGGCATTCCCGGCAAACTCCTGAATCCCAGCCTGGCCATCCAATTCGGCATTCAAACCCAGCTTAATCATCCGCAAAGCCATGGGGCTGCGTTTATGCATCGTTAGGCACCAGTCCACCGTTTCATCTTCCAGCTTTTCCAAAGGAACCACTTTATTGACCAGCCCCATTTCCAGGGCTTCCTGAGCAGTGTATTGTTTGTTCAAAAACCAAATCTCACGGGCCTTTTTCTGCCCCACAATGCTGGCAAGATAGGACGAACCAAATCCCGCATCAAAGCTACCCACTTTGGGACCCGTTTGACCAAATCGAGCATTTTCCGACGCAATGGTCAAATCGCAAACCACATGCAGCACATGCCCGCCGCCAATGGCAAAACCATTCACCATGGCAATCACCGGCTTGGGAATGGAGCGGATTTTCCGTTGCACATCCAGCACATTCAGACGCGGAATACCGTCTTTTCCGATGTATCCCCCCTTCCCCTTCACATTTTGGTCCCCACCGGCACAAAAAGCCTTGTCGCCTTCGCCTGTTAATATCACCGAATAAACATCCATGTCCTCGCGACACATTTCCATCGCTACCGCCATTTCAGTAGTAGTAGTCGGTGTAAAAGCATTATAATATCTTGGTCTATTGATGGTTATCTTAGCAATATGATTCCACTTTTCGAATTTTATTTCCTCAAAATCCCTGATTTTTTCCCAATCTCTTTGGCTCATGTTACAATTTTTTGTTGAAGCAAAATTAGAAAAAAATGAAGTCCGTATGACCTTGCACAGGCATTCCATCAATCAGGCACCGGCGAAACAACCCAATAGTTATTTGAATTTTTTGGGCGGCTCTCGCTCGAAGCGAGACCGGGCTGTCCACTATAGTCCTACCGGCGAAAAGGGTGTTCCGACACGTCCGCAAAGGTGCTTCCTTCGTCAGCACTTTCCGGCCTGCTTCACATCCCCTTTCGCCGGCAGGAGCTGCCGTTCCCATCCCTGCCACAACCCCAACATCCATAGACAATCAAATACCAAAAAGGATTGACCCGCTTTTAAACGCTCTATCCTAAAAAAATGCTAAAAAACAACCCGGGTACCGGTTATCAGCCGTCACAATCAGACAATTTTCATAGCTTCGCCAAAAAGTATTATATGAAATTCAACGAAAAACTCATTCCCGGAAAACTCATCAAGCGCTACAAACGCTTTCTGGCCGATGTGGAATTGGAAGACGGAACAATCGTTACAGCCCATTGTACCAATTCGGGTTCCATGAAAACCTGTATCGAAGAAGGAGCACCGGTTTACCTGACCCCGGTGAACGACCCCAAACGTAAAACCAAATTCACCTGGGAAATGATTTTCATAAATAACGGATGGATTGGGGTCAACACCTCCATTCCCAACCTGCTGGCGTTTGAAGCCATCCGGGATGGAAAAATTGAGCGCTTAAAAGGTTATACAAACGTAAAAAGAGAAGTCACCTTCGGCGACAGCCGGTTTGACATTTTTGCCGAAAACGAACATGAAAAATGTTTTGTGGAAGTGAAAAATGTAACCATGAAAGTGAATGAATTTGCCCGTTTTCCGGACGCCGTCACCACCCGCGGACGAAAGCACCTGGAAACCCTCATCCATGTAAAAGAAAAAGGCCTGCGTGCCGCCATGCTGTATGTCATTCAACGTATGGATGTGGAAAAATTCGGAGTGGCTACCGACATTGACCCCGAATATGCCAACAGCTTGAAAAAAGCCCATGCCGCCGGCGTGGAAATTATTCCGGTCCAAGCTGAAGTAAAACCCAAAGGCATCGAAATAGTCAAAGAGTTACCTTTTGAATGGTAAAACAAACCTGCCTAAAGTTTGGAGTGCCTAAAGTTTGGAGTGCCTAGAGTGTGGAGTGCCTAGAATTTGGAGTGCCTGGAGTTAGTTACAAGACCACATCCCTCAGCCTCATCCATCGCGAGTCTGACGCGAAGCCGGTGCGTGGCGACTCGTGATAAAACTTCACAAACCTGTCGAAAGTTTGGAGTGCCTAAAGTAAGATTCGGAAACCGTCATCCATCGCGAGTCTGACGCGGAGCTGGTGCGTGGCGACTCGTGATGAAACTTCACTATTCATTTTAATAAACAATCGATTGAAAAAAGGCACGAGTCCCTTCGCTTTAGGCCTGGCTTCAGACTCGCGCTAAAGGGTTGTTATTTGTTGTACAAACTAAAAGAAGCGGTGAATTGTGTTTGAAAAAAAATGCGAACCCGGAGGGTTCAAATATTTATAGAAAAAATTTAAGGGTTAATAATACGACCCCGATGGG
>CAJXKB010000089.1 GCA_913055825.1 uncultured Bacteroidota bacterium
AGCAGCCGGTTGCTATTCTCTGACTGTTATTTTGTTTTTGCTTTAGGTGGCCGCCTTTTAAAAAATTTAGAAAAGAGGTTCTCATTTCAAAAGTAAGAAAAATTTTCAATTAAATTTAAGGTGTATAACTCTATCACCGGTTTAATTCAACAACCGCATAAGACAAGCCATTCTGCTCCAAAATCGATACGGAACCATTTTTTAATCTCTAAGCTGTCCACCTAAGAGCAGCGCCCCTTGGTATATTCCTGTCATTCCGACGAACGAAGTGAGGAGAAATCTCCTGAGAAATGGATTCTTACCGAGGGGATTTCTCCCGATGGTCGAAATGACTGGATAAAAATATTAATACGCTTTCACTTCAGTTTCCCCCTTCAAAATCATCAGGCCGTAACGGGCAAGGGCCTCGAAGTCGTTTACCGATGGATAAAGGGCGATGGGAGCAATTCCTTTAATTCGTTTTTTCACATTTTCAAGGAACCGTTCACTGTCGAAAATCATCCCCGTAAGGATAATGGCATCCACCTCTCCTTCGAGGGTGGCGTAATGCGAGGCAATCTCTTTCGACACGGCATACGCCAGGGCCTTTGAAATAAACCGGGCCTGTTCGTTTCCTTCGGCAATCATTTTGTTGATTTGATTGAGCTTATCGGTTCCCAGGTAAGCGGTATACCCTCCTTTGGAAGTAATCATCTCCATCACCTCCTCTTCGGTATATTCACCGCTATAGCACATGTGTACCAACTGCCCCATGGGTAAGGTGCCGGTACGTCTGATTGAGAATGGGCCGCCACCGTCGAAAGCCTGGTTCACATCCACCACCCGGCCATGCCGGTGGGCACCAATGGAGATGCCACCACTTCCAATGTGGCAAACAATCAGGTTTAAATCGGTGTATTTTTTATTGACACTTTTGGCATATTTACAAGCCACATGTTTGTGGTTGAGGGCATGAAAAATCGATTTTCTTTCAAATTTAGGATGCCCGGTAACCCTGGCCAAATCGGAAAGCTCATCCACCACCACCGGGTTAGCCATGTAGGCTTTCTTACCCCATTCGGCGGCCAGATCATAGGCAATCAACCCTCCCAGATTTGTTTCATGCATTCCCATAACACCTTGTCTCAGATCGTTTACCATAGCCTGATTAATTTCATACACGCCTTGCGAAACGGGTTTTACCATACCACTGCGCCCCATGATAATGTCGATATTATCCAGGTTGAACTTGTTCCTGTTTAACTCGTCGAGGATAAGTGTTTTCCGGAAATCTTTCTGGTCGGGGATGCTGGAAAATTGTTCCAGTTCCTCTTGCTTATGTTTGATGGTTTTCAGAAAAACCGGTTCATTATTCCGGTAGATGGCAATTTTGGTTTCATACTTTACCGGATAAACAATAAGAATACATTTTGTTAGCATGAGGATTGAATTTTTTGATAAAAATACAAAAAGATGTTTGTGCCCGACATTACATATTTCGACGATATTGACCACCCACATCAAAAAGGGCACCGGTAATTTGTCCGATGGAGGCATATTTGCCGGCTTCCATCAGTTTTTCAAAAATATTTTCATTTTTCACGGCGGCCTCCTGTAAAGCTTTTAATTGAACGGGTATTTCTTTTTCCCAGGTTTTATGTAGTTGATCAAGCATATGAATCTGATACTCCTTTTCCGATTCGGTGGCTCTGATTACTTCGCCAGGCACCACTGTTTCGGAGCCATTTTTACCCAAGAAAGTGTTTACGCCGATAATCGGGAGTTTTCCACTGTGTTTGAGGGTTTCGTAATACAACGATTCTTCCTGAATTTTACTACGCTGATACATGGTTTCCATGGCTCCCAACACGCCGCCCCTTTCGGTAATACGATCGAACTCTGACAAAATAGCTTCTTCAACCAAGTCGGTTAGCTCTTCAATGATAAAAGATCCCTGCAAAGGGTTTTGATTTTTTGCCAAACCCAACTCTTTGTTGATGATCATCTGAATGGCAATGGCACGGCGCACCGATTCTTCGGTTGGCGTGGTAATGGCCTCGTCGTAGGCGTTGGTATGCAACGAATTACAGTTGTCATAAATGGCATACAACGCTTGCAAGGTAGTCCGGATATCGTTAAAATCGATGTTTTGTGCGTGCAACGACCGTCCTGAAGTCTGGATATGATATTTCAATTTTTGCGAACGCTCATTGGCGCCGTATTTCAACTTCATGGCTTTGGCCCAGATTAGTCTGGCCACGCGCCCGATAACGGCATATTCAGGATCTTCACCATTGGAAAAGAAGAAAGAGAGATTGGGAGCAAAGTCATCGATATTCATGCCGCGTGCCCGATAATATTCCACATAGGTGAAACCATTGGCCAGGGTAAAAGCCAATTGTGAAATGGGATTGGCCCCTGCTTCGGCAATATGGTAACCCGAGATGGAGACACTGTAGAAATTACGCACCTGATGATCGATAAAATAAGCCTGGATATCGCCCATCAGCTTCAATGAAAAATCGGTGGAAAAGATGCAGGTATTCTGGGCCTGATCTTCTTTAAGAATATCGGCTTGCACCGTCCCGCGTACTTTGCGCAGTGTATCGGCTTTGATGCGCTCGTACACATCTTTGGGCAGTACCATATCGCCGGTAACTCCCAGAAGCATTAATCCCAATCCGTCGTTTCCTTCGGGCAATTCACCCTGGTAACGGGGGCGTTCGGTTCCTTTTTCTTTGTAGATGGTTTCGATAATTTGCTCCACTTCGGCTTCCAGCCCGTTTTGACGGATATACAATTCACACTGCTGGTCGATGGCCGCATTCATAAAATAGGCCATCATGGTGGGAGCCGGACCGTTGATGGTCATGGAAACCGAGGTTTTGGGATCGGCCAGGTTAAATCCGGAATACAATTTCTTTGCATCGTCGAGGCAGGCAATTGAAACCCCTGAATTACCAATTTTCCCATAAATATCGGGGCGCCGGTCGGGGTCTTCACCATAAAGGGTGACCGAGTCGAAAGCGGTGGAGAGGCGTTTGGCGGGCATCCCTGCCGAAACATAATGAAACCTTCGATTGGTGCGTTCGGGGCCCCCTTCACCGGCAAACATGCGGGTAGGATCTTCCCCTTCACGTTTGAAGGGAAACACACCGGCAGCATAAGGAAATTCACCGGGAACATTTTCTTTAAGTGCCCACCGTAAAATTTCACCCCAACTGGTAAATTTGGGCATACTCACTTTTGGAATCTGCAGATGCGACAGCGACTCTGTATGCGTTTCTATTTTTAAAACTTTATCCCTCACCCGAAAACTAAATTCGGGGTTGGCATAGGCTTCTTTTTTCTTTTCCCAGTCGTTAAGCAAACGCAAATTGTGCGGGTCAAGTTCTTGCTGTACCTTATCATAAACAGCCTGAAGTTTTTCCACACTCTCCTCATCTCCCTCTTGTTTGAGTGTTTCGATGGTCTGCCGGATACTAAACAGCCTTTGTGCAATGGCAGCCTGATTTTCGGCCCACTGATTATAGTTGCGAACCGTTTCGGAAATCTCCGAAAGATACCGTACCCGCTGTGGCGGAATAATTTGAATTTTATCGGTGTTTTCAGCGATAGGTTGCAGATGGGAATGGAAATCGACACCGGTACGCTCTTTAACGGTTAAAAACAGATGATTGTATAATTTGTTTACCCCGGGATCGTTAAACCGGGAAGCCGTGGTACCGAAAACGGGCATCTCATCCAAAGAGGTTTCAAAAAGCTGATGGTTGCGCTGGTACTGCTTTTTCACATCGCGCAAGGCATCCAGTGCCCCGCGTTTATCAAATTTATTCAAGGCAATGATGTCGGCATAATCGAGCATGTCGATTTTTTCGAGCTGGCTGGGAGCGCCAAATTCGGGGGTCATCACATACATGGCCACATCGCTGTGGTCGACAATGGCGGTGTCGGACTGTCCGATGCCGGAGGTTTCGAGAATAATTAAATCGAATCCGGCAGCCTGCATAATCACTTCGGCATCTTTCACATATTTGGAGATGGAAAGGTTGGCCTGACGGGTGGCCAACGAACGCATAAAAACCCGCGGACTATCAATGGCATTCATGCGTATCCGGTCGCCCAGCAAAGCACCCCCCGATTTTCTTTTGGATGGATCAACCGAAATAATGGCCAGGGTTTTATCTTCAAAATCGTTTAAAAAACGACGGACGATTTCATCCACCAGGGATGATTTTCCTGATCCGCCGGTGCCGGTGATGCCCAACACAGGGCGATGTGCTTTTTTACCAATTTCTGTACATTTTTCCAATAAACCAACTACCTCTTCGCGGTGATTCTCAGCTGCTGAAATCAATTGCGCCAGAGCCACCTCATCTTTATTTTGGATATCCTCCAGGCTTACTTTTACCTTTTTTCCTGTGGGAAAATCTGATTTCTCCATCAGGTCGTTTATCATCCCCTGTAAACCCATATGCATACCGTCATCGGGCGAATAGATACGGGCAATTCCGTAAGCATGCAACGCTTCAATTTCTTCGGGAAGAATCACACCACCGCCACCACCAAAAATTTTGATGTGACCGCACCCTTTTTCCTCCAGCATATCGTGCATGTATTTAAAAAACTCCATATGACCTCCCTGATAAGAGGTGATGGCAATGGCCTGAACATCTTCCTGCACAGCGGTATTTACAATTTCGTGAACCGAACGATTGTGTCCCAAATGGATTACTTCGGCACCGGTAGATTGAATAATCCGGCGCATCACATTAATGGCAGCATCGTGTCCGTCGAAAAGTGAAGCGGCCGTTACAATTCTGATATGATTTTTAGGTTGATAAACTTTTGGTAGCTGCATATTTCCATTCTGTTTTGAAGTCTCGCAAATATAGTGAAATTTGTACAGGTTCCAATCCCGAAAACGATTGAAACAAGCTGTAGGATATTAATTAGAAACCATTCTAATTAGTATGAAAAAGAAGCTGTTCGGGGAAATTATTCCCAGTGCTTGTGAAGGAATCACCCGATATGTTGCGGTAAGGATTGAAGCGGCAGCCCCCGGAAGACGGCGACATGGTTTTTGCGGGAAGGCGGAGGCTGACGGCAGGAAGCCCCCGTACTGACCAGCAAAACCTGACGCAGGCGACGGGGCTAAAGCGGAAAGCCTGTTAAACCGCCCAAAAAAACATGAACCACCCTCACCTTTGATTACCAAAACTAAATTATTACGCATGCGTAATATTTATATTGATTCTTAACAAAGTTTGCACTAAAATTGTGCTTTCATTTTTGGGCCCGGTATCATCCGTAGAAAAGGCCAAAAAATTAGGGTTTTTCTAAAGAAAAATATGAATAAAAACTTAACATAAAGCATCATGGTTTCACAAATCATTTTTGTCATTCTTTTGATTGCAGCCATTTTATTTTTCAGGCGCAACGTCAAAATTATTATTCGGAACATCAATTTAGGAAAAGATTTAGACATCAGCGACAATAAAGCGGAGCGGTGGAAAACCATGTTCCGGGTGGCCATCGGTCAGGGGAAAATGGTAAAAAGGCCCATTGCGGGCATCTTGCACATTTTTGTGTACGTTGGCTTTTTGATGGTCAATGTGGAGATGATTGAAATTTTGACCGACGGCATTTTGGGAACGCATCGTGTTTTACGCGAATTTTTGGGTGCCGGCGGCTACAGTGCGTTGGTTTCGATCCTTGAATTTTTTGCCTTGGCGGTGATTGCGGCGTGTGCCACCTTTTTATGGCGTAGAAATGTGCTGAAAATAAAGCGTTTTCACAGCAGGGAGATGACCTCGTGGCCACGTTTAGATGCCAACTTAATCTTAATCACCGAGATTTTACTGATGCTGGCATTTTTATCGATGAATGCTGCCGACTATCTATTGATGCATCGGGGAGCTATTGGCGGACTGGCTGTTGGCCCTTTTATGGTTAGTCAGATTTTTGTGCCCTGGTTTAAGAATTTCAACAATGAAACGCTTCATTTTATTGAGCAATTTGGGTGGTGGTTCCACATTGTGGGTGTTTTTGCCTTCTTAAATTATATTCCTTATTCGAAACACTTTCACGTCTTTTTGGCTTTTCCGAATGTGTGGTATTCAAAATTAGGTCCGTTGGCGAAAATGCCCAACATGCCGGAAATTACCAAAGAAGTCAAGATTATGCTGGGTGTACTTGCTGAAGAAGAAAATCCGGAAGATGAGGAGATGCCTTCGTTTGGCGCCAAAGATGTAACGGATTTGACGTGGAAGAACATCATGAACGCCTATTCGTGTACCGAATGCGGGCGATGTACTTCGGTTTGTCCGGCGAACCTGACCGGTAAATTGCTTTCGCCCCGTCATATTATGATGGCGGTACGTGACCGTGCCGAAGAAGTGGGTAAGAATATCGACAAACACGGCAAGGATTACGATGACGGCAAAGCGTTATTGGGCGATTACATTTCACCCGAAGAGTTATGGGCTTGTACCAGCTGTAATGCCTGTGTGGAAGAATGTCCGGTAGATATTGATCCGTTGGAAATTATTCTTTCGCTGCGACGCAACCTGGTTTTGGAAGAGTCGAAAGCCCCTGCCGAAATCAATACCGTTTTCTCCAACATCGAAAACAATGGAGCGCCCTGGCAGTTTTCGCCGGAAGACCGGCTTTTGTGGGCCGAAGGCCTTGATGTGCCCGTAATGGCTGATGTTTTTGCACAAGGGAAAAAACCGGAGTATCTTTTCTGGGTCAGCTCAGCAGGCTGCTTTGACGATCGTTATAAAAAAGTTGTCCGTGATTTTGTTAAGATTTTGAATCACCTGAAAGTCGATTTTGCGGTTCTCGGAACGGAAGAATCGGACAGTGGCGATGTGGCACGCCGGGCAGGGAACGACATGCTGTTCCAGATGCAGGCCATGCAAAATATTGAGGTCATGAATGGATACGAGGTGAAAAAAATTGTCACCTGCGACCCACACGATTTTAATGTGTTAAAAAATGAATACCCCGAATTGGGCGGAAAATACGAAGTATTGCATCACACACAGTTTCTGCAACAACGGCTTGCCGACGGAAGCCTGAAAATTGAGGGAGACGCCTTTGCCGGTAAGAAAATCACCTTCCACGATCCTTGTTATTTGGGACGCGGAAATGGTGAATTCGACGCCCCCCGTGATGTGTTGAATGCCATTCCTTCGTTAAAAGTGGAGATGAAGAAAAACCGTGAATTCTCGATGTGTTGTGGTGCCGGCGGTGGTCAGATGTTTAAAGAAGCTGAAAAAGGCGACAAAGAAATATTTATCGACCGCACCGAACAAGCCATTGAAACCGGTGCCGACATTATTTGTACAGCCTGTCCGTTCTGTTTAACCATGCTGACGGACGGGGTGAAATATACCAATAAAGAAGAAGAGATAAAAAATTACGACCTGGCTGAACTGGTAAGCATCAGTTTAGGTTTATAATTTGTGTTTGTGTGAGGATGCGAAAGGGGTTGCCGATTTATTCGGCGCCCCTTTTTTATTGTGAACGTTTTATCTTTTTGTGAATGCTAAACTGATCACCAATTAGTTGATAAGCTGTTGTAAAAAGATACGATTTACTTTTGGCAGCCTCCACTTTTTTCCGCCGTTCCCACAAGCGCATGAAAGACTCCTGCACCAAATCTTTTGCTTGCTCCCGATCGTTGACATTTTTCAAAAGAAAACGATACAATCCGTCTGAAAAAGCATCCACACAATGGTTATACTCGCTTGTAGTCATTTAAGGGTAAAATATATTCATCTTTAACATAACGAATATAAGGCTAATAAAGTTACAACAACCCTGATAATTTGTAAAATCTTGCCGCTTTTGTGTCCATCCATTTTTCCAGGCAGGCACTGTCAACAAAAAAAGCCGCCTCGGCAAGAGACGGCTTGAAGAAATCATCCAATTTCAATTAAACCATTTTGGCTGGATCGACCCATTCGGTAAATTCCTCATCGGTTACAAAACCTAAAGCCAGTGCCGCTTCACGCAAAGTAGTTCCTTCGGCATGGGCTTTTTTGGCAATCTTAGCCGACTTTTCATAACCAATATGAGTATTCAAAGCCGTTACCAGCATTAAGGAATTTTCGAGATTGTGGCGAATGTTTTTCAAATTTGCTTCGGCACCTGCAATGGCCTTGTCGGCAAATGAAACACAAGCATCACCCAACAAACGGGCTGATTGCAAGAGGTTTGAAATCATTACGGGTTTGAAAACATTTAACTGAAAATGCCCCTGCATTCCTCCTGCTGTGATGGCCGCATCGTTTCCGATTACCTGGCAGCAAACCATGGTAAGTGCTTCATTTTGTGTAGGATTCACTTTACCGGGCATGATGGAAGAACCGGGTTCATTGGCAGGCAGGTTGACTTCACCGATGCTGCATCGCGGGCCGGAAGCGAGGTAGCGAACGTTGTTGGCGATGTGCATACAACTTACGGCCAGTTGTTTCAATGCGCCCGAAGTTTCCACAATGGCATCATGAGCCGATAAGGCTTCAAATTTATTGGGAGCTGTTTTGAAGGGGAAACCGGTGAGTTGCGCAATTTTTCCAGCTACATTTTCATCATAACCCTTAGGTGTATTCAGTCCGGTTCCGGTAGCAGTACCACCCAAAGCCAATTCTGAAAGGTGATCCAAGGTAGCTTCCAGTGCTTTCAAACCATGGTCGAGTTGCGAAACATAGCCCGAAAATTCCTGTCCAAGCGTTAAAGGAGTTGCATCCATCCAGTGCGTACGACCGGTTTTAACAACATCTTTGAACTCTTCCGATTTTTTTGCCAACCTATCACGCAAATGTTTCACGCCGGGAATGGTAACTTCCACAAGCATCTTATAAGCAGCGATATGCATCGCAGTCGGGAACGTATCGTTGGATGATTGCGATTTGTTCACATCGTCATTGGGATGCAGTGCTTTTTTTTCGTCGGTAAGTTTACCTCCTTTGATTACATGACCGCGATTGGCAATCACCTCGTTCACATTCATGTTTGATTGTGTACCCGAACCGGTTTGCCAGATTACCAACGGGAAATTATCATACAATTTTCCGGCTAAAATTTCATCGGCTACCTGAGCAATCAAATCGGCTTTTTCCTGATCTAAAACGCCCAGCTCGGCATTCGTAAGGGCAGCTGCTTTTTTCAGATAAGCAAAAGCATCAATAATTTCCCTCGGCATGGAAGCTTCGGGACCAATTTTAAAATTCATTTTCGAACGTTGTGTCTGAGCACCCCAGTATTTATCGGCAGGGACTTCCACATTACCCAACGTGTCGTGTTCTATTCTGTATTCCATTGATTTGAGATTTAATTAGGTTAATTATTTAAAAAATATGTCAATTTCTTCCGGAGGATCGCCCCACACAGCTTTGTTTCCGCTTACCACAATGGGGCGTTTAATCAGTTTGGGATTTTCAACCATAATTTTGACCCACTCGTCATCATTAAAATTTTTTCCTTTAAACTGCTGTTTGTACACTGCTTCCTGTGTACGAATCATATCGTGGGGCTTTTTGTTTAATTTCATCAGCAAGTCTTTCAACACGGCTTCGGTGATGGGTGTTTTCAGATACTGCACCACTTCGATGTCATCTGTTTTGCTTTGAAGGTACTGCAACCCGGCTCTGGATTTTTTACACCGGGGGTTATGATAGATGGTAAACATAGGCTTCTTTTTTTAACGGGTATCAAAATTACAGAATCTTTGTGATAATTGTTTTCACAAAGGCTTATTTATATTTTGTTCTAATAATTGTACGAAATGAAAGTCAGGAAGTCTTTGTCCCGCCAAATTTCATCAGGTAAGCTTTGATAAACTCATCCAAATCGCCTTCCAACACAGCCTGGACATTAGAAGTTTCATAGCCGGTACGCACATCTTTCACCAGTTTGTAAGGATGCATGACATAGGAACGGATTTGCGAACCCCATTCAATTTTCTTTTTATTATTTTCAATTTCTGTTTGAGCTTCCTGCTGTTTGCGCAATTCAATTTCATAAAGCTGTGAGCGCAGCATTTGCATGGCTTTTTCGCGATTTTGCTTTTGCGAACGTGTTTCCTGACACTCAATAACCAAACCCGAAGGCTCGTGCCGCAAACGTACTGCTGTTTCCACTTTGTTGACATTTTGTCCTCCGGGACCACTACTTCGGAAGGTATCCCAGCTAATATCGGCAGGGTTTACGACAATTTCAATGCTTTCGTCCACCACCGGATAGACATAAACGGAAGCAAAAGAGGTATGGCGACGGTTGGCCGAATCGAACGGAGAAAGCCGTACCAGCCGGTGAACACCATTTTCGCCCTTTAGGTATCCAAAAGCGAAATCGCCCTCTATTTCCAAAGACACCGATTTAATACCGGCCACATCGCCTTCCTGGTAATCCAGCTCTTTAACTTTGAAATTCTTTTTTTCACCGTAACGGATGTACATCCGCATAAGCATCTCGGCCCAGTCCTGGCTTTCGGTGCCGCCTGCACCCGGGTTAATTTTCAAAATGGCGTTCAAACGGTCTTCCTCACGTCCGAGCATTTGGAGGAACTCCAGGTGTTCCACGTTTTTCAAAACCCGGTCATACTGCTCATCCATTTCCTGACGGGTGGCTTCCCCTTCGTGAAAAAAATCTTCCAACACCTTTAAATCGTTGAAAGCTTCTTCTGCCCGGGCATAAGTATCTGTCCAGTTTTTGGTAGATTTTATTTTTTTCAGGAGCAGTTCTGCTTTTTTAGGGTCGTTCCAAAAGTCAGGTGCCTGCGTTTTTTCTTCATCTTCTTCAATTTCCATCAACTTACGGTCGATGTCAAAGATACCTCCTCAAGGCCGCAAGTCGCTTCGACAGGTCTTTCATCGCTTCTGCTGTGTACATTGGCTTTAAATTTTTTGCAAAAGTAAATTAAATTTTGCCGTTTATCACTTTCCAGGCCAATTCGGGCTGAAAACCTTTTTGAACTGCATAACGCACCAATTTATTATTACGGACAAAATCATTTTTCCCGGTTACTTTTTTATCCGACAACAATGCTTTAAGCGTATTCAGATATTCATCTTCATCAATCTCTCCCAACCCGATTTGAATATATAGATCGGGCACCTGCTTCTGTTTCAGTGCATTAATAATTTTATTTCGCCCCCATTTGTTGTAACGCAATTTACCCAATACAAAAGCTTTGGCAAAGCGTTCTTCATTAAGGTAATTATCATCTTTAAGCGATTTAATTACTTCTTCTATAGTTTCTTCTGTGGCTTTCCACTTTATCAGCTTTTGTTTTACATCAAACAAGCTGCGTTCCTGATAAGCACAATAGTTGCGTGCTTTTTCCATTAAATAATCCGGAGGAGGGGTCAT
>CAJXKB010000090.1 GCA_913055825.1 uncultured Bacteroidota bacterium
AATAGTGGCGTGCTATTAGAGCTTGCAGCAGACAGACTCTTGCGGATATAAGGTTAAGTAAAAAAAGAAGGCGAACTTTTGAAAAGTTCGCCTTCTTTTTTTATACATTTGTTGCACAGCTTAACTCTCAAAATTATTCCTTTAAAACAATGGACAATGACAACAACAAAAAACCTAAATGGAAATTATGAAAAGTCGCTTAACGACTGGGCTTATCAGGAAAAACTGGCCAATGAATTCATTACAGTAGTTTACAAACTGTTTTATGACAAATCGATCGAGCTGGTTCTTTTTCGTAGCCAGCTTATCGACCGGAGTGCCAATATGGTATTGTACAGGCATTCGTATGCAGAAAATATCATTGATAAACCCCTGCGCATAAAAGATTCACTAAAATTGGCCAAAGCCATTCTTCATTCGGATGTGGGCCCTTCACGTATTGATATTGGCCGTTTGAACCGTGAATGGACGGAAGAAAATAAAAGTTTTGTTGATGAGGATGATTTTGTAAATACTAAATTAAAGCATCTTAAAAACGGAAACACTACACCTTGCAAGCCACGCGATGTTATTTTATTCGGCTTTGGACGTATCGGCCGTTTGCTGGCACGCCAACTTATTGTTCAGGGTAATGGCCATCAGTTACGGGTACGTGCCATCGTAACGCGGGGAAACGACGATTTACACATCATTAAAAGAGCATCCCTTTTTCGTCACGATTCAGTCCACGGTCCGTTCCGGGGTGTTGCCATTGAAAGCCTCGACGACAAAACCATTTATATTAACGGGCATAAAGTATTGATGTTAGCTACTCAAAATCCGGAGGATATCGACTATACCGAATATGGAATCAAAAACGCTATTTTAATTGATAATACCGGCGTTTTCCGTGACCGGGATGGGTTAAACCGGCATCTGAATGCCAATGGAGTGGATAAAGTATTGCTTACGGCACCCGGTAAAGGCGATATCCCGAATATCGTGTATGGCATAAACGAATCAGAAGTTGATGTGGACAAAGAAAAAATTTTTTCAGCAGCATCATGTACTACCAATGCCTCCACACCAATTCTGTACCTGATTGAAAAGGAGTTTGGTATTGAAAAAGGCCATCTCGAAACTGTCCATTCCTTTACCAACGACCAAAACCTACTGGATAATTATCACAAAAAGTATCGTCGTGGACGTGCGGCACCTATTAACCTCGTAATTACCGAAACCGGTGCCGCCAGTGCTGTTGCCAAAGCTATTCCCAGCCTGAGCGGGAAACTTACCGGTAATGCCATTCGTGTTCCCACACCCAATGTGTCACTTGTCATTATGTCGCTAACATTAAAAAGGGAAACCTCGGTGGAAGAAATCAATGAGTTAGTGCGGCAAGCTTCTTTGAAAGGAAATTTGGTTCAACAAATTAAATATTCCACATCAAATGACGCTGTTTCATCCGATTTTATCGGCGAATCGGTTACTTCTATTTTTGACAGTCAGGCCACAAAAATATCAAATGACAGAAAGAGTATTGTAATCTATGTCTGGTACGACAACGAATTTGGCTATGCCATACAGGTTATCCGTGTAGCTAAGATGATTGCAAAAGTGCTTCGGCCTACGTATTATTAAATGGTGGAAAAGCTGGAAAGCCGTAAGGAAAAACCACACACCTTTCCAACCTTACGGCCCTCCAATCTTCCTGCCAATTTGTGTATCCAGGAAATTTTTTCATAACCGACAACCCTTTATGCACGAAAAAATCGTTTCTTTGCACTTTCAAAACCAGTAATCTACCATGGATAAAAATGTCAAATACATCTTCGTTACCGGGGGTGTATCTTCCTCATTGGGAAAAGGAATTATTTCGTCGTCACTGGCAAAACTTTTACAGGCAAGAGGATTTTCCGTAACCATTCAAAAGTTGGATCCTTACATCAATATCGATCCGGGAACCTTAAATCCATATGAACACGGTGAATGTTATGTGACAGAAGATGGGGCTGAAACTGATCTTGACCTGGGCCATTACGAGCGGTTTTCGAACACCCGCACTTCGCAGGCCAATAACATTACCACGGGACGTATTTACCAAAATGTGATCAATAAAGAACGTAAAGGCGAATATCTGGGCACCACCGTTCAGGTTATTCCTCATATTACCAACGAAATAAAGAGAAGTGTTAAACTACTTGGACAAACCGGAAAATATGATTTTGTAATTACTGAAATTGGCGGTACCGTGGGAGATATTGAGTCATTTCCTTTTGTGGAAACCGTTCGTCAAATGAAATGGGAGCTGGGAAGTCGATGTGCTGTTATCCATTTAACCCTGGTACCTTATTTACATGCAGCCGGCGAACTGAAAACCAAGCCCACACAGCATTCTGTTAAAACATTACTGGAACAGGGCGTGCAGCCCGACATTATTGTTTGCCGCACCGAACACCCGTTATACCCGGGAATTAAGCAAAAAATAGCACAATTTTGTAATGTAAAACCTGATGCAGTTATTGAATCGCGAGATGCCGAGACAATTTATGATGTTCCTTTGATGATGCTTGATGAGAAACTGGATCTTGAAATTCTAAAAAAGACGGACACACCCGTCCCCGACCATTTGGATTTGGAAAACTGGAAAAATTTTGTCAACAACCTAAAGCACCCCAATGGTGAAGTAAACATTGCATTGGTTGGAAAATACGTTGAGCTGAAAGATGCCTATAAATCCATTAATGAATCGTTTGTCCATGGTGGTGCAATGAATCAGACCCGTGTAAACGTTCACCGGATTCAGTCGGAAAATATCACAGATAAAAATGTAGCCGACAAACTCAAAGATATGAGCGGGATCCTTGTTGCACCGGGTTTTGGAAATCGGGGTATTGATGGTAAAATAGAAGCCATCCGGTTTGCACGCGAGAACAAGATTCCTTTTCTTGGTATTTGCCTTGGCATGCAATGTGCTGCCATTGAATTTTCACGGAATGTCCTCCATCTTGAAGGTGCCCATTCTACCGAAATGGATCCCGAAACACCTTATCCGGTCATTGATATTATGGAAAATCAGAAGAAACTAAAGAATTTAGGCGGTACCATGCGCTTAGGAGCTTATAATTGCCGCCTGAACCCTAAGTCAATTAGTTTCGAAGCTTATGGCAGCAAATTAATTCGTGAGCGCCACCGACACCGCTATGAATTTAATAATGAATATCGCAAGGTTTTTGAAGAAAACGGCATGCTGCCGGCTGGTATCAATCCGGAAGAAGATTTGGTTGAAATTATTGAATTAAAAAATCATCCGTGGTTTGTGGGTGTACAGTTTCATCCCGAATACAGCAGCACAGTAAAGCGTCCCCATCCGCTGTTTGTGTCTTTTGTTAAAGCAGCAATCGAATACAGGAAAGATAAGCGGTAAAATAATTCTTTGGGCAACTATCACGTTCTGGCATTCCAACAGAATGTTCGTTATAACCAGGTTTTTACAAAGTAACGTCGTTTAATTTTCCGCACCAATTATTTTTCAGAAAGGTGGATTAGGTGCCTGATTTTAAGCCTAAGATTTCCTGCCTTGAATGAATAATCAGCTTTATCTACAGGCTGGCAAACCACAGTTTTCTCCTCGCCCGGAAGCAAATCAAAATAATTATTGCTAAATTGAACATTCAACGGGCTTTGTAAATAAACCGATTTAACAAGCTGTCGGCAGGAAAGATGCAGTATTAATTTGTCTTTTTTCCTTTCGATTTGTGTTTTTATTTTTACAGGAGATAACAAAAGATTTTTTGGCTCATCAAAATAATGGAGTCCCCGTGCCAAGGGTTTTCCGTTTTCTTCGACCACAGCTTCCAACACTGTATGATTTCGCCAATTTAAGTCATCGCCGGCAAAGTTGTTTTCATAAATTGAATCCACACAAAGCGATTTGTTGGCCGGTAAAGCAAAATCGAGGCTGTCGCAGGATAAAAGTTTTCCGTTAAAATCAATCAAACGCCATTTTAGCCTCATTCTATGGTTGGACGTGTCATCGGAAACAACAAATATTTTCAGTCGATGATTTTTTTCGACCACAGACACAAGATAAGTGGCATAAGCCTTTTTTACAGCATATTGTAATGCTTTCCACCGCCCGTAATAATCTATCGACGACCATGAAGTTACCGGCCAACAGTCGTTCAACTGCCAGTACAATGTGCCCATACAATAAGGTTTTGCACGCCGGTGGGCTTCGATAGCCCTTTTGATTCCCATATCCTGCAACAACTGGCTTTTGTAAATGAGGTCATCAAAATTTTCAGGGGGCTGAAAATGCCGCAATAAATAGTCATGAATATTTTGCCATCCAAAAGGGTGTTTCTGATGAACCTGCATCACTTTCGATTTTATAAAACGATCCCGTGGAAGGCTAAAATCGTCTATCGTTTTTTTATCGGGCATAGCCTGAAAACCGTATTCACTCATAAAACGGCCAACTTTTTCATCATATTTTTTAAAAGGCGCTTTTCCCCACCACACTCCCCAGTAATGCACATCACCCTCACGGTAGGCTTCGACATGTCCCCAGCCTATTGATGGGGAACTTGGCCAGTAACTGCATTTCGGATCATACTTTTTTACCATTTCCGGAAGCAGTTGTTCAAAAAGGTATTGATAATTCTCCCAGAGTTTAGCCGAATCGGTCTTTGAATAACCAAATTGCTTTTGCCATCCCCAGTTGTGCCAGGCTTCATCAATTTCATTATTTCCACACCAAAGGGCTATGCAGGGATGATTTCGTAATCTGCTGATATTTTGACGAACTTCCTGGGTCACATTTTGTATAAAAGCCGAATCGCCGGGATACATGCTGCCGGCAAACATAAAATCATGCCAAACCATGATGCCATTTTCATCACAAAGGCGATAAAACAAATTCTTCTCGTAAGTGCCACCACCCCACACACGCAGCATATTCATATTCGACTTTCGCGCTGTTTCAATAATTTGTTTGTACTTCGCATCCGTTACACGTGATAAAAAATTATCCGGTGGAATGTAATTGGCCCCTTTGGCAAAAACAGCTTTCCCATTGATTTGAAAATAGAAACTTTTCCCATTTTTATCGGGTTTTTGAATGAGGCATAATCGGCGCAAGCCGGTTTGAATCAATGTATCATCAACAACATTTCCATTTTTTGAAAAACTAAAATTAAAAGTGTACAAATTTGGTTTTCCCAGTCCGTTGGGCCACCACAAACGGGGATGATTAATATTCAGGGGAAATAAAAGCAGGTTGAAGCCCTTTTCCAGATTAACTTTTTTTTCAAAAAAGCTTTTGTTATCAGTGAAAATTCTCAGTTTCACGTCCATATTTCTCACGGCTTTAACCTGCAAAATTGCGGTAAGTTTAGCACGGCGCTTGCTGATGCTGTCCTGACGAATAAAAACATCTCTTATTTTAAGTTGATCCCATGCCAACAAGAAAGCTGGGCGCCATATTCCCATAGTTACAAATTTAGGGCCCCAGTCCCATCCGAACTGGTAAGCCGCCTTACGCACAAAAGCCCTGCTATCGGGCAGGGGATAAGGCAATTGCTTCTTTTTTTTACTAATGATTTTTATTGGAGAAGTGAAAACAATTTTCAATTTGTTGTGTCCCGGTTTTAAAATACTTTTAACATCCGTTTTCCAGCTTCGAAACATATTATTGGCCTTCAGAATCAGGTGTTGGTTAAGATAAACGTCGGCATAGGTATCTAATCCTTTAAAGTCAATTTCAATTCGGTCGTGAAGTAAAAATTCTTTTGACAAATTGAAATCTGTCGAAAAAATCCAGTCTTTCCGGCCAACCCATTGCAGTTTTGGTTCGTTGTCCCTGTAAAAAGGTTTATCTATTACTCCTTTTTGTAGTAAGGCCATATACACATCTGAAGGATTTACACCGGATAAATGCAGGCTGTCAGCTGTATCCGTCAAACTCCAGCTAAATGATTTCAGGTTGATTTGTTGGGGTTTTCCCTGATTTTTGTCACAGGAAGACAAAAGTACAGCAACAATAAAAATGAAAAAGATTTTACGCATGAGAATCGTTTTTTCAAAGTTATAAAATAAAACGCAACTTATTAACCTGAGTTCGTGTATCCTTTTCCTTATTTTTGCGGTAATGATTTACCCATCCAATTTCGAACAAAAAATTGATTTTGACCAAATCAGGGATTTGGTGAGCCAGGCCTGTGTAAGCGATATGGGCCGGAGGTTTGTAAAAAATATGCGGTTCACTTCCAATGCAGGTGTAATCAGAAAAATGCTGGAACAAAGTATGGAATTTATCAGTATTCTGGAAATAGGAAAAGCTTTTCCGACACAAAATTACATCGACTGCCGTCAGGAGCTTTTACGGCTGAAAACCGAAGGAACTTATATTGATCAGGAAGCTTTGTTCAATTTAAAAAGCTCATTGGAAACGTTGGAGCGTATTCTTGATTTTTTTCATACTTCCGGCGAAAACGAATACCCGCGTTTGAAAGCTTTGACGACAGAAGTTGAATTCCCTGAAGAAATATTAAGGGCAGCCATAGCCATCATCGACGACAAAGGCAACATCCGCGACAGCGCATCGCCCGAATTGATGGAAATCAGACAAAAGCTGATGGGCAAAGAGCGGCAGGTAATGAGCGAAACACGTAAGGCTTTCAACCAGGCGAAACAGTCGGGTTGGTTGCCCGACCATGCAGAAATAACTATTCGCAACGGGCGGGCGGTTATTCCGGTAAGGGCTGCTGACAAAAGAGCTTTGCAGGGATTTATACATGACGAATCGGCCAGCGGGCAAACGGTTTTTATTGAACCCATGGCCTCTGTGGAAGTAAATAACGAAATTGTAGAACTCGAAAACAAAGAAAGACGCGAGATCATCCACATCCTGACACGGTTTACTGATTTGTTGCGGCCGCATCTTTATGCTTTGCAAGGGGCTTACCGCTTTATGGGCCTTATTGATTTTATAAGGGCCAAAGCACTGTTTTCCATCAAGATAAATGCTAACAAGCCCGTTATCAGCCACAATAAGAGCATTTGGATGAAACAAGGCGTACATCCCCTGCTTTTTCTCTCACATACCCAGGCAGGGAAAGAAGTTGTCCCGCTTGATTTGGAACTCGATGAAAACAACCGGATACTTATCATTTCGGGACCAAACGCAGGAGGCAAATCGGTTTGCCTGAAAACAGCAGGGCTGCTTCAATACATGCTGCAATGCGGGTTACCGGTTCCGGCTTCACCCGACAGCACATTCCGGATTTTTGATGATCTTTTTATTGATATTGGCGATGAGCAATCGCTCGAAAATGATTTGAGCACTTACAGTTCGCATTTACTGAACATGAAATATTTCTTGAGACATGCCAATCCCGGGAGCCTTGTGCTAATTGATGAATTCGGTACGGGTACCGAACCGCAACTCGGTGGTGCAATTGCAGAAGCTGTGCTGGAATTTTTGGTAAAAAAGAAAACTTTCGGGGTTATCACAACACATTACACCAATCTGAAACTTGCGGCAGAACGGCTGGACGGACTGATTAACGGCGCCATGCTTTTTGACGTGAAGGAGTTAAAACCACTTTATAAACTCAAAATAGGAAAACCGGGAAGTTCGTTTGCTTTTGAAATTGCCCGAAAGATAGGTTTTCCTAATTATGCCCTGAACCGTGCCCGGAAAAAAAGCGGTGGCAAACACTTGCGGTTTGATGCCCAGCTCCAACAGATGGAAGCTGATAAACTGGCCATGGCAAAGAAACAGGAAGAGATTAAGGCTTCCGAAGATAAACTATCCATACTTACGGCTGAATACAAGCGATTAAAAGAAGTACTGGAAAAACAAAAGAAACAAATTATCCGCGATGCACAAGAGGAAGCACTGGAAATTATCCGGCAATCGAACCGTGATATTGAAAAAACCATTCGCGAAATAAGGGAAGCCCAGGCTGAAAAGGCAGCCACAAAGGTTGCAAGAAAACAGCTGGAAAAAAGTAAAAGCAAATTAGAGAAAGGCTTACAACCGGATAAACAAAAAAATATAGCAGAAACTAAAAAGAAGAAAAAGAGGCCACGCAAACCCATTGAAAATAAAAATAACAAACCCGTTGCCCCGGAGGATTTAAAACCGGGAATACTGGTACAGGTAAAGGACAGCGACATTATCGGGGAAGTGATTTCGACAGAAGGTGACAATAGTTTTGTTAATGTAAACGGCATCCGGCTGAAGATAGCCACCGAAAAATTGTTTATCACGAAAAACAAGCCCCGGCAACAGGCCCGTAAAAGCAATTATTCAAACATTATGCATGACATAAACAATAAGGCAGCAGAATTTCAGCTATCCATCGACCTGCGCGGCAAACGGGCAGAAGAAGCCATGGAAGACTTGCGAAAATACATTGATGACGCCCTTTTGTTGAACATCAAAGAGGTGAGTATTTTGCATGGAAAAGGATATGGTATTTTACGGGAAATCATTCGAGAATATTTAAATTCGGTTAAAGAAATTGAATGGTTTGGAGATGCTCCCCTTAACCTTGGTGGTGCCGGAATTACGCAGGTCCGGTTTCGGTAAAAGGCATAAACAACATCTTAAAAAAATAGGTTTACCGGATTTTTTTACTTTTGCAACTTCAATAAAATGACAAGAAAAAAGATGAATATTCCCAGCAAATATAATCCGGCAAGTACTGAAAACAAGTGGTATAGCCATTGGATGGAGAAAAAATATTTTCACTCGGAACCCGATGAGCGAGAGCCTTTTACAGTGGTGATTCCACCGCCTAACGTGACTGGGGTGTTGCACATGGGGCATATGCTTAACAACACGTTGCAGGATGTGCTTGTGCGGCGTGCGCGGATGCAGGGGAAAAATGCCTGTTGGGTGCCGGGAACCGACCACGCTTCCATTGCCACGGAAGCAAAGGTGGTGAACAAGCTGAAACAAGAGGGCATTGACAAAAATGACCTTTCGCGGGAAAAATTTATGACCCATGCCTGGGAATGGAAAGAGAAACACGGCGGCATTATCCTGGAACAACTGAAAAAGCTGGGGGCTTCGTGCGACTGGGACCGGACCCGATTTACCATGGATGAGGCGCTGTATGAGTCGGTCATTGATACTTTTATTGACCTCTACGAAAAGGGATTTATTTACCGTGGTGTGCGAATGGTCAACTGGGACCCACAGGCTCAAACCGCAGTGTCGGATGAGGAGGTGATACACAAAGAGGTAAAATCGAAACTTTATTATCTGCGTTATGCCGTCGAAGGCGAACCGGGGAAATTTCTGACTATTGCCACCACACGGCCTGAAACCATTTTGGGCGACACGGCAGTGTGCGTTCACCCTGAAGATGAACGATTCAGAGATTTTGTGGGGAAGAAAGTGATTGTGCCACTGGTGAACAGACCGGTACCGGTGATTGCCGATGAGTATGTGGACCGCGAGTTCGGTACGGGTGCCCTGAAAATAACACCTGCCCACGACATCCACGATTATGAAATAGGGCAAAAACACCACCTGGAAAGCATTGACATTTTTAATGATGACGGTACGTTGAACGAAGCGGCACAGCTTTATGTGGGCAAAGACCGGTTTGCTGTACGCGATGAAATTGTGGATGACCTTGATAAAGCCGGAAACCTGGTAAAGATTGAGGATTACGTAAACAGTGTAGGTTTTTCGGAACGCACCGATGCCGTTATTGAGCCCAAACTCTCCATGCAGTGGTTCTTGAAAATGAAAGAGTTGGCAAAACCAGCCCTGGAAGTTGTTGAAAATAATGAGGTTCAGTTTCATCCTGCTAAATTCAAAAATACCTACCGCCACTGGATGGAAAACGTGCGCGACTGGAATATTTCGCGACAACTTTGGTGGGGACAGCGTATTCCGGTTTACTACCTGCCCAATGGTGAATTTGTGGTGGCTAAAACTGCTGATGAAGCGCTGGAGAAAGCCCGGAAACAATTTAACCAATCCGATTTACAAACTGCTGATTTAAAACAGGATGAAGATGTGATGGATACCTGGTTTTCATCGTGGTTGTGGCCGATTTCGGTATTTGACGGCATCCGTTTTCCGGATAACGAAGAAATAAAATATTACTACCCGACCAATGATTTGGTTACCGGCCCGGACATCATCTTTTTCTGGGTGGCGCGGATGATTATGGCGGGACTGGAATATCGCAAAGAAATTCCGTTTAAAAACGTCTATTTTACAGGTATTGTACGCGACAAGCTCGGCCGGAAGATGTCGAAAACGCTGGGCAATTCGCCCGACCCGCTGGAGCTGATAAAAAAACACGGCGCCGATGGTGTGCGCGTGGGCATGCTACTGACAACCCCTGCCGGAAACGATTTGCCTTTTGATGAAGCTTTGTGCGAACAGGGACGCAATTTCAGCAACAAAATCTGGAATGCCCTGCGACTGGTAAAAGGCTGGACAGAGGACAAGGCTTTGGAAACGCCGGAACACAGCAAGCAGGCCATTACCTGGTTTGAGGACAAGCTCAGCGAAACACTGGCCGGCATCGAAAAGAATTTTGCCGATTACCGCATTTCAGATGCACTCATGGCCACCTATAAACTGATTTGGGACAATTTCTGCAGTTGGTATCTCGAAATGATTAAACCGGCTTACCAACAGCCCATTGACGCCTATACGCTGGAAAAAACCATTGATTTGTTTGAAAAGCTGATGAAGATGCTGCACCCGTTTATGCCGTTTATAACGGAAGAAATATGGCACCTGTTGCGCGAACGGGAGGCAGGCGACGATATTATTGTGGCTTCCATGCCTGTATCGCAGACTTATGATGAGAAAAACCTGAAAGCTTTTGAACGGGCCGAACAGATCATCATTGCCATCCGCAACCTGCGGAAAGAAAAAAACCTGCCAAACAAAGAGACTTTGGAACTGAAGGTGCGCCAGGGAAAAGGCGCTGCATGTAAATTTTATCCGGTAGTGATGAAACTGGGAAACCTCTCTTCGGTGGAAACAGTTGAAGACAAACCGGAGGGTGTGATGGTGTTTACCGTTGGCGCCCAGGAGTTTTATATTCCGCTGAGCGAAAATGTGGACGTGGAAGCCGAGATCAAAAAGATTGAAGAGGAATTAAAATACACCCGTGGTTTTCTAACTTCGGTGGAGAAAAAGCTTTCCAACGAACGTTTTGTGAACAATGCACCAGCGGCCGTGGTGGAAAAAGAACGGCAGAAACTGGCTGACGCTGAAGCAAGGATCAAAGTACTGGAAGAACAGCTGA
>CAJXKB010000091.1 GCA_913055825.1 uncultured Bacteroidota bacterium
ATTATTACAGGCTCATATAACTGGACTTATTTTGCAGAATATAAAAATCTTGAATCCATAATAATATCAAAAGAAGAGAATCTAATTAAACAGTTTAATATTAGATTTAAACAATTACTTGAGAAATCTATACCGATAGATAAATTAGAAACTAAAAATCTGACAGATTTAGGCGCAGATAAATCAGAAATGGAGTTTATAGCCTTAGAGAATGAACTTAAAGAGGACTTGTTAAATGCTTGGAAAGAATCAGGTAAAATTGACAAAAAACTTCAAAGTACATTCATTTTGGGTTTTATTGAAAATTATGGAGCAATTGGAGCATGTAAAAGATTAATGAGTACAGGACTTGACAGAATTCAAAATGGATTTATAAAAATGTGGGAACTTAATAGAATGGATTTGACTTTTGAAAGCATTATTATAAAAGACAAATTCAAATACTTGTTTGATGAAAATACAATCAATACAGCTATGGATAGACTAAAAAAATTTAAAAGCAGCAGCTAATATTTTTTATAATTAATGGCAGGTAAAGTGTTAAAAAACAAGGCTATAAGGCCGCTAAAACAGCGTAACAGTTTGACGGGAAAGTACCACACAATCTGCCACTACTCATACAATTTACCGTTGGGCACAATAATACCAAGACTCTGAACATATGAGAATAAATACAAAACAAGATTTCATAAAACACTTTGAAAAGTATCTGAATAGTGATAAGCTTAAAAAGCAATACTATTTGACTACTGATTTTTATGGAATTGCAAAAACAGAGGACTTAATTATTATTGATAATTATGATTTTAGCGGACTCGATTTGCAAAATTTAGATTTTCAAGGCTTTAATTTCATTAACTGCAAATTTGATAATTGCAAATATTTAAGGGAATTAACTTTTAGAGCCTGTATTTTTAAAAATTGTTCATTCAAAAACTCACATCTAAATGATTTCAAATTTCTTGAATGCGACCTCATAAAAACATCTTTTCATAAATCAGTATTAACATATTTCACATTTGGCGATTCCTTATTATCAGAAACAGTTTTTACTTATTGTCCTGAGATTTTGGAGGTATATTTTGGTGGTTGTGACTTTAAAAAGTTAACGTTCAAAAATGTTTACCTTTCTTATACAAGATTTGAAGGGCATAGCAGAGATAATTATAATTTTCAAATTGAGTTTAATAATTCAATTCTGGATAACAATTTATTTTCACATTTTGATTTAACTGATTGCCTATTCCGTAGTTGTAGTATTGGACAAACTACATTTTCTGATTGTATTATCGGAAAAAATTCCATAGATAATTCAAATTCAGCAAAAGGGAATGAGTTTTCATTTATTGATTTTCAAACAATTATTAAAAGTGAATCATTAGAGCCTAAAATTCTTGATAAATGTTTTGGGATAAACGAAACAATTATAAAAGATAAAATCTCAGCAATGACAAATAGAATTGATTATCAGACTATTTTCATTTCATATAGTTTCAAAGATAAAGAATTCGCAAACGGATTAAATGATTCATTAAAGAAGAAAGGAATTTTAACTTTTATGTGGGAGAAAGATGCCCCTGGAGGCAAAGGATTAAAAAAAATAATGAAAGAAAATGTCAACAAACAAGATAGACTTTTATTTATTTCTTCTGAACATTCCATTAAAAGTAAGGCTTGTCAGTTTGAATTATCAGAAGGGAGAAAGAAACAAGAACAGCAATGGAAAGAAATACTTTATCCGATACATATTGATAATTTTTTATTCGAAGTTGAAAAGGATGACATACGACCATTAGAATCACAAGACGAATATTGGCTGAATATTAAAGAACTGAGAGAAATAAATTCAATTGATTTTTGTGAAGTAAAAGATAGAATTGGTGAAATTGAATTTGAAAATAAAATAATTGATTTAATAAATGGACTAAAAAAATAATTACTGCTGCCAATAAACAACCTTCAATAGGTCCGTAGCCACCAAAATTGAAGCAGATGTTGAAATAAATCCATTTCAGGAAAATGCCTTCTCCTGTCAGGGCAGGCTTTGTTGCAGAAGCTGAAAAATTATTTGTCTGGCAGTGTAAGTAATTATGCCGGGATGGAATTGTTAATTGAAATTGATTTTATATGAGGGCGTAGTTGCAAACTACGCCCGGGAAGGGGTTACATTTTTATTTCAGATTAGTGCGTGTTTATCAACTCTTTATTGTCGTTTACGCTGAATTCGGGTTGGATGGTTACGTGACTGATGCCCAATTCATGGGCAATATTTTGAATTTGTTCCAATTGTTTTTCAAAATTTGAAATGGGCTGGTTTTTCACTAAATCAACATGTGCTTCCATGTTGATTTTATTATCGGTAAGCTTCCAAAGGTGCAGGTGGTGAAGATTTTTTATCCCTTCAATGGATTCAATTTGAACAGTCAATTCCCTGATGTCAATATCTGTCGGTGAAAAAAGCATGATGATGTTGACCGATTCGCGAAATAAACCCCAACTCGAATAAATTAAATAAATCGCAATCAGCAAAGTAATCAATCCGTCAATCCAGTATAACCCTGCATATTTCATAAACAAACCGCCAATCAGGACGGCAACTGAAGTGAGCATGTCAGTAAAAAGGTGAAGGTAGGCCGACTTGATGTTGATGTTTTCTTTGGCCCCCGACTGAATGAGCAATACGCTGGCTCCATTGACGACAATCGAGGCCACTGCCAGCCAAATTACCACCAGCGATTGGATGGGGTGTGGATTGAGCAGGCGTTCAAAAGCTTCAACACTTAGAAAAACAGCAATACCAATGAGGGTTGATGAATTGATAAATGCAGCAAGAATTTCAGCCCGCTGATAACCGAAAGTATGGCGTGTAGTATATTTCTTTTGTGCCAACCGGTTGGCAATATAGCTGATAATCAGTGTTAAAACATCGCTAAAATTATGCAAAGCATCCGAAAGCAAAGCCATGCTGCCTGAAATGATTCCTCCTGCAAGCTGGGCAATTGTAATTGCGAGGTTCAAAACTACCGACCAAAAAAGGTTCTTCCCCTTTAAATTCCCATGGCCATGGTGATGATGTTGTTTCATAGATACATTGCTTGGATTGTAAAAGTATAAAAATAAATAGTTGCTATTTTCCTTCCCTTGCAGGCTTCCGGTATTCATTAGTGATTTGCAAAAAAGTTAAAAAAGCACGTCCTTTGCGCTGCGAAAAATGGTTCATTAAAACACCGGAAAAATGGAAAACACTCTTGTCATGCCGGATATCAATCACTTGATTGAAGAAAAAAAATGGAACGATATTAAAGCCACTTGGGCTAAGATGATGCCCGAAGATATTGCCGAACAGCTGAAAACCATTTTACCCAAAAATGTAGCCATTGCTTTTCGTCTGATCTCAAAAGATAAAACTGCCGAAGTATTTTCCGAACTTGATCCTGCCCAGCAAGAATTCATCCTTACACATATTGTTGATCACAGCATTAAAGAATTGCTTGAAGATCTTCCCCCCGATGACCGTACTTCCGTTTTTGAGGATATCCCCGGCGAGCTTACCCAACGTTTGATGAACCTTTTGCCAGCTGATGAACGAAAGGAGGCCATGGGTTTGTTGGGTTACCCCGAAAATAGCGTGGGAAGGATTATGACACCTGATTATGTGGTGGTAAAACCCGATTGGACAGTAGATCACGCCATCAGGCACATAAAAAAAATGGGTGAAGATGCGGAAACCATTAACATGATTTATGTTGAGGATAATCGGTTTATGTTGATCGACGATATTCCCATTCGACGGTTTTTACTCGCTGACGCTAAACAAAAAGTGTCTGATTTGATGGATGGAGAGTTTACTTCTATTCATGCCACTGATGACCAGGAAGAAGCTTATAAAGTAATTAAAAAATATGATTTGAGTGTTTTGCCGGTTACGGATGACGAAGGCGTATTGCTTGGTATTGTTACAGTAGATGATATTTTGGATGTGTTGGAGGAAGAAACCACCGAGGACTTTCAGAAAACTTCGGCTATCGTTCCTGTGGAAGAAAAATATTATACGGCTTCACCGGCGACTTTGTATAAAAAGCGTATTGGATGGCTGATGATTTTACTGATTACTGATTTCTTTTCGTCAAGCATCATTGCCCATTTCCAGAATGCCTTGCAGGCAGTAATCGCCCTGGCGTTTTTTATTCCCATCCTCATTGATAGCGGCGGAAATATTGCCGCTCAATCTTCCACCTTGATTATCAGGGCGCTGGCAACAGGTTCACTTTCCATAAAGAAATGGTTCTCAGTAACTAAAAAAGAATTGTTAGTGGGTTTGATGATTGGATTAACCCTTGGGATTATTCTTTATATCAGAGGTTTTTTCTGGCGTGGTGGCCCGACAATTGGTATGGTAGTGGGTATTTCGATGGTGGCTATTACCATTTGGGCTAATTTGCTTGGCAGCCTGCTTCCAATTGTTTTAACTAAATTCAAATTAGACCCCGCCGTCATCAGTAGTCCATTGCTGACTACAGTGGTTGACTCAACCGGATTACTGATTTATTTCATGTTAGCCGAATACATTTTTCATCTAAGATAAAGATGGGGTATTTTTAACCTCAGGCTATCCAAACCGTTTTTGCATTTACGAATTCCCGAATCCCCAGCGTTGACAATTCCCTGCCATATCCTGAACGCTTGGTGCCGCCAAAAGGCAGCCGGGGATCCGATTTGGTCATTCCGTTGATGAATACCGCGCCCGCTTCCAATTGGGCAGCCAATTTTTCGGCCAGTGCCAGGTTTTGTGTCCAAAGACTGGCTCCCAGTCCGTAAGGGGTGTCGTTGGCAATACGGATGGCATCCTCAGCATCTTTTGCAGGGATGACTACCGAAACCGGTCCAAATGTTTCCTCATCAAAAACAGGCATTCCTTTTGCTACGTCAGTGAGTAAAGTGGGAGTATAAAAGAGTGATGTTTCATCTCTCCGTCTTCCGCCACAAATAACTTTTGCACCCATTTTTATCGAAGTGTTTACCTGATTTTCAATATGTTCCAGTAAATCCATACGCGCCATAGGTCCCATGTCGGTGGTTTCAAGCAGTGGGTCGCCCAAAACCATGTTTTCCAGCAGCTTTTGTTGTTCTTTCAGAAATTGATCCAGCACTGCCTCTTCCACAATAAACCGTTTGGCCGAAATACAAACTTGTCCGGCGTTGAGCATGCGCGAGCAAACCCCGGTTTTACAACTTACATTAAATTCGGCATCTTTTAGTACGATGTAAGGGTCGGAGCCGCCCAGTTCCATCACGCTTTTTTTCAGGTATTTACCGGCCTGGGCTGCTACAATCGCGCCTGCCCGCTGGCTACCGGTGAGCGTAACACCTTCCACCAACGGATGAGCTACAATATTTTCTGATAACTCTACCGGAATAATCACATTACTAAAAGTATTTTCCGGGAAACCGGCTTCCAAAAATAGTTTTTCAATGGCTTTGGCGGTTTGCAGTACATTGGGAGCATGCTTCAGGATGAAGGTATTGCCGGCCATCATTGTAGGAACAGCAGCGCGGAAAGCTTGCCAAAACGGAAAATTCCAGGGCATAATGCCATAAATAATCCCTACAGGATCAAAACGGACATAGCTTTTCCCGGCATCGGTTTCAAAAATTTCAGCCTCAAGCATGGAAGCCGCATGTTCGGCATAATAGTCGCATAACCAGGCACATTTCTCCACTTCGGCACGTGATTCTACAACTATTTTTCCCATTTCCATGGTAATCAGCCGGGCATAGCTTTCTTTGTTTTCACGTAGCAGGTTGGCTAAACGCGAAAAAAGTTTTCCACGGCTTGCGTAGTCATATGCTTTCCATCGTAAAAAGGCCTGATGGGTTTCCTGAATAATGTGTTCAACTTCATCAGCTGTATTTTCCCGATGTTCAAAAATTATTTTGCCGGTATATGGATTGATGCTTTGTATCATTTTTTGCCTCAAAATTAAAAATAAAAAGTGTTTCGATATCTATACAAACAAACCAAAAGAATTTTTAATTTTACAGAGAAATCAAAACCTTTAATATTTTAAACAGTCATGAAAAAAGTTACTTTTTTTGGAATCTTGTTACTTTCAATGTTATGGTTCCCGGCCCTTAAAGGCCAAAACAAACAGATGATACCCATTGAGGTTCAGAATGCTTATAAAAACGGTACCCGCTCATTTGATGGTAACCCCGGTCCTAAATATTGGGAAAATCATGCCCGGTATCGAATTCAAGCTAAATTGCTTGCTGCGGAAAGTAGCCTCGAGGGCACTGAAACAGTAACTTATTTTAATAACAGCCCGGATACGTTAAAAATGTTAACTATCCGCTTGTACCAGGATATTTTCCGTAAAGGTGCAGCCCGTGCCTGGAGCATCGATCCTGATGCAGTTACGCAGGGTGTACAAATTAAATATCTGAAAATTAACGGTAAGGAAGTGAAACTTCCGGCAGGCCGGTATGGCTATTTTTTTGCTACTAATCGTTATGCAAAGCTTCCAACGCCTTTGTTACCCGGCGATTCGTTGGTACTGGAAGCCGGATGGAAATTCAAAATTGCACAGAAATCGGCCAACCGTATGGGAAATTATGGCCATGGACGTTTTTTTATTGCTTACTGGTATCCGCAAATTGCTGTTTATGATGATGTGAGTGGTTGGGATAAAATTGAATTCAACGGTATTACCGAGTTTTACAACGATTTTAATGATTATGATATCAAAATTACCACTCCGCCGCATTATGCGGTTTGGGCTACCGGTCATTTGGAAAATGCAGCCGATATATACAAGAAGAACATTCGGAAGCGCTTAAAAGAAGTTGCAGTTTCCGATAAGGTCATGCCGGTAATTACGCAGGACGATTGGAATAATAATAAAGTGTTGAAAAATAAGGGGGAAAATACCTGGCATTTTAGTGCGTCCAACGTGACTGATTTTTCGTTTGCGGCAACGCCGAAATACAATTGGGATGCATCATCAGTATTGGTTGACTCCGCTACCGGACGCCGCGTAAGGGTGGATGCAATTTATCCCGAAGGGTTCAAAACATTCAACAAAGCAGCTTTATACGCCCATAAAAGTGTCGAGTTTATGTCGTACCAATGGCCCGGGTATCCTTATCCTTACGAGCACATGACTTCTTTTAGTAACGGAACACCCAATGGAGGCATGGAAACCCCAATGATGGCTAATGACGGTGATCCGAAAGATACTATTTCTACTGCCAACCTGGTTTTCCACGAAATCTCTCATTCTTATTTTCCGTTTTTCATGGGTACCAATGAAAAAAAATATGCCTGGATGGACGAAGGATGGGCAGCTTATCTTACCGGACAGTTTAGCGCGTATCTTTTTCCCGAATACCCTTATTATCAGCGTTATGTTAAGCGCTTTAATACTTCAAGCGGCCGCGAAATGGAACAGCCGCTGATGCTGCCTTCCAATTTGTTTACCGATTTTAATTATTATCGCGTGCAGGCTTATACCCGGTCGTCTTTGGCTTATCGTTTTTTGCGCGATGCTATGGGTGACGTGCCTTTTGCCAAAGCGTTGCACGAATACATCAATCGCTGGCATGGTAAACATCCCATTCCTTTTGATTTCTTTAACACTTTCAGCCGGTCGTACGGGAAAAGTCTGATGTGGTTCATCAAACCCTGGTTCTTCGATCGGGCATACGCCGATCAGGGCATCAAAAAAATTACCAATGCCAACCAGGTTGTGGTTGAAAACATTGGAGGGTTGCCCATGCCGGTGAAAGTAACTTGTTTTTATACCGATGGTAGCAAAAAAGTTTTTTCAAAATCACCTGTCGTTTGGCAGAGTGGTAACCGGGCTGTAGTTATTCAGACCGATACATCCAAAGTTATCAAAAAAATAGTGCTGGGTGCTTCTGATATACCTGATGTGGATTTGTCGAACAATAGCCTGGTAAAATAAACATTCTTAATGAAATAATTCGATGAGACGAAATATCCTGTTCCTGCTGACAATTTTATTGTTGTCAGGTGGCCTGTCATATGCACAGGTAGCGCCCAATAAATATTTTATACAATTTACCGATAAAAATAATTCACCTTATTCTCTGTCGCATCCCGAAGAATTTTTGACAGCCAGAGCCATTGCCCGGCGGCAGGCGCATGATATTCCCATTGTGGAAAATGATTTGCCTGTTAATCAATCGTATGTGCAGAAAGTGGCAAGCTATGGCGTACAAATTTTAACCCGAAGCCGCTGGATGAACGGGGTAACCATTTATTCTGCTGACTCGGCCGCAATTGATAGTATCGAGAATCTTCCTTTTGTAAAACGGACTTTCTTTTTTAAAAATGGTGAACACAAAAAAGAGAGTTTTTTTAAAAATGAAAGGGTAGGTTTAAATCCCCCGGCTGTTAATACTAAAGCTGTTTCGGCAGATGAAAAAGCTTATGGAACCGCATTAACGCAAATTAAGCAAATTAACGGAGTTCCGCTCCACAAGAAAGGTTACAGGGGGCAGGGAATGGTGATTGCCATTCTGGATGCCGGTTATCAAGATGTGCCTACGCAGACTCTTTTTGATAGCTTACGCGATGAACACCGTTTGTTGGGAACCAAAGATTTTGTTAACCCGGGTGGCAATGTTTATCCTCAGCATTATCATGGAAGGATGGTATTGTCGTGCATGGCTGCTGATGATCCGGGCGTGATGATCGGAACTGCACCTAAAGCATCATTCTGGCTGCTGCGCACAGAAGATGCTGCTTCGGAAAACATCATTGAAGAATATAACTGGGTGGCCGGTGCCGAGTTTGCCGACAGTGTGGGCGCTGATGTGATCAACAGTTCGTTGGGATACATCGGGTTTGATGATACAACGGTTTCTCATCCGTATGCTGATATGGATGGCAAAACCTGTGTGTCAACCCTCGGTGCCGAGATAGCGGCAAGTAAAGGTATCTTGGTGGTGAACAGTGCCGGGAACGAAGGGCAGTCGACTACTTTTCCGTGGATTAGTGCACCTGCCGACGGTGATAGTGTTTTTACCATTGGCGCTGTTAATTCATTGGGGCTTCGGGCAAGTTTTAGTTCACAGGGACCTACATACGACGGGCGTGTAAAACCTACCGTAATGGCTTTGGGACAGGGAACAGCTGTAGCTGATACAAGTGGTGTAACTTACGGAAGCGGAACATCCTTTTCGTCTCCCATCATTGCCGGAATGTCGGCTTGCTTGTGGCAGGCCCATCCTGCTGCTACTAATATGCAGATTATTAAGGCTTTGAAAGAAACAGCCTCGATGCATGCAAATCCTGATACATTAATGGGGTGGGGTATCCCCGATTTTGCAAAAGCCGATTCGCTCTTGCAAATATGGACCGGTATGAGGTCTTTTTCTTCAAAAAGTGAAACCCTCCAAACAATACCTAACCCGTTTTACTCTGCTTTTAAGGTTAAGTTGAACGGAATACACGGAACATTGGATGTACAACTTTATGATTTAAGCGGGCGCTTGGTTTACAAAAAGATATATTCTCCCGGTTCTCTCTCAAGTTGGATTCAATTAAGTGGGTTGGATCAATTGCACCCGGGAATATATTTGCTGGAAATTTCTAATACGCAGCGTATTTATTTTGGAAAAGTTATTAAAGAATAAGCCTGATCTACGTGCCTAAAACCTGAGCGGGTTCATTGAACCTGTTTGTGTCTGACAATCCCTTTCTTTTTCCATCTTCCGGTTTTGTAATAGCTGAATGCCAGAATGATGCCCACAAACCAGGCTATTGGAATCCCCCACCAAATTCCTCTTGTCCCCATATGGAGCGATAGGTAATAGGACACCGGTATACGAACAATCCAAAGTGAGATAATGGTAATGATCATTGGGATTAAGGTGTCACCTGCACCACGCATGACTCCATTGATAGTAAACATGGTGGCAAAAACCATATAAAAAAACGGTACAATTAGCAGATACTGTCGGCCGATTTCAATTACTTGTGCATCTTTTGTGAAAACAGCCATTAACGGGCCGGCAAAAATAATGGCAATAAAGCCTGTAACCAATGCTACAAAATTCGACATCAGTAAAGTTGCCCCGAGTCCACGACTGATGCGTTCTATTTTGTTGGCACCCAGGTTTTGACCCACAAATGTAGAAAGTGCTGCCGAAAAGTTCATGGCAGGCATAGAGGCAAAAGACCCAATTCGGATGGCAATACTATAGGCTGCAATAGTAGAAGTGCCGAACATATTCACAATACGGTAAAGTGCAAGAAATCCGAGAGAGACAAAAGTTTGCTGAAACCCGGTTGGTAAGCCAATCTTTAAACTTTTTTTGAAAATTCCCGTATCAAATTTCATCTTTAACGGCCTGAAATCAAGAAATGAATGGTACCGGTTCATGTAAATAATAATGGCAAAGAAAGCAAGTGCCTGCGATACGACTGTTGCAAAAGCTACTCCTTTAATTCCCCAACGGAAAGCCAACACGAAAACCAGATCGAGTACAATATTGATAAGTGTGGAAAAAGCAAGAAAGTAAAAGGGTGTTTTTGAATCACCTAACCCCCTCATAATAGAACTGGTACCCTGGAATCCGAAAAAGAAGAAAAAGCCGGTAGCATAAATCTTGAAATATGATACTGCCGAAGGCAAAACATCTGCCGGTAACCGGATTAACCTGAAAATATCATCGGCAAACAAAATGCCCAAAGTGGTTACAACGATGGATGCAACAAACAGGAAAATATAAATGGTATCAATGGTTTTTTTAACCATATCCATTTTCCGGGCTCCGTAATATTGAGAAATTATTACCGTCGAGCCTATGGTAATGCCGACTACAAAAGATATTAAAGCAAAAATAAAAGGGAAATTGGCACCCACGGCAGCCAGGGCTTCTTTACCAATGGCACGCCCCACCACTATGCTGTCTACCACATTGTAAAGTTGCTGGAATACATTCCCGGCCAGCATGGGTAGGGCAAATTGTAAGATGAGCTTTCCTTCTTTTCCGGTGGTTAAATCTTTCACGTATATTCCTTCATTTTTTATGGAAACACCCTTTCACGAACGTGTATTCCATAGCGACGGCAACTTTCGCTTAGCTAATAAGTGGCCTTTAACGTTTAAGATTTCTTCGTGTCTTTCAAAATCTTTTTCGGATTTATTTTATCCACATCTTCCTTAAAATCATG
>CAJXKB010000092.1 GCA_913055825.1 uncultured Bacteroidota bacterium
TTATGAGAATAGTTGTGATAACAAAAAGATGCAGGACTTAATAGGGATAAGAATAACTGTATATTTTGACGACGATTTACAAATTGTTTATCAGGCAATTAAAAAACGATTCGATTTTATTGATGAAACGATTGACGAACGAAGTGTAAACAAGTTTGAACCACAAAGAATTAATTTGGTTTTTAAAATGACCGAAGAAGATGCCAAAGAAGCAATTGATTTAGCAATTTCAAAATATAAATATATTGATCCTACATATGAGGTTCAATTAAGAACAGTATTGTCAGAGGGGTGGCATGAAGTAGAACATGATTTGCGATATAAATGTAAAAAAGACTGGATAGACCATTCTGATATTTCTCATATTTTTAATGGTGTTTATGCTTCTCTAGTAACAAGCGATTGGACAATAATGTCAATTTTTGAAAACCTAGCATACAGCCATTTTAAAACCAATAATTGGAATGCCATGTTACGTAATAAGTTTAGATTAAGGTTTAAAGAAGCCGAACTTGACCATAGAATTGTAGAAATACTTGATAAGGACAAAATATTATCAAAAGAATTATTTAAAACCGATAGGTCATTAATACTAAACAGAATTTTTAATGATGGAATAAGGATACCTTTAACTTTAACTAATATGGTACACATAATAAACGCATATTGTTTACAAGATTCTCGATTTATTAGTATAGCTCCAGATTACATAAAAAACAATAAAAAACTTTTCAAATAATCTCTAAAAATAACTGACAAAATTTTATTAATGACTTATTCTATAAGTAAATGCAAACTAAACTTAGTAATGACAATGGTTTACAAGACTGGAAGACAGAACACCAGGCGGTAATAACCTGTAATCGTTTCGTTATCTTAATTTTTGAAATAAACCGTATAGTTGATGCGGATATAATTAGTCGCTATTAAAAGAATAAAACAATGACTAAAAAAATTAATTGGGGAATTATAGGGTTAGGAAATATCGCTAACAAATTCGCAGAAGACTTAATGCTTTCAAATGATTCTATACTATATGGAGTTGCCTCAAGAGAAATAGAAAAAGCTAAAAATTTCAGTGATAAGTTCAATTCAATTAAATACTATGGTTCTTATGAAGAGTTGGCAAAGGATTCTGAAATAGACATCATATATATTGCTACACCTCATGCTTTTCATTTTGAAAATACAATGATGTGTTTAAAAAATAACAAAGCCGTTCTATGTGAGAAACCAATGGGGTTGAATTCGCAAGAAGTTCACATTATGATTGAAGAAGCTAAATCCCGGAAATTATTTTTAATGGAAGGCCTTTGGACAAGATTTATCCCTGCAACTGAAAAATTAATTGAAATTCTGAACAAAAAAATAATTGGAGATATCTTATTCATTCGTGCAGATTTTGGATACAAAGGTGATTTAAATCTTAAAAGTAGAGTCTATGACAAAAAACTTGGAGGAGGTTCTTTGTTAGATATTGGTATTTACCCAATATATTTAAGTCTTTTAACACTTGGGCTTCCTACAGATATAAAAGCTATAGCTTCTATGACGGAAACTAATGTTGATAATAATTGTTCAATGCTGTTTAACTACAAAAATGGAGCTAAAGCTAATCTTGAATCAACGATTGAAGCTGAAACACCAACAGAAGCATATATTTACGGTAGTGAAGGTATATTAAAACTACACAGTCGATTTCATCATACCGGGAAAATCACAATTTCAAGAAATGGAGAAAATGAAATATTAGATATTAAATACAAAGGAAATGGCTATATATATGAAATAGAAGAAGTAAATAAATGCCTCATAAATCAAGAAATTGAAAGCTCTAAATTGCCTTTTACAACAAGTTTGGACTTAATTTCTTTAATAGATAGAGTTAAAGAAGAAATTGGCCTAAAATATGAATCTAAAACAGCGACTAGCACCGTATAAAATTAATCGCTAGTGAAAGCTTACTTACAGAATTACTTGCGGATTTTCTATTCGGTTTCTATTTGCTAAATTAGTTACTTAATACACGCAACTAATCTGATACAACCACGTTGTAGCCAATACTAAGAAACGAAACAGAGTAACAAAAGTTGAAAGAAATTGAGATGAAAAGCCCACGCACAAGCATACACTGGATATTCCGGTCATATTGTGCCACTGGAAATTCATTAATTATTTACCCAGCCTTACATCCTTTCCGGCAAACGAATACCCAGCAGCCCCATAGCCGATCCTAACGTGCGGGCAGTAAAATCAGATAATCCCAAACGAAAAAACTTTTTATTTTCATCAGGCTCTTTCAAAATACTCAGTTCGTGATAAAACTGATTATATTCTTTGGATAGTTCAAAAGAGAAATTCGCCAGTTGCGCAGGGCTGAAGGTGTCGCCTGCCAGCTGTACTACCTGTGGAAAATTGTGAAGCATTTTTAACAGTGCTTTTTCCTTTTTATGTAACGAAAATGCCGGCATCTTCTGTTCATTAAAAACAAGTCCTTCCGCTTTGGCTTTCCGCAAAACCGATTGAATCCGGGCGTGAGTATATTGAATAAAAGGACCTGTATTGCCATTAAAATCAATCGATTCGGCCGGGTTGAACATCATAGTCTTTTTTGGGTCCACTTTTAACATAAAGTATTTTAAAGCACCCAGACCGATCATTTCATACAAATTGCGGGACTCCTCCGGAGTAAAATCATCAAATTTCCCCAGTTCATCCGACGTTTTTTTAGCCGTCCGGGCCATTTCTTCCATCAGGTCATCCGCATCAACCACCTTGCCTTCCCGCGATTTCATTTTTCCTTCAGGCAGTTCTACCATCCCGTATGATAAATGAAGGATGTCATCAGCCCAGTTGCGCCCCAGCTTTTTAAGAATACGCTTCAATACATCAAAATGATAAATCTGTTCATTACCCACCACATACATCAGTTTTTGGGGTTTATAATCAGTATATCGAAGCTGGGCAGTTCCCAAATCCTGTGTCATGTAAACCGAAGTACCGTCACCACGTAACAACAATTTTTCATCGAGCCCCTCATCTTTCAAATCGCACCAAACCGAACCATCATCTTTTTTAAACAACACCCCCTTTTTGAGACCTTCTTCCACCAAAGCTTTCCCCAGCAGATAAGTATCCGATTCGTAATAAGTCTTATCAAAATCAATCCCCAACCGCGCATATGTTTTGTCAAAACCACTGTAAACCCAGGCATTCATCTTTTTCCATAAGGCACGGACTTCTTGATCGCCGGTTTCCCATTTTTTTAGCATAGCTTTCGCTTCAAGTAACAATGGTGCTTGGTGGGTCGCTTCATCCTTTGGCATGCCCTGTCCAATCAGCTTAGCCACTTCTTTTTTATATTCTTTATCAAAAAGCACATAATAGTCGCCTACTAATTTATCGCCTTTTTTTCCTGTGCCTTCAGGTGTTTTTCCCTTCCCCCATTTCTGCCAGGCCAACATCGACTTACAAATATGGATGCCCCGGTCGTTTACCAGGTTTACTTTAGCCACCTTTTTTCCATTGGCTTTTAATATCTCAGCAACCGACCAACCCAATAAATTATTGCGAATATGTCCGAGGTGCAACGGTTTGTTGGTGTTGGGTGAAGAGTACTCAATCACCACTGGTGGTTCATCCTTTTCCGGTTGAAAGCCAAATGCCATATCTGCATGTTTTTCGTGATAAAACCGTAAATAGTATGCATCAGCGATAAGCAGATTTAAAAAACCCTTTATCACATTAAAACTTTCGACTTCGGCGCTATGCTCCACCATATATCCTCCAATTTCGTTAGCCGTAGGCTCAGGCGCTTTTCGCGATATTCGTAAAAGGGGAAAAACCACCACAGTAAGATCGCCTTCAAATTCGGGACGCGTTTTTTGTATTTGAAATGTATCAGTCGAAAGCTGCTGGCCATAAAGCGCTTCAACAGCATTGCTTAATTCGTTTGCCAATAAGGTTTCTATCATTTTATACCAGTTATACCAGAAATTTAAAAGAGCTGCAAAATTAGAAAAAAACTGCTTGCAGTAAGATTTCCGAAAAGCTTATGTCCATCTTGTATTGCATTTAACAATTTAGACTTCAAATAAATAAGCTTAATAACCGGCGATTATAAAAATTGTAAAAAGAAAATTTCTAAATTTGAGGATGTACGAAAATATTCACAACTAAATTATTAAAAACCAAATCTATGAAGAAAAATGTAATTATTATCGGTGCTGCAGGCAGGGATTTTCACAACTTTAACACGTATTACAGGGGAAATGCCGCTTACAATGTTGTGGCCTTTACGGCGGCTCAAATTCCTGATATTGATGGCAGAAAATATCCGGCAGCACTTGCCGGCGATTTGTACCCCAATGGGATACCAATTTTTGCAGAATCCGATCTGCCGCGTTTAATTAAAGAACTCAATGTGGACGATTGTGTTTTTTCCTATAGCGATGTGCCCTATCCGAGGGTGATGGGCATCAGCGCCATTGTAAATGCCGCCGGAGCTAACTTTCATTTGTTAGGCCCCAAAGACACAATGATAAAAAGTACTAAACCGGTAATTGCCGTAGGTGCTGTTCGCACAGGATGCGGAAAAAGCCAGACGTCACGCAAAGTGATAGAAGACCTGATGGCCAAAGGTTTAAAAGTAGTTGCCATCAGGCATCCCATGCCTTACGGAGACCTTGTTGAGCAAAAGGTGCAACGTTTTGCTACCATTGCCGACCTTGCCAAACACAAGTGTACCATCGAAGAGATGGAAGAGTACGAGCCTCATGTGGTACGTGGCAACGTGATTTATGCCGGGGTGGATTATGAAGCTATTTTAAGGGCTGCCGAGCAGGATCCCGATGGCTGTGATGTAATTTTGTGGGATGGTGGAAACAACGACTTCCCCTTTTATGTGCCTGATTTAAACATGACTGTGGTTGACCCGCACCGCCCTGGAAACGAATTGGCCTATTATCCGGGGGAAGTTACACTACGTATGGCGGATGTGGCCATTATCAATAAAATGGATACTGCTGCTCCGGAAGCCATTCAAATGGTTCGCGAAAACATTGCCAAAGTAAACCCATCAGCTGTAGTAGTTGATGCTGCATCACCTATCCGTGTGGATGACCCATCGGTCATTCGCGGAAAGCGTGTTTTGGTCATCGAAGATGGACCTACTTTGACACATGGCGAGATGAAACTGGGTGCCGGTACGGTTGCCGCACAAAAATACGGCGCTTCCGAACTCATTGACCCAAGGCCGTTTGTGGTAGGTAAATTGGCCGAAACCTTTAAAATATATCCCAACATTGGTATTTTACTGCCGGCCATGGGCTATAGCCCGCAGCAGCTGAAAGATTTGGAAACTACCATCAACAATACCGATTGTGATGCGGTAGTGATTGGTACACCCATCGACCTGAATCGTGAAATCAAAATTAACAAACCGAATACCCGGGTTTATTACGACTTACAGGAGATCGGCTATCCCACGCTCAAAGAGATTCTGGATGATTTTGTGGAAAAACATCATCTGATTTAATTTTATTTTTCCTCAGGGAAACTTCTATCTTGAGAAGCAGGTAAATCTTTGGGTTTGCCTGTTTCTTTAGTTTAAAGTTGTTTAAAGTTGTTTAAAGTTGTTCAAGGTTGTTCAAAGTTGTTCAAGGTTGTTCAAGGTTGTTTAAAGTTGTTCAAAGTTGTTCAAGGTTGTTCAAAGTTGTTCAAGGTTGTTCAAAGTTGTTCAAGGTTGTTCAAGGTTGTTCAAAGTTGTTCAAGGTTGTTCAAGGTTGTTTGAAGTGGTTTAAAATTGTTTAAAGTGGTTTAAAGTTATTGGTAGTTAACTTTAAGCAACTTCTTTTTATAAAAATTTAAAATAAAATAAATCCGGCTCAGGCAAATAAGCTTAAATTTGCACTTATCAAAACGTGAATCAATAAAAATCATTCATTCTTATGTATCCGAAACTAAGCGACCTTATTAACGATTTGTTTGGCACCCACATTAACCTGCCCATTATGAGCTACGGCTTTTTTGTAGCGTTAGCCTTTTTAGTGGGAGCATGGCTGTTGTATCTCGAATTAAAACGAAAAGAGCAGCAGGGTTTGATTCATTCCACCACTAAAAAAGTTGTTGAAGGAAAACCGGCTTCAGTTTCCGAACTGCTTTTAAATTTTATTATCGTTTTTTTACTGGTTTTTAAATTGGCAGCCGCTTTTACCGATTATGACCATTTTGCCAATAATCCGCAGGAATTTTTATTCTCATCAGAAGGTTCTTTTTGGGCAGGTTTTGTCGCAGCCCTGTTTTATACAGTTTATGTTTGGTATGACAAAAACAAGCATAAACTCAGTAAGCCGATTGAAAAAAAGGTGGTGATACATGCCCAGGATCAAACCTGGCCGATTGTTTTTATTGCAGCCGTATTTGGAATTATCGGTGCTAAAATTTTCGACCAATTTGAGAATTGGCAAGCGTTTCTGGCCGACCCCTGGGGTTCTCTTTTTTCATTCAGTGGACTTACTTTTTACGGAGGACTGATTTTTGCTGCCATTGCTGTGATTTGGTATGGGGAAAAACATAAAATATCGTGGAAACCATTAGCCGACAGCTTTGCCCCGGGTCTGGCCATTGCTTATGGAATCGGTCGAATTGGGTGTCAGGTTGCCGGTGATGGCGATTGGGGCATTGTCAACACCCTGGCCAAACCCCATTGGATGGAATTTTTGCCGGATTGGCTTTGGTCGTACAACTATCCGCATAACATTATCAACGAGGGCATCCCCATTCCGGGTTGCATGGGCCAACACTGTATGCAGCTGCCCCATGGCGTTTTCCCAACGCCCGTTTACGAAACCCTGATGATGATTATCATTTTCGCAATATTATGGTCAATCCGGAAAAAGATTAAAACGCCCGGAGTCCTCTTTTCAATTTATCTGATTTTTAACGGGATCGAGCGTTTCTTCATTGAACACATCCGTGTAAATAATACCTACGACATTTTCGGACACCACATTACCCAAGCCGAATTAATTTCTCCTGTGTTAGTACTCATTGGTATTGTTGGGTGGGTCGTACTGGAAAAAAGGAAAGAAAAAGTCGCATAGGATGAAATACAAATTCAACCATTTTTTAGAACTTGGAGTTAGTATTTTAACCGTTCTGTTTTTTGTAGCTTGTGATTCATCCGGTCAACAACACCAAAGGCAAAATAATAAGGAAACCATAGCGCAACCGGAATTTGCTAAAAATTTTGCCTTGTACCATGAAGCAAAAAGAACGCGTGTGGTGATTTTTAACCCTTGGCAAAGCGGCAAAATTATGGCAAGCTTTGTACTGGTAAAAGGAAAGGCAGGCAAGGGAGAAATTCATATTCCACTGAAAAACGTGGCGGTTTTTTCGGCCACTCAGCTTAGCGCACTGGACCGTCTGGGACTGCTGAACCGGATCACGGGAATTTCAGAAGCCACGTATGTGAAAAATAAAACTGTCAAGAAGCTGCTCAAGCAAAACAAAATTACCGAGCTGGCTGCAAGTGGGAATTACTACGTGGAAAAAATTCTGGAACATCCGCCTCAAGCCATCTTTTTTTCACCTTATCAATCCGGACAAAACCTTCCTCCAGCTCTTTCATCTATCCGGGCAATTCCGTATCTCGATTTTATGGAAAGCACACCTTTGGGACGAGCAGAATGGATAAAGTTTACCGCTGCTTTTTTTGGGAAAGAAAAACAGGCAGACAGCTTGTTTGAGCATATTGAAAAGCAATATCTGGCATTGAAAAAACTTGCTGAAAACACAAAGGAACGGCCCACCGTATTTTCCGATAAGTATTTTAACGGACAATGGTATTTGCCTGGCGGAAAAAGTTATGTGGCACAGCTTTTTAAAGATGCCGGGGCCGATTATATCTGGAAAAACAACCCTGACAAAGCCAGTTTTCCCCTCGATTTTGAAACGGTCTTTGCCAGGGCACGGCAAGCCGATTTCTGGCGTATTGTCGGGACTTACGGGTCAAAAGCATCATATAAGGCATTGGCAGATGAAAATGAGCTTTACACCCATTTTAACGCCTTCCGGCAACATCATATTATTTATTGCAATCCTGATTCCACAGCTTATTTTGAAAATAGCCCACTCGAACCACAATTTGTCCTGGCCGATTTTATCAAAGCTTTTCATCCTGAGCTCCTACCTGAATACGAACCACATTATTACAAAATTTTACCTTAATTTTAAGACCTGATATACCGGAATGAATAAATCGCGCAATTTTATCAGTTGGTTTGTCGCACTCTCGTTTGCGGCTTTGGCTTTATTTATTGCCAATCTGTGGTTCGGTTCGGTATTGATCAACTGGGGTAAGATATTTCAGGTACTTTTTCATCCGGAAAAAACTCAATCCACAGCGCAGGTTATTGTCCTTTCCTATCGTTTGCCCATGGCGGTTACCGCTTTGGCCACCGGAATTATTTTAAGTCTGTCCGGTTTGGTTTTGCAGACGCTTTTCCGTAACCCACTGGCCGGGCCATCCGTCTTGGGCATCAGTTCAGGGGCCAGTCTCGGTGTGGCTTTGGTGGTACTTAGCAGCGGCTTGTTCCATTTTGAGCTGACTACTTTTCCCCTTCTAAACAACCTCACCATCATTGTGGCTGCTTTTGCCGGCGCCTTATTTGTACTGGCCATCATCCTCGTGGTATCTGCCCGCGTGGGCAATGTAATTACCGTGCTGATTATCGGCATTATGCTGGGTTATGCCGTTTCGGCCCTGGTGAGTGTTTTGCAATTCTTCAGCCGTTCAGCCGAACTCCACGCGTATGTGCTTTGGGGATTGGGAAGTTTTTCAAAAACAACGATTCTGCAATCGGTTATGCTGTTGGTTACCGCTATGGCGGGATGGGGCATTGTGCTGTTTTTTGCCAAACCGTTGAATGCCCTGCTCATGGGCGAAAGCTATGCCCGCAGCATTGGGATTCCGGTACAAAGTATTCAAAGAATTTTAATACTCCTCACGGGTTTGCTTGTCGCAATTGGAACAGCTTTCACCGGGCCAATTGCTTTTCTCGGGTTGGCGGTTCCCCATCTCGCCAGGGCTTTATTTAAAACCTCCCAACACAACATCTTAATCCCGGGCACGGCCATCCTCGGAGCTAATCTGGCTTTACTCTGTAATTTAATTGCCAAAATGCCGGGCTACGATATTTCATTGCCTATCAACGCAGTAACTTCGCTCATTGGGGCGCCGGTCATTATTTGGGTTATCATAAAAAGCCGTCACATCAAATTCTAAACATGGAAAAAACGGTTTTACATATCGAAAACCTGACCAACGGCCTGTCCTTGTCGCGAGGGAAAAAACTGGTTCTTCAGGAAAATCTTCATTTGCGACTTCAAAGCGGGCAGTTTGTGTGTCTTTTGGGGCCAAATGGTGCCGGAAAATCCACCTTTTTGCGCATTCTCATGGGATTTCAACCTGCTCTGGCAGGTACGATTAGCTATGACGAACAAAAGCTGAAAGATATTTCATTGAAAGAATTGTCGCACCTCGCTGCCGTGGTGCTTACCGATCGTTTCAGTGATCCTTACCTGACAGCCATGGATGTGATAAGTTTGGGCCGGTATCCTTATGGGTCGCTCATAGCAAAACTCAATACCGAAGACACTCATGTGATACAACAAATTGTCAACACACTAAATATTGGTGACTTAATGGAAAAGGTCTTTCGACAATTGAGCGATGGCGAAAAACAAAAGGTGCTGATTGCCCGTGCGCTGGTACAGGATACTCCTTTTATTTTTCTCGATGAACCCATTGCTTTTGTTGATTCACCCGGGCGCATTGAGATTATGGAGATGCTTTCGGACATTGCCCACAAACATCACAAAGGGATTTTAATGACTACCCACGACATCGAAACAGCATTGGAATACGCTGACATCCTTTGGTTGATGAATCGTGGCAAACCTATTGAAACAGGTATTCCCGAGGATTTAGCCATGCAGGGCAAAATCAATGACTATTTTGACAAAAAAGCCATACAGTTCGACCGTTTTAGCGCACGATTTCGATTACAGGATAAAAAAACCTCAGCAACCCTTTTTATTAAAAATAATTCACTGGAAACTTTTTGGTTGTGGAAAGCTTTGTCACGAAAAGGTTTTAAACTGGTAAATGTGGAAACTTTTCCGGAAAAAGGTCTTGGATTTTATTTTGAAAACAGGGAATTTATTCTGCTTCACGATCATAAACCTATCCGGCGATTTTCAAATATTCAATCGGTTCTGGCCGAGGTGGAACATTATTTGGATATATAGGAATGGAAAATTCATATTCCGAAAACAGGAAGTCGGTATTAACAACATTATAAATATCTAAACCAAAGGTAATTGATCATAAGTTTTCGGTCTTTTAGCTTCATGTTTTATAGAAGATTTTTGAAAAAAAGAATAGGCAATAAGTGCTTAGATGAATTGCGAAAGGGATACGAAGAAATTATCTCTTGATAACCTTTGGTTCAATAAGAAGATGGCTTCACGCCAACACACAGGCCAACATGCGATGTTCGCCATGACGAAGGTTTTTGTTGAGGACAATGACACAGCCACCAATTTCAGCCATAGACGTCATTGCGATTCGTATTGTGCAGGATAGCGCGAGGGACGAAGAAGCAATCTCCTGTAAATCAAATTTCAGTGATGAAGATGACTTATAAAACCCTTAGTCAATGTGTTGTTCTATCCTAAATAATTGCTTATATTGAATTCAGGTTAAAAGGCGACGACTGATTATGCCATTGACTCGCACACTACAAAAGCATTAGCCCAAAATTCTTTTGGATACAGAGATTACCATGTTTTTCATAACTTTGAAAAATAATTGATTAAATGCTAAAACCATGAGACCAAGACTATTTTTATTTCTCTCTGTCTTTTTAATTCTTTTTGTTATGGGCGCATGCAATTCTAAGAAAAAAGCCGATTTAATTGTTTATGATGCACAGGTTTACACCGTAGATTCAGCATT